>CAZYUS010000265.1:0-1597 GCA_964650615.1 uncultured Pseudomonadaceae bacterium | reverse complement strand
TTTGGCGTCAGTGCCGCCACCGAATCGACGACTACGATATCAACCGCGCCGGAACGCACCAGCATGTCGGCGATTTCAAGCGCCTGTTCGCCGGTATCGGGCTGGGATACCAACAAGTCGTCGATATTGACCCCCAGTTTTTCGGCGTAAACCGGATCGAGTGCATGTTCGGCATCGACAAATGCGGCGACGCCTCCGGCCTTTTGGCAGGAGGCAATGGTCTGTAATGTCAGGGTGGTTTTACCGGATGATTCGGGACCGTAGATCTCGACGATACGGCCGCGCGGTAAACCGCCGATGCCAAGGGCAATGTCGAGCCCCAGCGACCCGGTCGAAACGACCTGAACGTCGCGCACCGCGAGCTGATCACCGAGACGCATCACGGTGCCTTTGCCAAATTGTTTTTCGATTTGGGACAGCGCAGCACCTAGCGCTTTTTTGCGGTTTTCGTCCACGTGGTTAACTCCCGTACACCAGTTTGTGTGGGCGGCATTATTCCACAGGAATCCGGCATTGGGGAGTGTTTTATTGAACTATGTTTTACTTTAGGTTTATTCTTTAACTAATTGAAAATATTTAAGTTATTATTTCGTAACTTAATCTTCTCTGGATCTCATCTACAAATATCTGCATATCGGCCACCGGTTTCAACAGCACATCGCGGGCGCTAACGCCGAGCGGTAGTAACTCGAACGGCACCTGATATTCCAAGGAACCGGTGTGGATTAAAAAGCGCATGGTAGGACAGATCCGCGCGGCCTCCATAATGAACGAATTGCCATCCAAACCGGGCAGACGCAGGTCGACGATAGCGAGGTCGGCCGGATACTCGCGTAAGAAGCCCAACGCCTGCTCGCCCGAACAAGCCACGCGAACGTGATAATTCTCGTCTTCGAGATACGCCGCTAAATTCACGCGAATGAGCGGTTCGTCATCCACAATCATGACGGAAGCAGGCCGTGGTGGCGACATCTTAAACACCCCTGAAACGCACGGTTTAATCTGATTTTTTTAACAGGACGAAATTTTTATTCGATAAAAACGCCCTTAATCGCTGCACTGTAACAACGATAATTGTTGACGACAATCGGGGGTTATCTGGCCGGAGCAGCTAACCCTTAAGGCTAGGCTCGATATAATGCGCGCCCTTTTCGAGGCTTCGTAGTTCCTTTCATGGCCAACCTCTTTAGCCAGTTTCTTGATTCCGCCCTCAACACTGAAGCCACGATCGGCTATCGCACCGTTTTACCAACGCTGACCGGCGCTGCGCGTGCGTTGTATCTTGCGCAGCGTGCGCGAGAAAAAACGGTTGTCCATGTTGTCGTGTTGCCTGACAGCGCGGCGGTTTCGCGTCTTGAACACGAACTCAAAGTGTTGGCCAGTGATGTTACGGTGTTAACCTTTCCCGATTGGGAAACTCTGCCCTACGATGCGTTTTCACCTCATCAAGATATCGTCTCGGATCGTTTGCACGCACTGGTGCAATTACCAACATTAAGCAAGGGTATCGTGTTGGTGAGCGTAACAACGTTGCTGATGCGTTTGGCACCGCCGTCATTTGTGCGACTTAACTCGCTGCTGGTTAATGTCGGCGACA
>CAZYUS010000264.1:0-1704 GCA_964650615.1 uncultured Pseudomonadaceae bacterium | reverse complement strand
CGCGAACCAACGCTTGGGCGTGATAAGGGTTGTTTTCAATCAGCAAATTAATGAAGCGCACTATCGCCGTTCGTAAACTAGAAAATTCACGAGGAAACAGAAACAATTCACTGCGTCGACTCTGCGCTCGAGTCGCAAGCAATCGTTCGGTGGCGTAGTGTTCTAAACCCGACACTAACAAATCAAATTCGTCACTTACCCGCTCCGGCAACGCCTTTTGTGGTTGACTCGGTTGCAAATCAAAGCTGAAACCCCAGACGCTATTCTGTTCTTGCTGACTGGCATCGGCAAAAAAATCTGAAAATCCGGGTAATAGATCCAACTTGGTGAAAACAAAATACGTAGGAACCTTGACACCAAAGGATGCGTCCATTTCATGAATTCGTTCACGAACCTGATGAGCATATTGCCGCAACGCCTCTTCACCCTGCTCAAGGATCTCACTAAGACTAATCACTACCACCGCGCCATTTATCGGCGCACGACGGCGATAGCGTTTTAATAATTTGAGAAAACCCAACCACTCCTGACGATCTTCTTTCATCGTGGTATAGCGACCTGCGGTGTCAAGCAAAACGCCTTCAGTGGTAAAAAACCAATCGCAATTGCGCGTGCCGCCAATCCCTTGAACCGCTGCATTGCCCTTGTCGGCAAAGGGAAATGTCAATCCTGAATGCGTGATCGCCGAACTCTTTCCGGCGGCAGGGTGTCCCACGATTAAATACCACGGCAGCTCGTACAACGCGGCGCGTCCTCGCACACGTCCTAACTGCGATTTTCGCAGCGTTTCGATCGCGGCCAATAAGCGAGAACGTAACACCTGCACTTCACCGCGACGTTCACTCGGCGCGGCGAGCACTGCTGCATCCGCTTCTTTTTTTATCGCTTTTTCAATTTGATTACCGGCATATATGCGGCGCAATTTGATCACCAACATCGCAATCGCGGTGATCAGAAATACGATGGCTTCAGAAAGTAAGATCAGGTGCCACGACACATGAAAAAGATAAAGCAAAGCAAATAACGCAATACCGGATAAAACCGCCGTAAATGCGGTAATAACATAGGCATTCCATAACCAATGGAAACGGCCGCTCATGGCAATGACTACTCCTTTTTAGTTCCCGAAAAATACATCGGTCATACGTGACTCGAATGAAGGGCATTCTGTTCGAAAGGCTAAATTCAGGTCAAACCCAGTTGGCATGCAAATCACGTTTTTGTGATTAAGTGCTACTTCGAGTCAATTTCGAACGAATTGCGCCAATTCATCAAAATATCGAATGTGACGCGATCGACAATTCGATGATGCGCCGTAGGAATTGACTGACATTAATTAAATGAAATGTGTGATTAAGACACCGATTCGGTCAGACCTTGTGACGATCCAACGCAAACGCTAGCGATTTACCGCCACGACAAATCCGTCTGCCACGATTGCATAATTTCGATTGTGCGAACTGCATCACATTAGAGAGGTTCCCATTATTTGACTTTGCCGTTTATGCTGCTCTCACTGCTGATGCGGACAAAAATATCAGCGTTTATTTCATGAATAGGATTATTTTAGGGATTCATCATGCACGGAAAGATTCGGTGTTTTACGTTTATTTTTGTCTCGTTTTTGTCGATTGGCTGCGCGCATAAACCGCAAACCATCGCGATTAACGCCACCCCCGCTTCCAGTTTAAATCAAGACGAAAA
>CAZYUS010000263.1:0-1737 GCA_964650615.1 uncultured Pseudomonadaceae bacterium | reverse complement strand
GACCAACGCGCTGGGGTCCGTTGTAGAAAAGCCATATTCAAATGCGAGCACTGCTTCTTCGGACAGCACCGAATCAATCACATTAAAACGACCTTGATCGGCACGGATGTTTTTTAACGGTTCGTATGTTGCGCCGGTATTTTGATCATGTAAGACGGCGTGGCGATGGAAAAACGTACCGCGACCGCAATCCTGTCCAGAAATACGGATGTGAAATCCGGAATCGACCAAACTGGCGTACGCTAATGTTTCTGCGCAGCCCCAATCGATCGGTAAATCGCCGGTCACCATTTTGCGGCGATCGTCAATAATTTTGGCGACACGCGGTTGCAATGTGTGTTCGGTTGGAATATCGACAATTCTTGCGCCGAGCGCTTTTAATTTATCAATCGCAACGGTCGTGTCGGCGGCAGCGGTCCATTTTTGACCGATATAAGGTGACCAATCGACGGTGAATTCGTGCTTGACCATCGGCACGACGTCGAGGGCAACTTGTTGTCCGGCGTCGAGTTTTTTACGGTAGTCGTCAACCACGGCTTTCGCGTCAGCCGCTGACAAAACATTTTCGGCTTGCAACCATTCGGCATAAATCTGGCGTGCGGTTTCGCGCGCTTTAATTTCGCGGTACATTACCGGTTGCGTAGCCGTTGGCTCATCGGCTTCGTTATGACCCCAACGACGATAACAAACCAGATCGATGACGACATCTTTATGGAATTTCTGGCGATAATCGACCGCTAATTGGGTAACGAAATGCACCGCTTCGACGTCGTCGGCGTTTACATGGAAAATGGGTGCTTGCACCATTTTTGCCACGTCGGTGCAATACGATGTCGAGCGCACATCGTCGGCGCGCGAGGTGGTAAAGCCCACCTGATTATTGATCACGATATGCATCGTGCCGCCGGTGCCGTAGGCACGAGTCTGCGACATATTAAAGGTTTCCATCACCACGCCTTGGCCAGTGAAAGCCGAGTCACCGTGAATCGCAACCGCTAAAACTTGTTCGCGATTGTTATCGCCGCGACGCTCCATGCGCGCACGTACCGAGCCATTAACAACCGGCGAAACAATTTCTAAATGTGACGGATTGAAAGCTAACGCCAAATGAACTTTGCCGCCCGGTGTGTGGCAGTCGGACGAAAATCCCATGTGATATTTCACATCACCCGAACCTTCGTGGTGATCATGTTTCCCGGCGAATTCATCAAAAAGTGCCGCCGGTTCTTTACCGAGAATATTAACTAAAACGTTCAAGCGGCCACGGTGTGCCATACCGATAACGATGTCCTTGACACCGTGCGAACCAGCAGCCTGAATCATGGTATCCATCAGCGGAATAAAGGCATCACCGCCTTCTAACGAGAAGCGCTTAGCACCGGGGAATTTTGCGCCTAAATAACGCTCAAGCCCTTCAGCGGCGGTCAAACCGTGCAACAGGCGTTTGCGTTGTTCCGGCGTTAACGTCGGGCGACCACGAGCCGCTTCCATTCGTTCGCGGATCCAGATCTTTTCGTGTTGGTTGGTGATGTAGGACGATTCCACGCCAATCGAACTGCAATAGGTTTCCGTGAGGTGTTTGT
The DNA here is from genome assembly GCA_964650615.1 of uncultured Pseudomonadaceae bacterium. GTDB lineage: Bacteria > Pseudomonadota > Gammaproteobacteria > Enterobacterales > Permianibacteraceae > Permianibacter. The sequence goes on along the minus strand of CAZYUS010000263.1, from coordinate 154 downwards.
AAATATCGCCAAGCGTGCGTTCTTGTGGACCGTATAAGGTACTGCGAAAAGTCGTGTCAAAATCACGCTCGGATAAGCCGTGATATTCCAGACTTAAATCTTCAACGTGCTCTTGTTTCCACAAACCAAGCGGATCGAGATTGGCGTGTTGATG
>CAZYUS010000262.1:0-1756 GCA_964650615.1 uncultured Pseudomonadaceae bacterium | reverse complement strand
GTTACAAAGTAGTAACCGAGGAAAGATCGGGGGATGTGTTGGTAGGCATTACGCGGGGTGAGTGTTGCGACCGCTGATGATGTTTTGCGGCGCGCTATCCTCACCCGCTTTGCCTTGTGCCGCAGTGGTGACGGATTACCACGTGAGATTCGGCCCAGCGCGTCACCTGACGCGTCGCTGCGAGGGCCGTTCACGCGCGATCAAACAGCGATTGAATGCTCGCGAGTTCGGGCTTTCCGTCACGGATCTCGTCGCGGCTCAAGCCTTGCAACTCATGCGGGAACACCAGCCACTTATCGCTTTGATGAAGGAAATAGTCAGGAACCTGCGGCACTTGTCGTCGCGCTGGTTTGTACCACGGGCAGGCAATACGGATATCGTGTGGGGTGTTGTCGCCTGCGTTTACGCGGATCTGTTCAATAACCGCTAACACGCTGCGTCCGCTGTCGAATACGTCATCGACGATCAACAGACTTTCGTCGCTGCGACAATGTTCGATCAAATAGTGCAAACCGTGTACCGCGATCGTGGTGCTGGCGTCATCAATACCGCGATAGCTCGACGTGCGCACGGCAATGTGATTGGTCGGAAGGTGGCGGTATTCAAAATACTCTTGAACCGCAATGCCGATGGGTGCGCCGCCGCGCCATAAACCGACAATAAAATGAGGCCGAAAATTGCTGCGATAAATTAGATCGGCCAATTTAAAGGAATCAACGAGCAACTGTTGCGCGCTGATAAAATGTTTATCGGCGCCGCTCAACGGGGTTCGATTTCGCGTAAATGACGATTGACCGAGATCAGCGAGCCGCCCAATCCGAGTAAGGTTCCAAATCCGAGTAAGCGCAAAACGTCTTCGCTGTTTAATCCGCTGACGCGATAATCGGAGTCATACAAACCGGCCAAATCATGCACTGGACTATCCAACCACATCAGCGCAATGACGACCATCATCCACGCCAATACGCCGCCGACCAAACCGAACCATAAACCGTTGTATAAAAACGGACGTCGAATAAACGCATCGGTGGCCCCCACTAATTTAAAAATTTCAATTTCGGTGCGACGATTTTGAATCGCAAGGCGAATGGTATTGCCCACGATCAAAATGACCGCCAACCCGAGTAATACCGATAACACGATCACGGCGCGTTGCCCGGTTTGCATTAGCGCCTGTAATTTGCGCAGCCAATCCATGTCCAACTGGGCCTGCTCGATATCGGGCAGAGCGCGCAATTTGGACAATAAAAAGCCGGCCTGTTCCGGCGTTTTATATTCCGATTTTGGGGTGACAATAATCACCGCCGGTAGCGGATTATCATTCAAATAATTGAGCGCTTCACCAAAACCGGAGGCGGTTTTAAATTCGCTTAAGGCTTGTTCGCGTGTGATGTAATGCGTTGTTTCAATTGCGGGGTCGGTGGCCAAGCGATCACTTAATTGACGCCCGCTGCTTTCACTGACGCGGTGGTGCAAATACAAGGTAATTTGTGTGCTTTGTGCGATGCCGCCGGCCACCTGCTGACCGTTTTTCAGCGCCACTTGCAAGGTGGCCGGTAACGCCAAGGCGACACCGATCACCAACAGCGTCATCAACGCATTGAGCGGCGAGCGCCACAGATCCAGCCAACTGCGTTTGGCCTCGTCACGATGGCCGTGCAACCACAAGGTTAAACGTGATCCGAGTGTCGGTTGGCTGGCACTGGCACCGGTGATGGGATCAGCCATGCGCAACTCCCAATCCATCTTGTAATAG
>CAZYUS010000261.1:840-1759 GCA_964650615.1 uncultured Pseudomonadaceae bacterium | reverse complement strand
AATGATGCCGATCAAACTGCTGGCCCGCGAAAACCCCGACTTTATCGTCAGCATCAATGCCTCGCCATCGAACTTGCACAAACACAGCGAGCGATTGATGCGTTTTCAGAAGCTCAGCGCCAAGTATCAGATCCCGCTGGTGTATGTGAATCAAGTCGGTGGTAATGACGAGATCGTTTTTGATGGCAATAGCTTTGTTACCGACGAAAAAGGTCAGCTTCGTGTTCAGATGAAAGCGTTCGCCGAAGACGAAGCATCGCTAGTGTTTGATGCGGAAACAGGAATTCAAACCACAGCACCGGCCACGTTCAACGCACCGAGCGATTCCGCGTTCTATTACGATCAAATCGTAATGGGGCTGCGCGATTATGTTGAAAAATGTGGTTTCCGTTCGGTAGTCGTTGGTTCCAGCGGAGGCATCGACAGTGCATTGACCTTGGCACTCGCACGCGATGCATTGGGCGCTGAGCATGTCGCGGCAATTACGATGCCATCGCGTTATTCGTCTCAAGGCAGTGTTGGTGACTCGGAAGTGTTGTGTCGCAACCTCGGCATCAAACTGTTTAACGCACCGATTGAGGCGCAGTTCAAACAAGCCATCGATGATTTCACGACAGCGTTTGGCCATGCTCCATCACGACTGACACAAGAGAATATGCAAGCGCGCATTCGTGGCCGCATCTTGATGGAGTATTCCAATCATCACGGTAACTTGGTGTTGTCAACTGGAAACAAGAGTGAAATGTCGGTTGGATACGCAACGCTTTATGGTGATATGAACGGCGGTCTCAACTTGATTGGCGATCTTTATAAAATGGAAGTGTATGCACTCGCACGTTATGTGAACGAAAAACACGGTCGCGAAATCATTCCGCAATCCATCATTGATATCCCGCGGTTGGGGATCGTCAATGTGCAT
>CAZYUS010000261.1:0-830 GCA_964650615.1 uncultured Pseudomonadaceae bacterium | reverse complement strand
CACCTTCTGCCGAGTTGTTCGAAGGCCAAACCGATCAGGATTCGTTACTGCCGTATCCGGTACTGGATGCTATTTTGCGTTTGTACGTCGAGCGCGATTTGTTGAGCGCACAAGAGATCGAAGACAACAGTGCGCTGATAGTGCGTTATCCCGATATCGATATCGATCGCGTGCTGCGCATGGTGGATATCGCGGAGTTCAAACGCCGGCAAGCACCGCCGATTATCCGCGTGCATAAAAAATCGTTCGGCACCGGACGTCGTATGCCGATTGCTAAACAATGGACAAGCCCAGCCGAGGCAGTGGTTATAAAACATGGTTAAAGAAACAGTAACACTCTTTCGCCCAACTGGCCCTAACGAACTTAAATTGGTTGAACAAAGCGGGTTTCGTCGCTGGCCATCGCGACTACCAGAACAACCCATTTTTTATCCGGTGACAGACGAGCAGTATGCCGAAGAAATTGCGCGCAATTGGAACGTAAAAGACAGCGGTGTTGGCTATGTCACACGCTTTCAGGTGAAGAAGACTTTTATGGATCGCTATATCGTACAAACAGTCGGCGCACGCCACCACACCGAATGGTGGGTACCAGCCGAAGAACTGGAAGCATTAAACGACAATATTGTCGGACTCATTGAGGTAATCAGTGAGTTCAAACGAGAATAAGATGAAAGACGAAAAGATAAGTAAATTTTTAAGCTATGTGCTACGGCACAAACCCGATGCGATTGGCTTGCACCTTGATACTCAAGGTTGGGCCGACGTTGAAGAACTGTAAGCGTCCAGCCGAAGCACCTAAAAAACCAGTATCACAATCGTTAATCATT
>CAZYUS010000260.1:0-1790 GCA_964650615.1 uncultured Pseudomonadaceae bacterium | reverse complement strand
CGCGCGATCATCCACGGCGCTAACACCGAACCAGCGGCACTGATGGCAAATCCTAATCCTAACCACTGCCCCACTTGCGCTTCACTTAATCCGCGCAAAACGCCGATGCGTTCAAGGTAGGCCCATGCGGTTCCTTGCGCAAAATAATACATGGCCGTGCCGCCAAACACTAAAACGGCCGGCCACCACGCACCATCAATACGAAAGCCGCGAATCACTTCGGTTTTTTGATTTTTTGGATAAGCAATCGCGGCCAGCAGCCATGCCGGAATTAAAAACCAGTTAAAAAAATGAAAAATCGCAGCGAAGCCGTCGGTTTCAATTAATGTCGGCAAGATCCAAAATCCGGCCGTACCGAACACCACTTGCGACGTGACCATGGCCGAAAAAGCGCGATCCGATTGTTTGAAATCACCCAATGCTGCGATGCTAATGGCATAGCTGATGCCGCAACCGATACCGGCCAGCACGCGCAATAATAACAAGGTATTAAACGCTAAATTCGCGCTACTAAAATGGTTGCAAACAACAAATAAACCTAATCCAAACAGCGTGAATAATTGCCAATTAACACGACGCACCCAAAAAAATGACGACACGCTCACCAGCAATATCCCCATCATATCGCCGGCCGCTAAAAAACCGATTTGCTGCTCGCTGAAGGTGCGACTTTGCGTGAGCGCGCCGACCACCAGCGGCATTAACGTGGTCACCGCCGCACCCATCATGGACGTCAGCACAACGGCCACTACGGCTACCGAAACGCGTGTAATACCAAACATATTAATGTTCTCGTTTTTGTGGATGCGTAGCAGTGTAATGATTTCGCGCCCGTTGTCAGTCTAATAACTATCGGTTTTCCCGATACGCCCTAATTTCACGCCGCCTTAAACTCCCGCCCATGCTAACCAACAGGACGCTCCTGCACGGAAAACACGCACGCCGCTGTGGTACACGGATGTGCGAACGCGTCTTGTATAAACCAACAAAAAGGTAGTGTTCACCATGTACACCAGCAAACACACAACGCTAAGTATGATGATTCAGGCGGTTTTATTTGTCGGCGCATCGGCCACCGCCATGGCGGATGTCAGCTCCGGCGCCGATAACGATGTAAAATCCGGAACCGTCGAAGCCAAAAAAGACGCGACGGCAGAAGACAAAAAAAATGCCGAGGTGATCGAAGTCACCGGTTCAGGACGCATTCAATCCGTGCGCGATGTGCCGATGAATATTTCGGCGATTAACGAAGCTGAACTGCGTCAGCAAAACATCACCGATGTCAAAGATCTGTTAGCCAATTCAGTGGAATTTAGTTCGCCGGGTAATAGCGCGCGGTTTGCCGATTCGGTCACCGTGCGCGGTCTTAACGTCTCGCCGGTCAATGCCAACGACATCGAGCAATTCGTGCGTTCGACATTGGCTTATTATCTTGACGACACACCGCTGCCCAATATTGCGTACCGCATAAAAGATGTCGAACGTGTCGAAAAATTAATGGGGCCGCAAGGCACTTTGTATGGCGCGGGAAGTTTGGGTGGCACCATTCGCTACATCACCAATGCGCCAAAATTGGGTGAAACCGAATTAAAAATCAACAGCGGTATTTATCAAACGCAAGGCAGCAAGGGCATCAGCAATGATACCGATGTGGTGTTGAATTTACCGTTCGGCGATCGCGTGGCCGTGCGCATTAACGGCTCAGTACTGGATGAAAAAGGTTATACCGATCGCGTGTCGAATCCGCCGTGGCGCACCCGCGTTGGCGCACCCGCCGACGCGAGTGGCGA
>CAZYUS010000259.1:0-1816 GCA_964650615.1 uncultured Pseudomonadaceae bacterium | reverse complement strand
TTGCTGTCTGCCAGTAATTGATCGCGGTCATCCAAAATAATGGCGCGCAAGTGAGGTGGCACATTGGCTTGCACCGTGTCGGTTAAAAATTGCAAGGCGACATCGGCCGCTACCACGGCGAGCAGATCATTTTTGTAGCGCACCGGCGTTGACACCGAGGCGATCCAACCGGCCCCGCCACCGTCAAGGTGCGCGCCGCGCCACGCCGGTGCGTCGGAATTGGCAAACGTGGTGTAAATAGAGGCGATGCGCTGTGGCGTGGTGTAGCCGGTAATAAAATCGTGGAAGGTGGTGTATCCGTTATTCGCTACTTCATCGCGCCCAAACTGGAACGGATAAACATTGAGCGCAATAAAACGCAGCGGCTGATAGTAACTCCAGAGTAACGCCGGTTCGCTGGCATGCATGGCGCGCATCAAGGGAAACAAGCGCCACATGACCGTTAGCTCGTCTTTTTCATCGTGACTGAATTCTTTTTTGTCGGTCAGAATATTGCCGAATTTTGGCGGTATACCCTCGTGTGATAACGCGTCCAAGCTGTAACCGGCTAAGGTGTCATTGACATAAAACGGCTGCAGTTCAAACGGCAGATCGTGACGCGCTTGCTGGCGTAAGTCCGCCAACGTGTCATTGGCGACAAATTGCAGACGCGTCACGTGGCGCGACATGGTGGACAGCACGCTGTCGACATTGGCGCGCAGACGTTTCGCTTCACTAAATTGCGCGACCAAGCGATTGTCGTGCAACACATCAAGATAGTGATCGACCAAGGAATAGGTCGTGATCGCGGCTAACCCCAATAACAGAGCCATCACCACGTTAAAGCGGCGATTCAAATGCAACAGGGGATCGTCGTTACGCACTGGGGCAAAATTCAAGCAGTTAGAGGAACTCTAAACATAGCCTGATTTACGCCAAATGGGGGATACGGCGGCCTTATTCGCGCTCGCGTTGGCGCTGGCGCACCGCTTCGAACAAGCACACGCCGGTGGCCACCGACGCATTGAGCGACGACACCGAACCGAACATCGGGATCTGCACCAGCTGGTCGCAATGTTCACGCGTGAGCCGCCGCATACCATCGCCTTCAGCACCGATCACCAGTGCCAACGGACCGGTGAGCTGCCCCGTGTAAACCGTGTCCGCGACTTCGCCCGCCGTGCCGACGATCCAGATCTCGCGCTCCTTTAGTTCACGCATGGTGCGCGCCAGATTGGTGACCGTGATAAACGGGATGCGCTCGGCCGCACCACAGGCCACTTTGCGAACCGTCGGATTCAACGTCGCCGACCGATCTTTGGGTGCGATCACGGCGTGTACACCGGCGGCATCGGCGGTGCGCAAAATCGCGCCCAAGTTATGCGGATCGGTAATGCCATCGAGTAGCAATAAAAACGGAGCGACATCGAGACTATCCAATAGCGCCTGCAGATCATTTTCATGGCGTTGCGGTGCCGGTTTACACTCGGCGATCACACCTTGATGCACGCCACCTTTGGCAACGTCGTCTAGAAAACGTCGTTCGCGCAAGGTCAGCGGCACATCGACCGCCTTGGCTAATTGCACAATATGCTGCAATTTTTTGTCGTCGCGGTTAGACAATACGTGCAACCGAATAATGCGCTCGGGATTATTTTCGAGTAGCGCCGTTACCGCGTGCACGCCGAATATGTGTTCCATGACAAAATCCTGTTGATGAGAACGATTGAACCACGAAAGACACCGAAGAAAATCTGGTTCCATAAAGGAACGCCTAAAGGCGTAATGCCTGTCAGTTAAGCTTATTTGCAGTCAAAAACAACCCCACCCAACCCTC
>CAZYUS010000258.1:0-1822 GCA_964650615.1 uncultured Pseudomonadaceae bacterium | reverse complement strand
TCCGCCCGAGAGGGGCACACGCACCGCAGCCTAAACGGCATTTCATCTTTATTTTGTCCGGCCTGTTTGCGTTCGCGGGAAAGCAAATGAGCGTTGTGAGTACAAATTGAACAACCCGTGTTCGCTGTATGCACGACGTCCAAAAGGGGATGACGGGCGCGCCTCGCCTGTTAGAATGCGCGAGCTTTTGTACGGGGGACAATCCTAACCATGACAACTCAAATTAAACAACCCAGCGCATTCGATGCGTTTATGCCTATTGCGTTTTTGATCGTGCTGCTGTCCGGCTCGGTCTATCTCTACGGCAGTGATTCGTCGTATGGTGCCAATCAAATTGCGTTATTACTGAGCGCTGGCATCGCGCTGGCGGTGGGTATTAAGAACGGCCATCAATGGAAAGATCTGGAGACAGGGATTGTTCACGGCATCAGTTTGTCGCTTAACGCCATTTTAATTCTGTTGGCTGTCGGCGCACTGATTGGTGCTTTTATTATGTCGGGTACGGTGCCGACTATGATTTATTTCGGACTGAAATTATTAAATCCGTCATTTTTTTATGTTGCCAGCGCCATTATTTGTTGCCTCGTTTCGTTAAGCATTGGCAGTTCGTGGACAACAGCCGGAACCGTCGGTGTGGCGTTAATCGGTGTCGCGGCCACCATGGGGCTGTCGGTAGAAATTACCGCTGGTGCGATTATTTCTGGCGCGTATTTTGGTGACAAGATCTCGCCTTTGTCCGATACCACCAATCTGTCGCCCGCCGTTGCCGGAACGGATTTATTTACTCACATCCGTCATATGATGTGGACGACAACACCCAGCATTCTTATCGCGCTGGTGATTTTTTTGGTATTGGGGTTCACCAATGGCATTGACCACGGTGATGCCTCTGCATTAGATGAGTCTATGCGTTTGCTGCAACAGCAGTTTAACGTGAGTTGGTATATGTTAGTTCCGGTCGCGATCTTGTTTTTGATGGCGATGAAAAAAGTGCCGGCTTTTCCCAGCATTATGATCGGCGCATTAATCGGTGTGGTGTGGGCGGTCCTGTTTCAATCCGACAGTATTTTACGTATGGTTAACGACCCCGAATTATCGACGCCGGTGGCGGTGATCAAAGGAGCGTGGACGGTACTGGCGAGCGGCTTTAAAGCGAGCACCGGTAATGCGGCTATCGACGAATTGTTGACGCGTGGTGGCATGGGCAGCATGTTGAACACGATTTGGTTGATTATCAGCGCTATGGTGTTTGGTGCTGCGCTGGAAATCACCGGCTTGTTGCAAAAAATGGTCAGCGGAATTTTGGTGTTTGCAAAAAGTACCGGTTCGTTAATTGCAACAACGGTTATTTCTTGTATCGGGTGCAATGTGATCGCTGCCGATCAATATATTTCTATCGTATTACCCGGTCGTATGTACAAAGCCGAGTTTGCGCGGCGCGGCCTCGCTCCGCAAAATCTTTCACGCACGCTTGAAGACGCCGGCACCATTACCTCCGCGTTAGTGCCGTGGAATACCTGTGGTGCTTTTATGGCCACCACATTGGGGGTGGCGACGTTTGCATATGCGCCATTTGCTTTTTTTAATTGGATCAATCCGCTGGTTGCGATCGCTTACGGTATTTTTAACATCAAGTTAGTGCGTATCGAACCGACCCAAGACTGAGTTGCAAAAGAGGCGGTGCGACACCGCCTTTTTTATTACCTGCCGTTCTGAGCGAACATAGCCAAGCACATCCTTAAACATTACACTGCCGATTCGCTTTTTATTGGTGAATCAACTCATGCAAGCCGTCGATGTTTTTTATCTGCAAATGTTGTCG
>CAZYUS010000257.1:0-1868 GCA_964650615.1 uncultured Pseudomonadaceae bacterium | reverse complement strand
CCTCCGACCCCTACGTCCCGAACGTAGTGCTCTACCAAGCTGAGCCACACTCCGACTGTATTGCTTATTTTTTGCTGCGAGCAGCGCGTTACTGACGTCGAGAAACGGCGTAATCGGCCACCGTCAGTAAAGCCTCGCGGTACGGCGAGGGGCGCAGATTATCCAAACATTCCTTGGCTTTGGCAACAGCTGCCTCAGCTTTTTTTAACGTGTATTCAATGGCCTGCGTGTCACGCAATGCGCGTTGAATGGCGTGTAAATTTTCGCTGCCGCCGTGTTCGATGGCGGAGCGAATCAAGGATTGTTGTGCCGCGTTTCCGACTTGCATTGCGTGAATCAACGGTAATGTCGGTTTGCCCTCGGCTAAATCATCGCCCACATTTTTGCCCAGTTCGCTGGCGTCGCCACTGTAATCAAGCGCGTCATCAACTAATTGAAACGCAATACCCAGCTGCATACCGTATTCCATCATGGCGTGTTCGACGCGCACATCGGACGCCGAAATAATGGCGGCTAATTGCGTACCGGCTTCAAATAATTTGGCGGTTTTGCACGTAATGACATCGAAGTAACGCGCTTCAGTGGTGTCGGGATCATTGCAATTCATTAGCTGCATGACCTCGCCTTCGGCGATCACATTGGTGGCGTTCGATAGCACTCCCATGACGCGCATCTCGCCCACATCCACCATCATTTGAAAGGCTCGCGAATACAAGAAATCGCCCACCAACACGGCGGCTTCGTTGCCAAACGCGGCATTGGCGGTTTGACGGCCGCGACGCATATCGGAGGCATCGACAACATCGTCGTGCAACAGGGTAGCGGTGTGGATGAATTCGATGACGGCGGCCAGCGTGTGGTGGTGGCTATGGTTCACGCCAAGCGCTTTCGCCGCCAATATGTGCAGCAGGGGACGTAGGCGTTTGCCGCCACTGTGAATAATGTAATGACCGATTTGGTTGACCAGTACGACATCGGATTGCAAACGATTGAGGATGATGCGGTCGGTGGCGTTCAAGTCGTCTTGAACCAGGGCGCGTACAGCTTGGATATCCATTATTGGTTTTTTGGTTTACGGTGGGCCAAAAGCGGCGCGTCATGCTAGTTTTAGTGCTCGAATAAGGCAAGCAAAGCGTTTTTGGTCTTGCGTTTAAAGCCTCAAATCCCTAGAATTCGCGGCCCCTCGCAGGCTTAAGCGTTTTGACCACTCGTCAGACCGCCTGATTCGAGGCCCCAAACAGATCTGGAGCGCGTGATGTACGCAGTTATCGTTAGCGGTGGTAAACAACACCGTGTTCAAGTGGGTGAAACCTTAAAGCTCGAGTTAATCGAAGCTGACCAAGGTGCCACAATCCAATTCGACCAAGTGTTGCTGGTCAACAAAGAAGGCAATCTGCAAATCGGTCAACCGACCGTTGCCGGTGCCACGGTTTCGGCTGAAGTTGTGAGCCAAGGCCGCGCTGATAAAGTGCGTATCTTGAAGTTCCGTCGCCGTAAGCACCACATGAAGCGTCAGGGCCACCGTCAGTGGTTTACTGAAGTCAAAATCACTGGCATTAACGCCTAAGTTCGGGAGAATCTCAAATGGCACATAAGAAAGCCGCCGGTAGTACCCGCAACGGTCGCGAATCCCATTCCAAACGTCTTGGCGTCAAAGTATTTGGTGGCCAAGAAGTCGTTGCTGGCAACATCATCATTCGCCAACGTGGTACAACCTACCACCCAGGTGAAAATGTTGGCATGGGCAAGGATCACACCTTGTTCGCGTTAACCGCTGGTAAAGTTGCTTTCGTTCGCAAGGGCGAAAAACAACACCAATACGTTACGGTCGTAACGGCCTAATCGTAGTCAGTTATGCACAAGGCCCC
>CAZYUS010000256.1:0-1934 GCA_964650615.1 uncultured Pseudomonadaceae bacterium | reverse complement strand
GATCTCGCCCGAACGCGGCCAACCGCCGTACACATCTCCGGTCGGCATCATCCAAAACGCCGGCCAACTGCCTTGACCGGACGGTAGTTTCGCGCGCATTTCAATGCGACCGTATTTGAAATCACCTTTGTATTGGGTGTTTAGACGCGCCGAGGTGTAGGGCTTTTCAGCCCCTTCGGCGGCCGGTTTGGCGACGATTTTAAGCACGCCTTCCGAGACGATGGTGTTCTCGGCGCTGTCGGTATAGCACTGCTGTTCGTTGTTGCCACCGCCAGCGCAATTAACCTCGTGGGTCCATTTTTTGCTGTCGAGGCGGGTGCCGTCGAATTCGTCGTTCCACACCAACTTCCAGTCTTGCGTCGGCAGCGACGGGTCGATGCTGTCAAGGTTGGTGGACGTACCGGCACCGCCATTACATGCGAGTAAAGTTGCTGCCATCAGGGTCGTGAGCGACCAACGTCGAAGTTCAGTTAAAGTTCTCATTGATCAACTCCTGTGCCGTGCATGGCCAGCGCCGCAACGGCCATCAATCGCAACGGATTGATGGCCATGCCGGTCGCCGCGACCTGACGGTCTGTGGTGATGTGGGATTCAAAGCCTTTCATTGTCGTCTCTCTCGCCAATTATTCGTTATCTGCCAGTCGCCAGCACAAGCTGACGTCGCGATTTACATCCCCCCGGACACGCCCCCTCTTGGTGGAGCGAAAATCGCCCATCGTTTATAACAAAGCAGTGGCAAAAGACTCGTTCAACGTTAGGAAAAATCAGAACTTGAACGTTCGACTTTCCGTTAAACCGTGGCATGACGTTCAACTTCGCGTCAAAACGCTGATTAGTAACGATGATAAGGAATAAAGAGAGCTTGATTGAGGTGAGCGCTTCGCTGGCCGTCGCAACCTAGCGATCGACACCTGCAGGACGGCCTTCAGGCCGCCAAATAGCGAGCCTTAAGCGCGCCACAATCCGCTGATCCCAGCGATCCCTTGTGCGCCACAATCGTAGGCGGTGGTCAAATCGGCAACATGAAGCCCGCCGAGGGCATACACCGGCAGAGGTAAGCCACGGCGCAGTGATTGGAAGCCGCGCCAGCCCAACGGCAAGCGCTCGGGATGGGAGGCGGTTGGCTGAACCGGTGATAACAGCACAAAATCAAAGCCAAGATTGGAAGCAAGTGCTAACTCATCAGCGGCATGGCAACTGACAGACAGCCATCCACGTTGACGATAAGTAGTCACCTGTTGGGAAGTAAGTTGCGTTAACGCGTGACGGGTAAGGTGATGTCCAGCGCAACACAGGCCCAGCGTTTGCGCCGGATCGCGATTGAGCAATACGCGCGACCGATCAACCGGATAGCGATCAAGCAAGGTGCTGGCGATAGCTCGGTACGAGGCATCGCAGAGCGTGTGATCGCGTAATTGCAGAAAACACGGATGCGCCGCCAAGGTGCGCGCACAGGCGCGATAAAACGAGTCGTCATCGCTCATTCGCGGCGTGATCGCGATAAACGGCGGCAAACGCAGCGCATTGATGATGGCCACATCGGCTTCGGGCATGGCGTAATCCGACATCCGATCGGGCGCGACCCACACCAGCGGTTGCTGTTCGTTGGCGCATAACTGTCCCTCATAGGCGCGCACGCGAAAAACCACCAGCTCGATGCTTTTTTCCGGATAGTGATGAACCAGTGTGATCAACGGTGCGAAGTGGGTGGCGGTGATGTTTAACTCTTCTTGTAACTCGCGCACCAACGCCGCGCCATCGCTTTCACCGACTTCTACTTTGCCGCCGGGAAACTCCCACAAACCGCCCTTGTGTTTATGCGCCGGACGCTGCGCCAACAAAATGTCGCCGTGCGCGTTTTCAATCGCCGCCGCCACCACCCGGATCATGTCGCACCTAAACAAGGAAACCATAAAAAAGGCGGCCTAAAGACC
>CAZYUS010000255.1:0-1951 GCA_964650615.1 uncultured Pseudomonadaceae bacterium | reverse complement strand
CGCGCCATAATACCCCATGACGAGACCTCCGATGGAATTCGATGTAAAAAGTGGCAGTCCAGCCAAACAACGTAGTGCCTGTGTTGTCGTTGCCGTATTTGATGGTCGAAAATTGTCCACCGCTGGCGAAGAGATTGACGCCGCCAGCAACGGTTTTTTAGCCAGTATTTTACGTCGAGGTGATATCGAAGGGCGCGTTGGTCAAACCCTGTTATTGCATTCGGTACCCAACATCCTTTCCGATCGGGTGTTATTGATCGGTTGCGGCAAGGAGCGTGATTTTAGCGAAGCGCTTTATCGCAAAATAATTGCTAAAACGGTCAATGTATTGCAAGAAACTGGTGCTATGGATGCGGTACTGTATTTGACTGAATTAACCGTTAAGAGCCGCGAACTGGATTGGAAAATCCAGCACGCTGTCGAAGCCGCTGCCGAAACTTTATACAGTTTTGATCAATTCAAAAGTAAAAAAGATGCATCACGTCGTCCGCTGAAAAAAATTGTGTTCAATTTACCCCAACGTCGCGATTTAGCCGATGGCGAAAAAGCCATCGCGCGCGCACTTGCCATCACCACGGGGGTTCGCGTGACGCGAGATTTGGGTAACTTACCCTCCAATATTTGTACGCCGACGTATTTAGCCGAGCGCGCGCAAGAATTAGCCAAGACCAATAAGCCAATTAAATGCACGGTGATCGACGAAGCCGAATTGAAAAAAATGGGAGCGGGTGCCTTTGTCGCTGTTGCACAAGGTTCCGAGCAATCCGGAAAAATGATCGTGTTGGAGTACAACGGCGGGAAATCTGGGCAAGCACCGGTTGTATTAGTGGGTAAAGGTATCACGTTTGACACCGGAGGCATTTCAATCAAGCCCAGCGATGGCATGGATGAAATGAAATACGATATGTGTGGTGCGGCGACGGTGATGGGCGTGATGACAGCCCTTGCGCAGCTGCAATTGCCCATTAATGTGATCGGCATGATGGCTGCTGCCGAAAATATGCCCAGTGGTAATGCCACACGTCCGGGCGATGTGGTGACAACATTATCCGGCCAAACCGTTGAAATTCTAAACACTGACGCCGAGGGACGTTTAGTGTTATGTGATGCGCTGACCTATGCCGAGCGTTTTGATCCCGATTGTGTGATCGATATTGCGACATTAACAGGCGCGTGCATCATTGCATTGGGACATCATGCCACGGGTTTATTGAGTAATCATAATCCGTTGGCGAATGAATTATTGGACGCGGGCGAAACTACCGGCGATCGTGCGTGGCGTTTGCCATTGTGGGACGATTATCAAGAACAGCTCGACAGTCCGATTGCTGATTTTTCGAATCTTGGCGGTCGTCCGGCCGGCACTATTACGGCGGCTTGTTTCCTGTCGCGTTTCACTAAAAAATTCCACTGGGCGCATTTGGATATTGCCGGCACCGCATGGGTGTCGGGCAAGAAAAAATGCGCAACCGGTCGTCCGGTGCCGTTATTACTGCAATTTTTGCAGGACCGCGCCGATAAAAACAAAACGAAGAAATGACGCGCATTGATTTTTATCAGCTTAGTGACGCATCGACGCAGGCACCGCTGCTAACAACATGCAAACTGGTTCGTAAAGCGCTGCGTGAACACACACGGATTTATATTCAAGTTTCCGATATTAAAATCGGTGAGCAGCTTGATGAAATGTTGTGGTCATTCGATAGCGAAGCGTTTCTTCCCCACGCGTTGTTGCCGCGTGATAAAAACGACGATGCCCCGATCATCATTGGGGTCGGTAATGCGCCCGAATCACACGAAGATCTGTTGATTAATTTAAGCGACGCATTGCCCGGTCGGTTTGCCAGTTTTCAGCGCGTCTGCGAGTTAGTGCCGGCCAATGATGAGCAACGACAACGAGCGCGCGAGCGCTTCAAACACTATAAAGATCGCGGATATCCATTGAATTATC
>CAZYUS010000254.1:0-1954 GCA_964650615.1 uncultured Pseudomonadaceae bacterium | reverse complement strand
GACGTCGCCGATGTGGCGCAAGAAGCGTTTATCAAAGCCTATCGCGCTTTGCCACAATTTCGCGGCGATGCGCAGTTTTATACGTGGCTTTACCGCATAGCCATCAACACATCGAAAAACTATTTGACCGCGCGTGGTCGACGGCCTTTGGTGGCCGTGGGTGACGACATGACGCCGGAACAATTAGCCGATATCGTTGGTCATACCGACAACGCCAGTCCAGAGCGATTGGTGGCTACCGAGCAAATGCGTGGCATCGTCAAAAAAACGATCGATGCACTACCGGATGATCTGCGAACGGCGCTGCTGTTGCGTGAAAGCGATGGTCTCAGTTACGAGGAAATTGCCGAAGTGATGGAGTGTCCAATCGGTACGGTTCGGTCGCGGATTTTTCGTGCGCGTGAAGCAGTAGATACGGCGATTGCGCCATTTCTTGAAGTGTGAAGTGTGTGTGGAGGAGTGAGGGATTCATGCAAAAATTAACACCCGAACAAATTTCTGCTTGTGTCGATGGTGAAGCGACAAATCAAGAAATGGAGGCGTTGGTCAAAGACGCCGATGCGCATATCACGTGGGCGCGCTATCACGTTATTCGTGACGTCGTGCAAGAAGAAATACCGCCATCATTTGATTTTTCATTGGCCGATCGTGTGAGTGCAGCGATACAAGCCGAGCCGACCGTGTTGGCCCCTTCGCCTGTCGTGAAAAAGAAAACCCCTTGGCAAACGGTGGCCGGATGGGCGGTTGCCGCATCGGTTTTTGCTATTGTCGTCAACCTTTGGCAACCGCATTCGCCGACGCAATCATCGAGCGAATTAACGGCTACCACCAATGCCATGATGGAAACGACGGATGAGCAACAACAACGCTTGGAAGCCTTGCTCATCAATCACACCGAAGCGGCAGCGGCGAATGGTTTAGGCGTGATGTTACCTTATGCGCGCGTGGTGTCGGAACGTATCGAGATCCCGGTCAATGAACCCGTTCCGGTGGATTCGGCAAAACGGAAAGCCGAAAAAGAAAACGCCAAACCAAAGTCACCCGAAATGCAATCGACAACATCGGCAGCGGATGGTCATAACGGGGAGCCGAAATAAACTCATGCGTTCCGTTATTGGGTTATTGTTGTTGAGTGTTGCCGTGTCAGCAAATGACGCGGCAAAAGACGGTGTGAAAGATGATTCGTTGACGCGTATGGTGCGCGCGTTTCACGAACTGAATTACGATATGTCGTTTATTTATCAGCGTGACGGTTTAAGCGAACCGATGCGTCTGGTACACGCGCTCGAAGACGGAAGAGAACGTGAGCGGTTGGTGCATTTAAATGGTCAACCGCGCGAGATCGTGCGCGAGAACGATTCGGTAGTAGCGTATTTTCCGAATCGCGCGCCGGTGGTGTTGGATAAGCCGCCAACGCCGACGCATTGGACGCAAACATTAGTCGAAAATTTACGACAGAAACAACGTTTTTATCGCCTTGTCGATGCCGGTGAAGACCGCGTCGCAGGGCGGCTTGCGCGTCAGGTCGACGTGCAATCATTGGATCAACAACGGCACAGTTATCGACTTTGGCTCGACAGTGAAACGCATTTATTACTGCGTTCAGATCTCATTGATGTTCGCGGCCAAGTGTTAGAGCAATGGCAGGTGGTGTCGCTTCAAATTCTCGACAAAGTGCCGGAACAATCATTAGCCGTGAGTTTCAAATCACCTGCCCCCCATGTTGGCGTGCAAGTGCTCAATAGCAAGACGGCGGATGGCGACAGCAAGCACAGCCCATGGCAAGTGGCGTGGTTGCCGGACGGTTTCGAATTCAAACAACGGCAGTGGCAAAAAAACGGCACGCAAACGGTCGAACATTTATTGTTTTCAGATGGCTTGGCGGCGATCTCGGTTTATATCGGTAATCCGTTACCGCAAGGCGTGCGTTTTGCGCGTCAGATACGCAAAGGTG
>CAZYUS010000253.1:0-1962 GCA_964650615.1 uncultured Pseudomonadaceae bacterium | reverse complement strand
AGGTCCACCCACGACGCGGCCGAGCCGCTCCACAGGGCGGCGCGGTAATAACCCTGACGCAGAACGATGAAATAGATGGGGATAAGTGTAAAAGCGTGCATTACATGGCCGCCGGGCCAACACTTATTGTTGATGACCTCTGGAACTCCGCTAAACAAAGGTTGGTAAGTGGCGCTGCCGCCAAATTCAATTAGTTGCGGGGGGCAAGCTCTTTGTGTCAACACTTTCAATTCGGCGACCACTCCGGCGGCGAAAACCGACGCGACGACAAAATAGGAAAACACACCTCGCCATTTTTTTAGTGGCGCCCAAATCATACTGACGAGCCATAAAACAACACTTAACAATTGGAAAGGGCGAAGTGAGTAACGCAGACTGTGGTGTAACCAATCGCGCCAAAATTCATCATCCGCTAGCGGAAAAACCTTGGCTTCGTAGTCGAAAAAGTATGAACTAATTGAAAAGTCAATTTGAGGAAATAATTCAAGTACTGCGATAACTATGCCAACAGACCAAAAGATGAACCATTGCAAGCGCATGTGTGACGTCATATCTTTCATTCATGTCTACCTATTTACGGATTTTTAGTCGGTTCAATTTTAAATCGTACACTTACGCTAGCTCCGTGATCAGTATTAGCGAGTAGGATCGCCCAGCCGTGGCGTTTTGCGATACGCTGTGCGAGTGAAAGTCCGATGCCGCCGCCATGACTGCGATCAACGAGCCAATCATTAGACAACGCTATGTCTTTAAGTACATGAGCAGGAAACCCCGGACCATTATCGTGAATGCTAAAAATACCATCGACTAGCATTATGGATATGTCATTTTCTGGCGCATGTTGAATGGCGTTTCGGATTAAATTACTTAAAACCAGTGCCACCATTTTGCTTGCGGCATTGATTTTTAGCGGCTCAACTTGTATTAACACTATTTGCTGTGCTTCATTTAGTAGATACTGATGATCGTCCAGAACAACAGCTAGTAATTGATCAACATCGCAATACTCTTCGGTATCGAGCATCGGAGAATCATTGCGGGCGATCACCAGAATACTGGTCAGCGTAGCATTCAGATCTTTTGCCGCTCGAACGACTCTACTCAATGGCCCCGATAGCTCGGCGTTTAGGTTTCGTTGCTGCTGCAACACCTCGGCAGCACCGGTGATAATCGCGATGGGGGTACGAATTTCATGGCCGACCATGGCGTACAAATCCCGCTCTTTTCGATAAAAATCTTCGATTGCTTGGGTGTGTTGATTGATCGACAGCGCAATTTTCGCCACTTCAATGTCGTTGCGATATGGTGTGAGTTCGAGTAAGTCACTAGCTGGTTGACGGTCTGAAATTTGACTCGCCAAGCGATATAACGGCGCCGACAATCTGCTTGCAATGATAAATGACATCAATATTACAGCGAGCAACGTTATTAAAATATAAATAGTGGCTTGCCTGTGAATTGCATGTTCTTCACGTTCCAAGGTCGTAATGTCGTAGGCTAAGTACTGCCGCACAGCGTTGCTGTCACGCACCAGAACCGCCCAGATTTTTCGTTCACCTCTAACATCATCGTGAATTCCCGGTTTCAGTCGTTGCAGGTATGTCGGTACTGCGGATGTGTCTACAACCGGCAGCTGAGTTGTGTATACCCTTACGGCCTCAGAAGAATTCATCTCCTCCTTATGATGATCTAAAATTTCGAACTGCTGTAATTGCACTTCAAGCAAGCGATCCCAAATGAACTCTTCGATTGATTCATTAATATAATCGCCAAGTGCCAAAACGGTAATGGTGACGGCGAACGCAAAAATACCGATAAGCAGTGTTGCACGCGTCCTAAAGCTAAGTTTCATCTGATTCCACCTGCAGCCGATATCCTTCGCGGTGAACGGTTTTGATCAACGAATGTTCGCGTCCTTTATCAATCGCTCGACGAAGTGCATATAAGTGCGTTCGTAGTACG
>CAZYUS010000252.1:0-2000 GCA_964650615.1 uncultured Pseudomonadaceae bacterium | reverse complement strand
CAACACCAGGCTTCTTTGTTTAAATCACGCATATCAACTTCCTTAATGGTTTATCGAGGAGCAACAACGAGAATATTTTTTGCTTGCTTCGGTGTCCAGTCGGCAAATCCCCAACCGGTCGGAAACGGGCCTGTGATATTCGGATCGTTAATGGATTCGCGCACTTTTGCACTCGATTTTTCGCCGGTGACGTCCGTCCATTCAATGCTGTTATCGGTTTTACCATACTCGTCAACAACGGGTTTACCATCAGGCGTCCTTCGCGGAAGCGCTTCACTCATACTATCGCGTTGTGGCGTGAAAAATATTTGTTCGCGGCCGCCTTCGAGCATGTAATCGGTTCCCTCGATTTTCTGTGTCGCTACCGTTCCCTTAAACGCGGCTAAACCTCCCTCCGGCACTGTATACTCGACATATTGTCCGTCTTGATTCCAATTTGGTTTTACCGCAAAAAAACGTCGCCAGTCGCTTTTGGGATCGGCGGCGGATTTTAAACGATTAAATTCAGTCTCCGTCATCCACCACGGACCGCCACCGGCATTGGTCGGATCAATAATACGGTACAGTTTGGTGCCGGCTGGGTAATGCACTTTTTCGATCGAGCTAAAGTCCTGAATTTTTTCAATCGATATATTGGGTAAGTTTCGCCATTGTGGAGTTTTTGGGTCGATTCGAGACTTGTCAAATTTCGCCTTAAGATTAATTGCATCCTTCATATCAATTTTGGAATTTGGTACTACTTTTGGCGTTTTTTTTGCCCACGTCGGCGGCTTCGCATTAACCAGCTTCGCCGTACTTATCTCCGAAATCGGCGCAATAAATCCTCGATTAACCATTTGGGTGTGCGCTATTAAGGCGTGGTCGTCGAGTCGTTTGGCAACCGTTGATAAAGCGGCTCGTACCGGAAGCAGCATTTCATCCATAGAGTTACGCAACAAATCTTTATTGGCCTTTAAAAAGTCGAGGGTGTGTTCAAGACGTGTGCTGATACTGGTAGGCACAAAGTAGTAAACCATCTTCGCCAATTTCTCGATGGCAACGATTGCTTCATCAATGGCGTGTTTTAGTTTTGCAGCTTGCAAATGCTCGACAAATTTCCGGAGATGTTTTGATACAAAACGAAAAATATCTGGCACTCTGTTCCTAGTGGCCCACTTCACAATTTTGTTGTTCTGCAAAAACTGCCGTATGGCGGGCAAGGCGCTGTCAACGGCGCGACTGGTGTATTTCTCAACTTTTGAGAGTTCGAGGGCTGCTTCACCCAATTTGAATAATGGTTGTAAGTAAGCCAGCACAATTTTCACTACGCCTTTAACAATGGTACCTAGTTCCGGTACAAAACCAACAATGGTTAGTGCGATGGCAAACATTGCCATTTTGCTGGGGTCTTTGCGGTAATTGCGGATGTTGGCGCATAAGTCTCGGATGTCACAAATGGTATCAACGATAGGAATGAGCGAAACTACGGCATCGGCGACTATTTGCCCTACGCTGCGATTTTCGTTGAAATCACCTTCGAGAGCTTCGGCGATCCACGTAAAAACATTTTTACTTTCATCGGCACTGTCATCGACGCCAGCGGCCCATGCTTCTCGCGTTTCGGCTACAGAAGTGCTCATGATGTTTTTCCTGAGTTTTTCGATGAATTATTCTTTTCTGCGTCAATCGCGGTTTGCGTTGCGGTGAGCAGGTCATCTAATGTGGCGCGAGGAATGTCTTTGACGTCGTCATTGTGATAAATCAGCGTGCTGCTCCCAAATGGAACCTTTTCCTCGCGGGCTTTTCCACTCGCATTCAGTGTGCCGTTTCGCTCAGTACCATCCGCCAATTGTAAGGTGTATTTTACGCCTGCCATAGCTTTACCTTCATATCCTTTCAGTTCAAGCTCCATCCAGGTGTTGTTGTCGGTAACAGGCAAATTAGGAAACGGTTTTTTCAGCTCACTACCTTTAACAACCTCAAGTTTGTCAGTCTTGATTTTTATCGGTGATTTGCTGCCC
>CAZYUS010000251.1:0-2014 GCA_964650615.1 uncultured Pseudomonadaceae bacterium | reverse complement strand
GCGCTGATTGATGCCACTATTTCGATGGAACAAGTTATTGCCGCAGCCAATTTAGCCGGTGCCCATGAATTTATTTTGGAGCTACCCGAAGGCTACGACACTATCGTCGGAGAGCATGGCGCTAATCTTTCGGGCGGCCAGCGTCAACGAATCGCGATTGCACGCGCGCTTATCAACAATCCAAAAATATTAATTTTTGATGAAGCCACCAGCGCACTTGATTACGAATCGGAACAAATTATTGCGAATAATATGAGCGATATTTGCGCCAATCGCACTGTGATCATCATTGCGCATCGCGCAGCGACATTGAAGTTGGCGAATCGGATTATTCGAATTGAAAAAGGAGTTTTGCAACGTGAAACAGAAAATGAATTGGAAACAGTTTGATTTATATTTAACGAATTCGCCGTGCTTGGCATGAGTTCGTTGTAGGTCGCCGAGCGGCTCTGCAAATGGCGGAAAGTGATGCGCAGACTAGCTTGAACTCCCTACTATGCTATGGCAGAGTGTTGACGTAAATTTTAGTAGTCTTTTTCTTTTGATTTGAACAAGGAAGGTGGTCTATGAAGCTAGCAATTGGTTTGCGTCAAAACCACGCGCCTAGTGTGCAGAAATGCCGGTCCTTAGCGTTGACGGCTTTGCGCGGCATGATATAAATAAATTTGCCCATATTTTTACACGGAGAATATTATGTTCTTGAAACGGTCAATCCTTTTTTTATGTGTCAGCGCAGTTATGCTACCTGCTTGCTGTTTAGAATTGTTGTTGGGCCAAGCCGACAACGTTGGCTCCAAGAGTAACTCAGTCATTTCATACGACAACCCCAAAGTTGAGCTAAGGCTTGATCAAAACCAGCAGTTGTGTTCGACAGTGAAAACGAGGCTGGAAGCCTTTTTTATCGAAGAGAAGGGCTACCTCGGCAAAGACCGCATGGCGTATCGGCGATGGCATCATGCGGTGGATGGGCTGGCGGGGGGGATTGAATGGCAAACCGAAAACGTGCCCAAAGAGTTAGGAAATGTGTGGATCGATAGATGGGGTATTGCCGACGTAAATCATGATGGCAAGATGGAGTATTTGGCGGACCAGCGATGGGATGATTCAAATTGCTGCATTGGTGCAAATTTCTCGATATACCCGGTAGGAACCGGTGATGACGGGGCTGCGTATATAGACAAGTCGACCCGCTATTTCTATAGGGATGGAATTGCGAGCTTTGTCAATTCAACAATGAGCTTGGATGAGAATACCTATCAGCCGTTGGCAACAGAAAGGAAACGGCCTATCTACAAGGAACAAGCTATCGAGAACAAAGTGACCAGCCTCCTATATCACGGTGATAACTTCAATAAAATATTCGGCTTTGATGGGAACTACTACATCTTAATGCGTGGAGAGTATTTGGAGAACGGTTTTGTTGATAATAGACATGAAATACGCCTAGAAACCGATCCACCGCGTGGGCCTGTAATACTGCACAATTGGGTGTTGATACTAAAGCTGCAGGACTGGTGGTTTATGCCTGCTCTTGCAATGTCCGCAGAGCTGCCCAAAGATGAAATATCAAAACGTCCAATATCCTCGATACCCCTGTTGATAGGGAATTTAATGGTTCCGTTGATCGACGTAGAACCAATTTGTGGACTCGCCATTTACCTCAAATAACATTCAAAAAAAGGAGTTTATTATGACAATTACTGTATCGACGCTGACATCAACGCAGTTCAATCGCCTTCTCAACGCATTAGTGATGTCGTTCGAAAACAATATCTTGCTGCACAGAGAATCTGGTTGGGCGAGTCAAGCGCAACCGCGCAATGGTTCGGAAGATCACCTCGAGATTGGTTATGGCCACGATTTATATGTCGAACTATTTACGAAAGGCGCGAATGGTCAGTATGTAGCGAAGACGGGTACTGCACTTACAGCCGCTATAAGTAGCATAATTGCTGATTTTGAGGCTGTTAAAGGCACAGCTTTTAGTGCGGCTGACCGAGTTAATATAACCAAC
>CAZYUS010000250.1:0-2017 GCA_964650615.1 uncultured Pseudomonadaceae bacterium | reverse complement strand
TAGCAATGATTGGACGCGCCGAAAAAGGTGAAACTGCGGATGTGAATTACATGGAAATTTACACTGCCTTGCACCCACAAGATGAATGGACTAGCGGCCGTGATATCGCGCAATTGCAAGAGGCCATGGCAGAAACGTTGGAACAAGTTGCACCGACAGCCGTAGCAGGTTTTACCCAGCCCATTCAGATGCGCGTTGAAGAGTTGATCTCCGGTGTGCGTGCAACGCTGGCCTTAAAACTGTATGGCGAAAACTTAACCGAACTCGATAACTACAGTCAGCAACTGAAAAATGTTTTGCAAGCGGTGCCAGGTGTCGCTGACCTTTCGCTCGAAGCCAATGTCGGTAAACCGCAGATCCGCATTAAAGTGAATCGCGATGCAATCGCACGTTACGGTTTAAACGCCGAAGATGTGTTGAGCGTAGTCAAAAATGGCATTGGCGGCGAACCCGTAACGACTCTGCTCGATGGTGTTAAACGCTTTGATATTGCCGTGCGTCTTGATGAGGCGCACAAAGCCTCATTAGAAGCGATTCGGCAAATTCCCTTGTCGTCGTCATCGGGCGCAATCGTGTCGCTCGCGGATGTGGCCGAGGTCGATGTCGCCGAAGGCTATTCCTTTGTGCGCCGCGAACAATTGCAGCGTTATGCCGTGATCCAAATGGATGTGCGCGGCCGCGATGTGGACAGTTTTGTGCAAGCCGCCAACGATGCGATTAAAAAGAACGTCGACTTACCAGCCGGTTATTGGGTTGAATGGGGCGGCGCGTTTGAAAATCAACAACGCGCGATGACGCGTTTAGCGATCATCGTTCCAATCACCATCTTCTTTATTTTCGTGTTGTTGTACACGGCGTTTAATTCCGTTCGTTATGCCGCACTCATCATTGCCAATGTGCCCTTCGCGACGATTGGCGGCTTATTTGGTTTAGCGATCACCGGGCAATATTTATCGGTGCCTTCCGCGATTGGTTTTATTGCGGTGTTTGGTGTCGCGATGTTAAACGGCATCGTGTTGGTCAGTTTCTTAAACGAATTACGTGGACGCGGTTTGTCGGTGCGCGATGCGGTTGTTCAAGGAACCTTGCTGCGTTTACGCCCGGTGTTGATGACGGCGAGCGTTGCGATTCTTGGTTTAATTCCGATGTTGTTATCGCACGGCGTCGGTGCTGAAACTCAACGACCACTGGCCACTGTGGTAGTCGGCGGGTTAATCACTTCCACTTTATTAACGTTGGTGTTATTGCCAGTGATTTATGAATGGCTTGAAACACGTAAAGCAAACCAGCAGGAGTCAGCACAATGAAAATCGTTACGGCATTTGTTCATCGCGGTCGTGTCTCCGATATTGTGCATGCATTAGAAGCGGCTGGTATGCGCTATCTGACGGTGATTGACGTTAAGGGCTTGTTGAGTGCAATCAGCTCACAGGAAGAAAGTTATTCAATTGAGCTAGGTGAAAAGGTGACAGATGAAATCAAATTGGAGCTGATTTGTGAAGACACAGAAGTGAGCTCCGCCCTGCAGATCATTCAGCAGCAGGCGCGTACTGGCCAAGCGGTAGCTGGTTTGATTTATGTCACTGCCGTTGAAACCTATCAGGTGATCAACGGTTTACATCCTTAAGATGTGTAATTTCGGTCCGCCGCCGTATTGGTTTGAGCGATTACTTATCGTGTAGTCTCCCCCACTCAAACAAAGGACAACGCCGCGATCAAAATGATCGCGGCGATTTTTGATTAGAAATACGAGTATCGTAAAAGCAATTATGGTTGATTCGTCTGATCGTGATAGCAAGCGAAGATTAGCGCAATGTTATTTTTGATCTACATCTTTTGCGCTGATTAGCAAATAAGGCACTGCATCACATGGCTCCACTGCACGCATTTTAGTTATTAAAAACTCTTTTCTATACCAAAGACGATCGAATGCCATTGCGACAGACAAGCTGATCAGCATCGACCATATATTGTGTGAGAGGAAATGCTGTCCGCGCACAATCTGGGTAATATTCAA
>CAZYUS010000249.1:0-2060 GCA_964650615.1 uncultured Pseudomonadaceae bacterium | reverse complement strand
CCCAAATACAGCAAGCCCGCCGTCAGCCATGGTGAGCCGCTACCGAGCAGCGCTTTGGCGATCGGTGTACTGATACCAAAAAGCGCCGCCGCCAGCAGTGCGATAAAACCATAGCGTTGTAGCTGAACATTAATGCCGAACAAAGTTTTTCCTCAGTGAGTATTCAAGAATGTTGCGGTACAAAATGCGCGGCTTCACGCCGCTTGTGTAACCAACGATATAACAGCGGCAACACAAACAATGTTAATAACGTTGACGACAACACGCCGCCAATCACTACCGTGGCGAGCGGCCTTTGCACTTCTGCGCCCAAGCCCCACGCAATCGCCATTGGCACAAAACCAAGTGACGCCACCAATGCCGTCATTAACACCGGACGTAAACGTGTTTGTGCGCCGAGTTTTATCGCTTCATCAAGTGTCAAACCTTGTTCGCGCAATGTTCGAATAAACGACACCATCACCAAACCGTTTAACACCGCGACACCTGACAACGCGATAAAACCGACGCCAGCCGAAATCGACAAGGGAATACCACGCAATGCTAACGCTAAGATGCCTCCGGTTAGCGCAAATGGAACACCGGTAAATACCAGCAAACCATCTTTAACATCACCGAGACTCGCGTATAGCAACACCAAAATTAATAACAACGCGACCGGTATCACGATCAACAATCGTTCGGTAGCACTTTGCAATTGCTCAAAAGTGCCACCCCAATTCAGCCAATAACCACTCGGAATTTCTACATCGCGGGCTATCGCTTCATGCGCATCGGCAACAAACGAGCCAATATCACGACCTCGCACATTGGCGGTGATCACCGCGCGGCGTTTGCCATTCTCGCGACTGATTTGATTCGGGCCGGGCGCGATCTCGATATCGGCAACGGCTGACAAAGGAATATATCCAGAGCCGGCTTTATATTGGGGTAAGGGCAAAGGCAAACGATGCAGCGCATCAATATCGGCGCGCAATTTTTCCGGTAAACGCACTACAATATCGAAGCGTTTGTCGCCCTCAAATAACTCACCGGCAGATTTTCCGGCCAGCGCAATTTGCAGCGCATTTTGCACATCGCTGACATTTAAACCATAACGAGCAATGCGATCACGCCGTATATTAACCGTCATCACTGGCAAACCGGTTATTTGTTCCAGTTTGACATCAGCAGCACCGGGAATTTTTTCCAGTACCTTTTCAATCGAGCTGCCTGTTGTTAATAATTGATCGAGATCATCGCCGAATAACTTGACCGCAACGTCGGAGCGAACGCCCGATAACAATTCGTTAAAACGCATTTGGATCGGTTGGGTAAATTCGTAATTATTGCCCGGCACTTTGGCCACGCGTTCAGCGAGTTCTTTCACTAACTCGGCCGGTGTCTTTGACGGATCGGGCCACTGCGCGCGCGGTTTGATGATCAAAAAATTATCAGCAACGCTGGGGGGCATTGGATCGGTAGCAATATCGGCAGTACCAATTTTGGCCACAATCGTTTCGACTTCCGGCATTTCTTTAACCGATTTTTCGAGCACGTGTTGCATCTCGACGGCTTGCGATAAGGACGTACCGGGAATGCGTAAGGCGTGCATTGCAATGTCACGTTCATACAAACTCGGCATAAATTCGCTGCCCATACGCGCGGCTAAAATGACGCAGAATATAAGCAAACCCAGCACCGACCATAGAACGATTTTGCTGTGCGTCATCGCGTATTCAAATGCAGGCTGATACCAACGTTGAGCTTTATCCATTAAACGATTGGGCTTCTCGGATACCGGTCCGCTGACAAATTGCGCAATCGCGGCCGGCACAAACGTCACTGACAAAATCATCGCACCCAGTAAGGCCAATACCACGGTAAAGGCCATCGGATTAAACATTTTGCCTTCAACACCTTCAAGCGTAAAAATCGGCAGATACACCACCATGATGATCAGCTGTCCAAACAACAACACGCGGCGTGCTTCGCGGCTGCCGTCGTAAACCACATTAAATCGTTCTTCGCGCGTCAGTAAGCGGCCGAGGCGATGTTGTTCGCTACCTAATCGTCGCATC
>CAZYUS010000248.1:0-2103 GCA_964650615.1 uncultured Pseudomonadaceae bacterium | reverse complement strand
CGGATCTTCGCCCATTTGTTTGAGACCTAAGCTCACACGGTTACGTTCACGATCGAACTTCAACACGCGCACTTGGATCTCGTCGCCAACATTGACGACTTCGGAAGGATGTTTAACGCGTTTCCACGCCATATCGGTGATGTGCAACAGGCCGTCGATACCACCGAGGTCCACGAACGCACCGTAGTCGGTAAGGTTCTTGACCACGCCTTTGGTTTCTTGACCTTCTTGCAGGTTTTGCAACAGCGCATCACGCTCGGCGCTCGATTCGCTTTCAATAACAGCGCGGCGCGAGACCACAACGTTGTTACGTTTTTGGTCGAGCTTGATGACTTTAAATTCGATTTCTTTGCCTTCGAGGTGGGTCGTTTCACGTACCGGACGCACGTCAACCAATGAGCCTGGCAAGAATGCACGGATAGTCTTGATATCGACCGTGAAGCCGCCTTTGACTTTGCCGGTGATGAGGCCCATCACAGATTCGCTGGCTTGGAACGCACGTTCCAACGCGATCCAGCTCTCTTGACGTTTGGCTTTTTCACGCGACAAGCGGGTTTCGCCGTAGCCGTCTTCGACTGCTTCGAGCGCGACATCAACCACGTCACCGATTTTGACTTCAATTTCACCGGCTTCGTTTTTGAACTGTTCAACCGGGATCACGCCTTCTGATTTTAAACCAGCGTGAACGGTGACCATTTCGGAACCGATGTGGACGACAACGCCGCGCACAACTGAACCGGGGCGCATTTCGAGAGCTTTGAGGCTTTCTTCAAACAGGGAGGCGAAATTTTCGCTCATTGGATAGACCTTTTGACCGGCAAACGAGAGCTTGCCGCCTTACAAAACAACCGGTCTTCCGCGACCAATTGGCTTGTTGCAAAAAGCTCACTCGATCCGTGAGTAAGCCACCATAGATTTTCGTTTCGTTGCGAAATCAAAAATCTTAATTCTTTGTAAAAGCGGCTTTAGCCGCTCTTATCAATTCACCTGTGTGCTTTAGGCTACTTTCAGTTTGGATTTCACCGCATCCAAAACGGCCATCTGCACTTGATCGATCGTCATATTCGATGCATCGATCACAATCGCATCATCGGCCGGTTTTAGCGGCGCCACTGAACGGTTGCGATCGCGATCGTCCCGTTCTTGGATGCTTTTCAAGAGGGCGGCGATCGTACTCTCCTGCCCCATACGCTGCAACTGCTTGAAGCGGCGTTCAGCGCGCACTTGCGCACTGGCGGTTAAGAAAAATTTTATCGACGCATCAGGGAAAACAACCGTCCCCATATCTCGACCATCAGCGACCAGTCCGGGGCTTTGCGCGAAAGCACGCTGACGCTCCAGCAAGGCATCGCGCACTTTCGGAAATGCCGCCACTTGCGAGGCCAATTTGCCGGTTTCATCAGAACGGATCTCGTCGGTAACATCTTCGCCTTCGAGAAATACGCGCGGACCGCCATCAGCACCCGCACCGAATGCAACATCCATATGACCGGCCAGCACCGCTAACGCCGATTCGTTGGTCAGATCCATCGCATGGTGTTTGGCCGCCAACGCCACCAAACGGTACAAGGCACCCGAGTCGAGAAAATGAAATTGCAGCGCTTTGGCAACCAATAATCCTATGGTGCCTTTACCCGATCCGCCGGGGCCGTCAATCGTGATGACCGGAACCACTTTGGCCATTACCTGCTCCACTCAATTAGCGTTCGTGTCGGGATCACGAACCTCCGCCAGCCTAAATATAGGGCTGACACCACTCTTACAGAGAAAATGGAAACGGGGACTAAAAGCCCCCGATTCAAGCGGCGCGGATTCTACTCGCTTCCAGTGAAATCGCTAGTCCCCTACACGCATGACGCAGACTTACGCTGCGCTACCCAAGACCTTGCGTAGCGACGCGATGCAGCGATCATTTTGTGCTGGTGTACCGATGCTTATGCGGATGTGTTGCGGCAAACCATAATTGCCCACCGGACGAATAATGACCCCTTCACGCAGCATCGCTTCGTATACCGGTTTGGCATCACGTTTCAAATCGACGGTAATAAAATTACCTAACGACGGTATAAAAACCAATCCCATTTGTTTAAAGGCATTTTCGTA
>CAZYUS010000247.1:0-2108 GCA_964650615.1 uncultured Pseudomonadaceae bacterium | reverse complement strand
TGGAAAAGAAGTCGCTGGGATTTTGATTGCTTTACCAGTTTGTGGGTTACGGCCAGTGCGAGCTTTTCTTTTTGCTTTTACGAAAGTACCGAAGCCTACCAATTTAACTTCATCGCCTTTTTTAACACGGATCTCGTTAGACATAAACGTGGGGGCAATCGAGGCGATGTAGGCGGTGACTTTATTGCCCTTGCGTTCGATGCGTGCTTCTTGCGGTGTTTTTACCGCTAACGGGAAGCTTTCCAGATCGTAAACCTTGCGACTTTGAATTAAATCGGCACGCATGATGATGAAATCGTGCGGCTCCGGATACACCGGATGGTCGGCGAGCAACACCATTTTCTCACCGGTGATGTCGATGATGTGTTCGTTTTCCGGATGCAATGGGCCGACTGGCAAGAAACGGTCTTTCGAGAACTTGCAACCGACGGATAAATACTGCCCATCGGCTTCGCGTGTTTCGCTCATCGACGCGTTCAAATGGCCCGGTTGATAAAACACGTCGAGGCGATCAACGACGTAATTGGCATTTTTGTCACCTTGCGCGGCTTTGATCGCTGACTCGACATTCCATTTGACGATTTGACTGTCAAGGAACAGCGTGGTGAACGCGTTGCCGCGACCATCAAACGCGGTGTGTAGCGGTCCCAATCCGAGTTCCGGTTCGGCCACCACGCAATCGCGCGCGTTGGCGACGCTGCCATCAAACCACGCCAACACTTTGCTCAATTCGATGACCGATGCAGTCGGTGATAATTTACCTGAGCAAATAAAATATTTTGCATCCGGTGAGGCGTTGACGCCGTGCGGATTTTTCGGCACCGGCACGTAGCAAACGAGTGCCGTTTTCGGATCTTCGTTAGCCGCTTTACGGCCATCGACGACAGGAACATCTGAATCACCGATTTTGGTGAATTTACCTTCGGCAACCGCTTTCTCGATGCGCTCGATATTGAAGAACAAGCACGCGTCATGTTCTGCCGACATCATTTCGGTAAACAACACTCCGTTTTCAGTGTTGTATTGATTGGTTGCGGCCAATTTGCCGTCGTAACTGCTGGCGACCAAGTCGCAGTTGCCGTCGATACGCACTTGCCAACTCACTTGCATGGTTTCAGCGTCGACACAGCTAAACAGCGAGCCGTAGTTCTTCGGATCGAAGTCCTTGCCGATATTGGGTAGCGGAATGGCGAACTCGGCTCCGCAGAAAACGCGCGTGGTGTAGTCCTTGGCGGCGTCAACCGGATCGCGCTTGTCGGGGAAAATACCGTGAAAGCCTTGGATATTGGGCAATTCAGTGATGGCATCGACTTCCATGGTGTCAAGGCGAATGCGGGCAATACGACCGTTCAGCTTGTCATTGATCCACGCGTACTTACCGTCATAGGTGCCATTTTTGTAGGAACCGTGTACGTGGTGGGTATCGCCGGTGTCGTACTTCATGCTGCCATCAGCCTTGGTGCCGAGCAGTTTTTTCGATTCGTTGGTCAAGCCCCAACCACTCATGGCATCGCGGTTGAAAACCGGAATACGCTTGATTTCGCGGCCAGACGGCAGGCCTAGCACGCGCATCTCTCCCGAGTGACCGCCGCTCCACAAACCGTAATAACGATCGAGTTGGCCGGGTTTAACCTCGTGCGCCGCAGTAGCGTGTGATGTTTCCGTTGCGCTGCCAGCCGCTGCCGGTGCACTTGCGGTGGCCCCCGGCTCCTGTTTGCAACCGATTAAACCGGCACCGACACCGGCCATACCGATCCAAGCGGCATTACCTAAAAAGCGGCGACGGTTATTGTCTGGCAGGGCTTCATTTTTTTTGCTGTCATCGTGATCGCGCATAGTAAAACTCCTGTTTTTTGTGGAGGACTTATGATGTTAAGTCGATGATGAAATACTTGACCCGCGCACAGTGCAGTGCCTCGGCCTGCGACAAATTGACATGCGTCAATTTGTCGCAGGCGGTCGCACAAGGTTAGACGAAAAGTCGATCTGGATCAGATCGTGAGCGAAGGACGACGAAGAGATCGTCGTTTGATCAGGGAACCGAGGAGAGCGGGTCTAATCCGGCGTCGCGCAAAAGCCGGATCAGGGCAATCAGCGGTAATCCAATG
>CAZYUS010000246.1:0-2116 GCA_964650615.1 uncultured Pseudomonadaceae bacterium | reverse complement strand
GGCCGATATATTAATCACTGGACAAGTCGTCGCCGCCAACTCGCAGGTGTTTATTGCGCCGCGTACCGATTCATTTCTGCAACAAATTAAGTGGATGGCAGAAGAGGGGGCAATCGTAAAAGCCGGTGAGTTAGTGGTGGCGTTTGATAACAGCACGCTGCTGGCAGATATCCAGCGTCGCCAAGTCGAATTAACGCAGGCAGAACAAAAAGCCAAAGAAGATTTAATGAAATTGCAGCAGGAACTCATTGACGCGGAACACAAATATGCTCAAGCCGGATTATTGGTAAAAAAAGCGCAACTGGATGCCAATGTACCGACGACATACCTATCACAATTTCAGGGCGAGCAATATCAGTTTGAACTGCAACGGCAACAGCGTTTATTCGAACAAGCGCAAATGACCCTGCAAAATAAGCGGGCGACCTTAATTGCAGAAAAGAAAAAACAGCAACTCGAAGTACAACGCATTAAACAAGAACTACAACGGCGATTGGACGACGCCAAGAAAATGGAGTTATTTGCCGATCGAAGCGGGCCGGTTCTGCACGCCTCTCATCCGTGGGATGACCTCAAATTTAAAGGCGGTATGACGGTGCAACAGGGCTGGGTAGTTGCCGAAGTCCCGTCTGCCGACAAACTCGAAGTGCAAGCCTTTCTAAATGAAGTGGATTTGCCGCGATTAAATCGCGAGGCCGACGTGCTTGTGCGCTTTGATTTAGCACCCGAGTTTCAGATTAAAGGACGTATCACTCGTGTTGGTTTGCAAGCCGACAAAAAAGAGCAATGGAGCGATTCACGCTATATCGAAGTGCGCGTGCAATTAAACGAAATCGCGCCGATCTCATTAACGCCCGGTATGAGTGTGTTGGTGATTGCGGAGCCGAAATCATGAATGCATTCAAGCTACCGTTAGCGACAGTTTTCGCTTATTTTTTACTGGCCTGTCACGACGACGTTGACGATGTGCCGACTCGCGCGATGCACAGCAATATCGTGAGCGCCAGCGGAGAATTGGCGTCAGAAGACACCGCCGAATTGGGGCCTCCCTTGTTGCAATTTATGCGTGGTCTAAAAGTGTCGTTTCTGGCCGAAGAAGGCATTGCGGTTAAAAAGGGGCAGCCGGTTTTAGGGTTTGATAACAGTCAGCAAAAGCAAGAATTGTTGACCAAACAGAGCGAACTTGCCACCGCACAACAGAAGCGAGATAACGCCTTGCGTAACGACGAAGAACAACGGGAGCTAACTCGATTGCAAGCAGCCGAAGCGCGAATGAAACAAGAAAAAGCGCAACGCAAACTCGATAGTAGTCAGCAATTGGTGGCACGCATCGAAATTCAAAAATTGGAATTGGATCTGCAAATCGCCCAAGATGAAGTCGCGCGCACGGCGTTTTTGCAAACGCATCACGAACAAGCGATGCAGGTAAGGCGCGCGCTGGCCGATGCCAATGTGGCGCGCTTGCAAGCCGATGTCGATCGGATTCAAGGCGAAATCAAACGCATGATGGTGCGGGCGCCCAAAGACGGATTGGTGGTGCATAAAAATAACTGGGATGGCAACAAAATTTCAGTGGGCGACAATGTCTCGTGGGGGCAAAGCATTATTGAAATTCCGTCACTGGATAAAATGATCGTGCGTGCCGAAATCAAAGAAGTCGATGCGCGTGCCGTGCAAGTGGGGCTGTCGGCTTCAATCACGCTGGATGCGCAGCCGGATAAAACGTTTCGCGGCAAAATCACCTCGTTAGGGCAAGCCATTCGCCCGCGTTCGCGCGAAGAGCCGACGCCAGTATTCGATGCGGTTATTGCCTTGGATGAGGTTGATGCTGAAGTCATGCGTCCCGGTATGGCGGCGCGCGTCATGATTAACACGGCGGACGGCAATGCGCGTGCGTCATCATCGGTGATGGAATAAATGCGAATTCTTTTTCTGTTAAGCGCATTGATTGTGCTCGGTTGCGAAAATAGTGAACGTCCAACGGCGCTCAGTTACCGTGTCAAACACGAGGGGCTCGATGTCAGCATTCCGGTTCATGGCGAACTCGAAGCGGTCACCGAAACGCCGATTGCGGTGCCTTCCGATGTCAACGAACCGCAAACACTGGCATGGTTAG
>CAZYUS010000245.1:0-2139 GCA_964650615.1 uncultured Pseudomonadaceae bacterium | reverse complement strand
GACCCGCATATTGGCCGAACTCAAAAGCGAGGGGATGGAGCTTGATGCTGACGTGTTGGCCGGTTTGTCACCGTACCGTTACTCGCATATCAACCGATTCGGCGACTACACACTCGATTTTGATCGGGAGGAGTTGCAGCTCGATCATGCGACGAAAATATTGAATTAATACAATAAGATAGGTAATAAACGGCTGTTTTTCTCATGAATCCCTGCCGACCCTCAAGCCAACACAGAAATGGGCCTTGCATGAACGAACTCGTTATTACGTCTGCCGCAATTGAACCCGCGTCAACCGCAGCTGCTCCGGAAAATCATCCGGCCGTGCTTTACCTGTCTTCGCTTGGTTCAGCCGAGAGCCGTCGCGTCATGCAATCACGTATGAATCGATTTGCCAGTTTCTGCCGATTCGTCGATTGGCGCTCTACTCCATGGCAGGAAATGGACCGGTCATGGTTACTGCTCGCCAAAGAGTGCATGACGAAGGAAAATTGTGCTCCCGACACCATCAACGCAATGTTGTCGATGTTGAAAGGCGTTGCGCTCCAAGCATGGGAATTGCAAATGATCAGCGATCATTGCTACCTTCGAATCAAAAACACAAAAGGCGTCCGCGGCAGTCGAGTTCCCAAACGTCGATGGTTAAACAAAGATGAAATGCGCGCATTGCTCGACAAATGTATTACCGATGATCGCAAGCAAGGCTCTCGTGATGCTGCCTTGATCGCCCTGCTCTACGGTTGCGGATTACGCCGCTCAGAAGTGGTCAGCATCGATCTCAACCAATTAAATTTTTCGGAGCAATCGATTCGGATCATAGGGAAAGGTAACAAGGAGCGTAAGGTCTACCCCCCGGCTCGCGCGTGGGAACTCCTGCAAGAGTGGATCAAAGAGGCCGATATTTCGGAAGGACCTCTTTTCCGACGGATCTACAAAGGCGGATCGGTTTCAACAGAGCATCTAACTGATCAATCTGTTTATTTTATTCTCAAACGATTGATCGTGATGACTGGAATTGCCGATTTCACACCGCATGATCTGCGCGGTTCATTTATTTCTTGCTTGCTGGACACAGGCAACGATATCAAGACTGTCGCCGACATCGTCGGGCACTCCGATATTCGCACTACAGCGCGTTATGACCGTCGAGGTGAAAAGCGAAAAAAAATTACAAACAGGTCCCTAGAGCTTTAGTCTTTTCGGCCTGAAACTGTATTCGATGTACGGGCTTATCACGTTTACAAAGATACGGCTGGTCAATGGCGCTGGCGTTTGCTCGCTGCCAACAGCAAAATCATTGCCAATTCAGGTGAAGGTTACGTCAACAAAACCGGTTGTCTATCTGCTATTAATTTAGTCAAAGGCAGTAGCACGGCTGCAGTAAAAGAAGGTTAATTCCATTAAGTAGAAGTTCAGATTTAACCCAAAAAAGCCGCAATGCGAGCGGCTCGGTGATTGTGCTAAGTCTGAACTCCTACCACTCATCTCTGCAAAAGACGCAGTCCGTTGCCCACCACCAACAAACTGGCCCCCATATCGGCAAATACCGCCATCCACATAGTGCCGAAACCCAGAAAGGTCAGTACCAAAAAGATCAGCTTTATACCCAGTGCTAAGGCGATGTTTTGTCGCAGCACACCGTGCGTTGCGCGAGATAATTTAACGAAACGTGCAACTTTGCCTAAATCATCATCCATCAAGGCAACATCAGCCGTTTCAATGGCGGTGTCGGTACCGGCCGCGCCCATTGCAAACCCAATATCAGCGCGCGCCAACGCTGGTGCATCGTTAATACCGTCACCGACCATGCCAACAACACCTTGCTGCGCAAACAACTCAATCGCTTGGAGTTTATGTTCAGGTAATTGGTCGCCAAGTGCTTTGTCGATACCCACCAGACTCGCGATGGCATTGGCGGTATGTTGATTGTCCCCCGTTAACATAGCGGTCTTGATGTTCAACGCGTGCAAGGCTTCAATTGCTGTTTTGCTGCTCGCCTTAACCGTGTCGGCGACAGCGATGATCAATAAAACCCGATTGGCGTTAATCAAAAGAATGACGGTTTTACCTTGTCGCTCCAATTGCTCAAGTTGTGTTTCCAATTGAGTCGAACACAAGCCGTGCTCGTGTACTAAGCGA
>CAZYUS010000244.1:0-2141 GCA_964650615.1 uncultured Pseudomonadaceae bacterium | reverse complement strand
GATCGATCAACCATTGTGCGATGTGCTGTTCGATGTTCTCGCTCACGGTTAGCATGGCCTTGCCATGTGTCGTCTCATAAGCTTGCAACGCCATCGTCCAGCGCAATAAATGGGACTGGTCAGCGGGGGTGGCTTGGCGAATGCAAATGTTCACAGTTGTTCAGTTTGTTGATAGTGCAGGCCCGCTTGATTGGCCTTCTTAATATCGAGCTGGTGATGAAATAATCGCGTTTTTTCCGTTTCCATTGTGGCGGCTACGGCTTCGTTTAATGCGAGTGTAGCGTGCAACGCCGCATTTTCGCTGACACTAAAAGCACTATCTTCACTGTTAAAAATCGCTTCAATGACCTGCTGTTGTTGCTCCGCTAATTGGTGCAACGCGTCAAATTGTTCAGCGGCTAACCGCGTGGCGATCTGCGCATTGGTCAGCCGTAATTGTTCGAACCACTGTGTTCGATTCATGGTGTCACGACTTCTCGCTGTTGCTGGTGCATTTCGAGGGCTTGCGGGCGAATGCCGTCCCAACCTTCTTTAATGGTTCGCATCAATCCGATGGTTTCATCCAATATCTGACTATCATTTTGTGCGTTGGCAGTGACCAAGCGCAGCGAAATGTAATCGTACAACGAATCCAAGTTGCTGGCGATTTCTCCGCCCGCGTTTTTATCGAGGCTGGCTTGTAAACCGTTAACGATCGAAATGGCCCACGAAATATGTTCGCCTTTTTTGGCGGTGTCTTTACGCTCCATGGCCGAGCGTGCGATCACCATTTTTTCTAATGCACCATCAATCAACATTTGAATTAAACGGTGTGGGTCAGCCGACTCGACTTCACTGACACGACCGACGCGGGAATAAGCTGAAACAGCAGACATACTCATTGCATTACCTCGGTTGAATTACGAACTTGAACTGGATTTCGCCAAGTTCTGAGAAATAAACGAACTGGTGCCTTTGAATCGCGCTGTTAACGCATCGAGCGCGGCGTACTGATTGCGTAATCGGGTTTCCAACGCCTTGACACGGATGCTTAACGATTCGCGTTCTTTGGTGATGCGTTTGACTTCGGCGTTTAACGAATCATTGCGTGAGGGAACGATGCCACCGGCACCCGTGACACCATCGATCACTTTTTTTAATTTCGAAGCAAACCCGTCGGTATCCGTAAACATACTGACTACGTCTTCAAAATTAGCCGCAATGGCAGCGTCCAATGTGGTTGATTTGGTTTCAACGCCGCCCGAACGGGTAGAGGTGATACCGAGTCGCGTTAAGCTGTTGTAGCTGCTCGAAACATCAAAGGTTTCGGTTAATAAATTTTTTAATTGCGTTGCCATGCCACGCAAACCACCGTCAGCGGCTAACACACCTTCTGCACCTTCAGTATTTTGAGTCAGTTCTGTGATTTGTTTAAATACCGCATCCAGTGCTTTGACAAAACTGGTGATCGCCGATTTTACGCCGCCGGTATCGTTGGCCACCGTAACGGTGGTGGTTTCAGCGGCGACATTTTCTTTTAATGCCGTTATCGTTAAATCGCTGATTGACGTATACGTATTGGTGGTGCTCGTGGTCGCCACGCCGTTAATTTTTATGCTGCCGTCACTCGCGGCCTGTGTTTCGGTGGTAGATACGCTGATGGCATCGAGCGCCGCATTATCATTGGTGATCGTTAAGCCATTGGTCGCGCCGGTTTTTGATGAGGAGTAAACCAATTTCGTGTCGCCGGCTGTGGTGATAATGCTGGCTGATACGCCGATATTGCCGCTGGCGCTGTTCACTTTTTGCCGGATCTGTTCCAACGTATCGGTGCTTAAAATGTCGACAGAAAAGGAACTGCTACCGGCGGTAAAGGTTAATTTACCCGCACCAAACGTCGCGGCCGTACCGCCCGCAATGACACCGGATTCGCGTTTCGAGCCCTTGGCCAATGCCACGACTTCAACAGTATTACTTTCGATTGAAGCGGTTGATGTTGCGGTGACGCTGATGTACTCGGATTTTGACAAACTGACTTTGCGCAAACTGAAATCGCTGCGTGAATCGAGTTTTTCGATCGCCGTTTTCAATTCACCGAATGCGCTGCTCAACCCGCCTAGCGCGCTAATTTTGGCCTGCGCGGTTGCTTCGCGAATATCGAG
>CAZYUS010000243.1:937-2153 GCA_964650615.1 uncultured Pseudomonadaceae bacterium | reverse complement strand
CCAGACGGCCCAAGGCGATACCCATTTTTTCTTGGTCGGCTTTGGTTTTTGGCTCAACGGCAACGGCGATAACCGGCTCGGGGAACTCCATGCGCTCCAGAATCACGAGGTGTTCCGGATCGCAAATGGTGTCACCGGTGGTCACGTCTTTGATACCGACGCAAGCCGCGATGTCGCCCGCGCGCACTTCTTTGATTTCGTCGCGCTGGTTAGCGTGCATCTGCACCAAACGACCGATACGTTCTTTACGTTCTTTGACGGTGTTGTACACGCCAGCACCGGCTTCCAACACGCCCGAATAAACGCGGATGAAGGTCAATGAACCGACAAACGGGTCAGTGGCGATTTTGAACGCCAAGGCCGAGAACGGCGCTTCGTCAGAAGCCGGACGCTCAACCACGTTACCGCGATCGTCTTCGCCTTTAACCGGCGGAATGTCGATCGGTGACGGCAAGTAGCGCACCACGGCGTCAAGCATCGCTTGAACACCCTTGTTTTTGAACGCCGAACCGCACAACGCCGGAACGATTTCACTGTTGACGGTACGCTTGCGAAGACCAGCGTGAATGTCTTCATCC
The DNA here is from genome assembly GCA_964650615.1 of uncultured Pseudomonadaceae bacterium. Taxonomy (GTDB): domain Bacteria; phylum Pseudomonadota; class Gammaproteobacteria; order Enterobacterales; family Permianibacteraceae; genus Permianibacter. The sequence continues at coordinate 1,575 of CAZYUS010000243.1, read as the reverse complement.
GACAAACCGCCCTCTTCCAAGTATTTGTTCATCAGTTCTTCGGACGCTTCAGCGGCGCTTTCGACCAGCTGTTCACGCCACGACTTGCATTCTTCGAGCATATCGGCCGGAATTTCGCCCAAGGTAAATTTCATACCTTGCGAGGCGTCATCCCACCAAATGGCTTTCATCGACACCAAGTCAACCACGCCTTTAAACGCGTCTTCTTGGCCGATCGGCAACTGCAGCACCACCACGTTAGCAGCCAAACGTTCTTTCATTTGTTTGACCACGCGCAGGAAGTTGGCACCGGTACGGTCCATCTTGTTCACAAAGGCCAGACGCGGCACTTTGTATTTATTGGCTTGACGCCACACGGTTTCGGATTGCGGCTGAACGCCACCGACCGCGCAGTACACCATGCAAGCACCGTCGAGCACACGCATCGAACGCTCAACTTCCATCGTGAAGTCAACGTGTCCTGGGGTGTCGATGATGTTGATGCGGTGTTCGGCGAAATCGCCGCCCATGCCTTTCCAGAAGGCGGTTACGGCAGCCGAGGTGATCGTGATACCACGTTCTTGCTCTTGCACCATCCAGTCGGTGGTGGCGGCACCATCGTGCACCTCACCAATTTTGTGGCTGTTACCGGTATAAAA
>CAZYUS010000243.1:0-927 GCA_964650615.1 uncultured Pseudomonadaceae bacterium | reverse complement strand
CGTCGTGGTTTTACCCGCGTCGATGTGCGCGCTGATACCGATATTACGATAACGCTCAATAGGCGTAGTACGAGCCATGATTTACTCCAAAAAGAGCTTTGCTCCGAGTATTGAGTATTGCCACGGCGCGAACGCCGTGGCGCAGAAAAACCGGCGAATTCGCCAGTACCGCAAGAATTACCAGCGGTAGTGCGAGAACGCTTTGTTGGCTTCGGCCATACGATGCACGTCTTCGCGCTTCTTCACGGCCGAACCACGGTTTTCCAAGGCATCCAACACTTCGGCAGCCAAACGGTCAGCCATCGATTTTTCGGACCGTTTACGCGCGGCTTCACGCAACCAACGCATGGCCAGCGCCAGCTGGCGAGTGGAACGCACTTCAACCGGCACTTGATATGTCGCACCACCGACACGGCGCGACTTGACTTCAACCAGCGGCTTCACGTTATCAATGGCCTTTTCCAGCATGGCCATGGCTTCGTTCGAATCCACTTTCTTCTTTTCGGACAACGTTTCGATGGCGTCATAAACGATTCTTTCGGCAACCGCTTTCTTTCCATCAACCATCACAACGTTGATAAATTTGGCCAGCTGTACGCTGCCATACTTCGGCTCAGGCAGGATCTCCCGCTGAGCTACTTCACGACGACGAGGCATCTCTTGAACTCTCTATTCGCTTCAGGGTTAACCGGCACACTCTTGATAAAGGGCCGACCTTACTGGCTGTCCATTTCACGCAAATGACAATGGGGTCTATCAGCCAATCGCCTCCCAATTACGGAAGGACTTGCACTGAAAATCAGTGATACGTCTTATTTCTTAGGACGTTTCGCACCGAAGGCTTATTTTTTCGCACGCTTCGCGCCGTACTTGGAACGACTCTGCTTACGATCTTTCACGCCAGCGCAGTCGAGCGAGCCACGGACG
>CAZYUS010000242.1:0-2155 GCA_964650615.1 uncultured Pseudomonadaceae bacterium | reverse complement strand
GCACCTTCGCCCCGCTCGCCGCCGGCATTGCGCGAATGTCGTTTTACAAATTTATCGCGTCAGTGGCGACCGGCGCTCTGATCTGGAGTTGCACATTATCGCTGGCTGGATTTTATGTCGGTGACGCACCGTTTTTTAAACACTACCTTGGCAGCTTTTTGTTATTGGGTCTCACCATCGGATTAGGTCTACTTTTCGCAGGCCTCTTATGGCGCTGGCTTAACGCTAAACGCCGAACCTGAACTTCATCGCCAACATCGTCGGCTTTCTTTATTTGCTTTTTTTTCGTGTTACCTGTCAGATCGGTCTTTGATGTCCGTTTTGTATTGGCATCGGGACGTTCCCGAACTGCCAACAGGAGAAAAAAGATGAAGCAACATGCTTTGGCCAGTGCCGTGTTCACCTTCTGCTTAATCACGGCGTGCAGCACACCAAACGATACACCAACACGGCGTCGTGAAACCGTTCAAGCACCACCCAATCGCCCCGCATTGCAGCAGGAAATAGATGAGCAATCCGCGCGCACCGTTATGGCAACACCGGTCACACCGCGCACCGAAGCCATCGCCATTCACGATACCGCCGCTGCGAAAATGGTAATGGCGCGCGAAGGCATTGCCCCCGCCTACGAGCCACCGTATTTCAAACAACCGCAAAACGAAAAATATCAACGTCGCGACGACAACGCGATTCAATCGACCGCACAACATCCGGTGTCCACCTTCGCGCTGGATGTCGATAGCGGAGCCTATAGCAATGTGCGCCGATTTATTCGGCAAGGCCAATTACCGCTGCGCGATGCAATTCGAGTCGAAGAATTGATCAACTATTTTTCGTATCAAGATGCCGATCCAGAACCGGGCCATCCATTCGCCGTTCAAACCGAACTCGCGTCGGCACCGTGGGAGGCAACCCATCAATTATTACGCCTGCGAATCAAAGCCACCGACATGAAAACCACCGACTTACCCCCCGTGAATGTGGTTTTTTTGGTCGATGTTTCCGGCTCAATGGATGAAGCCGATAAATTGCCGTTGGTGAAATCATCACTGCATATGTTGGTCGATCAACTGCGAGCCGACGACGATATCGCATTGGTAGTTTATGCCGGTCGCACACACATCGAACTCCCCCCTACTAAGGCACGCAATAAAGCGTTGATTCACGCCGCCATCGACCGCCTTACCGCCGCCGGTTCAACCGCCGGAGGTGCCGCCATTGAACTCGCTTATAACCAAGCACAGCAAGCATTCAAACCCAACGGAATCAATCGCATTATATTATGTACCGATGGCGACTTTAACGTTGGCATTAGTGATACCGAACAATTAAAAGATCGGGTGGTTAAAAATCGCGAATTGGGCATTACGTTAACCACATTAGGATTTGGACAGGGCAACTACAATGACGCGATGATGGAACAAATTGCTGATGTCGGTAATGGTCATTACGCCTACATTGATTCAGCCGATGAAGCTCGCAAGGTGTTGGTCGACGAATTATCCGCCACGTTTAACGTGGTGGCCAAAGACGCCAAGATCCAAATTGAATTTAATCCTGCCGTGGTCGCCGAGTATCGCTTGATTGGCTACGAAAATCGGTTGCTGCGCGAGCAAGATTTCAATAACGATAAAGTGGATGCGGGCGATGTCGGTGCCGGAAAATCGGTCACTGCCTTATACGAGATCACGCCGGTAGGTGCGCCACGCAGCAGCGATCCACATCGTTATCAAACACCAACCATGACACACCAAACACCTCACCATAGTGAATTGGCCTATTTGAAAGTACGCTACAAAACATCAGACAATGAAACCAGTACGCTGTTATCGAAAGCGATATACGCACACGAATCAAAAGGCCCGATACAAAATGCCAGTGACGATTTTCGTTTTGCTGCTGCCGTTGCCGCCTTTGGCCAACTGCTACGCGATAGCGTGTACACCAAACACTATCAACTGAACGACGTCACCACGCTCGCACGCAGCGCCACCGGCAACGACACATACGGATATCGCCATGAATTTATTCGTTTAAGCGAAATCGCCGCCACATTAAAACCGCACAAAAGCAAGCAAGAAATCGGACTCGGTCAATTGGAAGAAATACCGAAGATCATTCGTCGGTAAAGCGGTATTGCGTGATAGGGAACGGT
>CAZYUS010000241.1:0-2212 GCA_964650615.1 uncultured Pseudomonadaceae bacterium | reverse complement strand
TATCGCCGTATATACGTCATAAAAAATGAAAAGCCATAACGAATTCTACGCCGCTTAAAATTCGCGCGCTGATGGTGACACCTCGCAATGTGCAAAAAACCGAAGCGATACCGGCCAGCACCATCGCGAAAATATTGAGCGGCGCCAGCATCTTGCGCCAAAACTCCAGACCGTAGCTGCGCCAATCAAGTCCATTACGAACCAAATAATCGACATAATAAAACAAACTGCGGCCCGTCATATCACGAGGCCGCACTTGCAATGAGGTTAAATTGTCGGGCGAAATATCGGAGGCCCAAATTAACGATGCAAATTTATCGGTTTTTACCTGATTGGATTCAAACCGGCTCTGTGAACCGTTTTCCAACAACCAACTACCGTCGTCTTGATAACTGGCTCGTTCGGCAAAGAGCGACGATTGTAGTGTTTGATCATCGGCAAAACTAAAAATTTGAATATTTTGCGCAAATTTACCGTCGCGAACGTGTTCCATATTGATGTATTGACGACCGGAACGTAGCCACACCCCATTGTTATCCGAATAAAATCGGTTGGGCGATAAACTGTTGGCGCGCATACGTTCACCAAATTGCGTAGCCTGCGGTGCCGCAAACTCACTGATTAACATATTGACAACAATGAGAAACAACGCCACGCGTAGCGCCGCGAAACCAATTCGCGTGGGCGAAATTCCAGCTGCGCGCATAACCGTTAACTCACTGCTTGACGACAGCACGCCTAGGCCCATCACCGTACCGATCAGCGTCGATAGCGGCAGCAATTCGATGATGCGGAAAGGGATTTTAAGCACCACAAAAAGAATCGCCCTACCCACGTGATAATTGCCAGTACCGACATCGCTTAACTCGTCAAGAAAATCGAACAACGACATCAGCGCGATCAATAAAAACATAACCAGTAAGGTCGGCCTAATAACCGAAATAAAAACATAACGATTCAATATGTGCATTTTATTTGTTCACTTTCTGCACGCGTTCTGAAGCCTTCAGTAAATGCCAGGCATAAGCAGCGACAACAGCGTGAATGGGCAACAATCCGATCCAGATGGGCCATTTCCCAGCCTCGATCGCCGTTCGTGTGTACATCAATGTGCCGGTATAAGCGATGTAGATCAGTAACCCCGGTAGCATTTTGGCAAACTTACCTTCACGCGGTTGCACGCGGCATAGAGGAATCGCCAGCATAGATAAAATCGGCATCATTAATGGAATAGATAAACGCCATTGCAATTCAGCAATATGTTCGGGTTGATGTTTATTGATTAAATCAATCGTACTTAATGCGCGGGTTTGCCGAATGGCCTCGCGATTGGCAACCGAATCTAAACGAATAAAATAACGATCGAAGCGAATAACCGTCCAGTCTGATCCACTTGGCGTCAACTCATATTGCCAGCCGTTTTCGAGCACCAGATAACGAGTTCCGTCTTTATCATCTTGCCAATACCGCCCCTTTTTCGCCGAAACGATCTGTGTTCGATTCTTGTCTACGATCATTTGCTGATCGGGCTTGCGTTCTTGTTCGGGAACGGTGGCCAGAAAAACGCCGCCGATTTGATCTTCGGCGTTTTGTTCGCGCACATAGACCACGCTATTGCCGCGCCCGGGATTCTGAAACCGCCCCGGTGCCAGTAAATTAAAATCGGCTTGCGCCGACTCTTGTTCAACCACGTCTTGCTGTTTGGATAAAGACCAAGGCGTGATAAAAAGTGTGATCGCGCCGGTAATAAGCACCAACAACAATACCGGTTTCATCAAATGACGCAGAACATCACGCTCACTAACGCCGGTGGCATGTAACACGGTCATTTCGTGTTCGACGTACAAACGCCCCATCGCCAATACAATGGCCAGAAAAAGCGTTAACGGCAACAGTAGGCTGGCCAGCACCGGCAAGTAAAACAGCAGCAATTTAAACACCGCCAACCAGCGTAAATCGCCGTCGCCCACATCGCCAAAATAAAACACCAGACGCTGACTAAAAAAGACCAGAAAAAGAACGGCAAGAATCGCGAAAAAAGCACGTTGAACTTCCTGATTTAAGTAGCGGAAAACGATCACGCCGCCAACTCCTTACCGATGCGTTAATTGTATTTTTAGGCCATTTTCTCGCTTTTTGCGAAACGAGCGTGTATTTTTACATTCTTCGCACGCCGCGCTGCCGCCCGATTGCCGCGCCGCGCCATAATACC
>CAZYUS010000240.1:0-2224 GCA_964650615.1 uncultured Pseudomonadaceae bacterium | reverse complement strand
TTTTTGCAGCAAATTTAAAATTATTCAAAATATTTTGCGTTAATCGAAAACCCCACCCAACCCTCCCCTTGTTAAGGGGAGGGCTAAAAGCCCCCTCCTTGCTTTTGTAAGGAGGGGGTTGGGGTTGGTTGATTTGCTTTGTTTTCTTACTTAATGCCTTTTTTCATGATCATGATTTAGCTAGCAGCCTCAACACGAGGCGTTCGCTCCGCTTTATCACTTTCAAGTTGATGCGCCAACGCGGCGATCACCACATTACTTTCTTGCATCGCACGTTGTGCTTCTTGCGTGAATGCGGTTTTGGCGTGATTAAAATGTTGCAGCAGTCCTTCGCGATCGTTGTTACTCACTAGCTCGGCTAATTGTTGATAATGCGCCGCAAGTTTTTTGATCATCGCACGGCGTTCTTCACTAGCTAACATAATGTCGGTGTAAAGCGATGCATCTTGCGCGAGTAAACGCGACACCATATCAATTTCCAGTCGATACACTGGGCTGGCAAATTGCAATGAACGCGTTACATCGACGTTTTCGCTGGCCAAAAAGCTGCCCAATGAAAACGTCACAAAATGGCGCACCGCTTGCACCACAGTCATCATCTGGTCGTGCTCTTCGGCGCTGCAAAACACGAGACGAGCGCCTTGGGTTTGCATCACATTGAGCAGCGGCCGCGCGCGTTCAGGTGAGCGGCCCTCGCAAACCACCACGGTTTGACCGTGCAAGCGCTCGGCGCCCGGTCCGAACATCGGATGCAGGCTCACTACTGGGCCGCGATGGTGTTTCAGCATTACCGTCAGCGGCTCGCTTTTGATGCTGCAAAAATCGGCCAGTAAGGCGTTCGGTTTAAGCATCGGTGCCAGCGCGCGGATCACGCTTGTCGTTGACGTTAACGGCACCGTGATGATCACGATGTCAGCGTTGGCGAGCAGCGCATCGCTTTGCGCGGCATTGTCGAGGTCGAGGATGTCGATGGCGAAATAGGGCCGCAAGAAGGCGTGAAACATCTGCCCCATTTGGCCCCGGCCACCGACTAACAACAGTCTTTCCATTTATTCGATTACGATTATCTAATATATAGCTATTGTTGCTGATCGCTGCGTGTTTGTCTTCGCGTTTTTGTCGCAGCGCCAATAGGCACGAAAACGGTGCGCTGGTTTCGCGGACCTGCGCACCGATTGGCGCTTACTGCCCGCTCGCGCCGTAATTGGGTAAGGCGCGCGCGCTCGGGTCGCTAACGTTGCAGTTGGCCCATTGTTGATTGGGCAGCCAGAACGATTTGATCCATTTGCTTCGGCCGGGATAATGTTTTTCAAAGATCTCGCGGTAATACAACGCTTCTTTGCTTAACGGTTTGCCGTGTTGATAGTGCGCGGATTGTTGCGCGAATTCGGCATCGGAATAATAGTTTTCGGCGAAAGCTTTGAGTTGATCCACCATGCCGTGACCTACCGCATCGGAGAACGCGGCTTTTTCGCGCCATAAAATCTCGGACGGTAGCCAGTCACCGTCGGCAAACGCGGCGCGCAATACATATTTTCCGATCTGGCGGGTGTTCATTTTTAATTTTGGATCGATTTGCATGACATGACTGACAAAATCCTGATCCGAAAATGGCACGCGTGCTTCCAGTGAATTGCCAGCGATGCAACGATCGGCGCGCAACACATCATACATATACAATTCATGCACGCGCTTTTGCGCTTCGGCTTGAAACGCTTGTGGCGAGGGCGCGAAATCGGTGTATTTATAACCGAATATTTCGTCACTGACTTCGCCGGTTAATAACACTCTGACTGAGGTTTTTTGGCGCACATAACGGCTCACTAAAAACATACCGAGTGAGGCGCGTATGGTGGTAATGTCCCACGTTTCCAGCAAATAAATCAGATCATCCAGTGCAGCAAACACCTCGTCCATGGTGAACAACACTTCGTGATGTTCGCTGCCGATATAATCGGCAACGAGGCGCGCGTATTTAATATCAATGGGGTTTTCGGTGAGGCCAGTGGCAAACGTAATGAGCGGTTTATTTAATTGGCGCGCCGCGATCGCGCACACCAACGATGAATCCAATCCGCCGGATAATAAAAATCCCACCGGCACATCCGCCGCCAGGCGCTTTTGCACTGCGCTAATTAAATGTTCGCGAATGCCGATTAAGGCCGTGTCGATATCGGTGATGGCGGGTGATGCAGCGGCGGCGGCATCGCAATAACACACAAAC
>CAZYUS010000239.1:0-2324 GCA_964650615.1 uncultured Pseudomonadaceae bacterium | reverse complement strand
CGGCCAAAACGGTCGATGAAAAAAATGCGGCGGGTGAGGTTATTGGTAAGAAAATTGTTTATGGATTTGCCAAGTATTTGCGAGATGCACTGCCGCAGGCAACTTACCTCGGTTTTACCGGAACGCCGATTGAAAAGACGGATGTTAATACGCCGCAAGTCTTTGGTAACTACGTCGACATTTATGACATCGCACAAGCCGTCGAAGACGGCGCTACCGTGCGCATCTATTATGAGAGCCGCTTAGCAAAAGTGCAGCTCTCAGACGAAGGCAAAAAACTCGTCAAAGAATTGGATGATGAATTAGAACAGGACGAGCTAACCGAAACGCAAAAAGCCAAAGCGAAATGGACGCAGCTCGAAGCGCTAATTGGTAGCAAAAATCGCATCAAAAATATCGCGCAAGATATCGTGACGCATTTTGAAACGCGACAAAGAGCATTTGTAGGCAAGGGAATGATTGTCAGTATGTCGCGCCGCATTGCCAGCGAACTCTACAAGGAAGTTGTTGCACTACGACCTGATTGGCACTCAGATGATCTGAAAAAAGGTGCCATCAAAGTGGTGATGACGGCAAACAGCAGTGATGGGCCTGACATGGCCAAGCATCACACAACAAAACAACAACGGCGCGCACTGGCCGAACGCATGAAAGATCCCGACGACGAATTGAAGTTGGTCATCGTGCGCGATATGTGGCTTACCGGTTTCGATGCGCCATGCATGCACACGCTATACATCGACAAGCCCATGAAGGGGCATAACTTGATGCAAGCGATAGCGCGCGTGAATCGTGTGTATAGCGATAAGCCTGCCGGTCTTGTCGTTGACTATCTCGGCATTGCGTCTGACTTGAAAGAAGCGTTGAGTTTCTATTCCGATGCGGGTGGTAAAGGTGAACCGGCTCTGGTTCAAGAGCAAGCCGTTACATTGATGCTGGAAAAACTAGAAGTCGTTAGCCAAATGTTTCACGGCTTCGAATACGAAGATTTTTTCGATTCGGACACGGCGCGAAAACTGTCGCTCATCTTAGAGGCAGAAGAACATATTCTTGGGTTGGAGGACGGTAAGCGACGTTATATCAATGAGGTGACTCTGCTATCTCAAGCCTTTGCCATTGCTGTGCCACATGAGCAAGCGATGGATGTGAAAGATGAAATTGCTTTTTTTCAGGCAGTGAAGGCTAGGCTAGCTAAATTCGACAGTACCGGCAGCGGACGCACGGACGAAGAAATTGAAACAACCATACGCCAAGTGATCGACAAGGCGTTAGTGTCGGAACAAGTGATTGATATCTTCGATGCCGCAGGCATCAAGAAACCTGATATTTCCATTTTGTCTGATGAGTTTATGGAAGAGTTACGCAATCATCAGCACAAAAATATCGCGCTCGAAGTGCTGAGGAAATTGTTGAACGATGAGATCAGGGCAAGATCGCGAACCAATTTAGTCGCCAGCAAATCGTTGATGGAGATGCTGGAAGAGAGCATCAAGAAATACCACAACAAAATAATTACCGCCGCCGAAGTGATAGACGAGCTAATAAAGATCAGCAAAGAAATTGTATCGTCCGACAAGCAGGCAAAGAACTTAGGGTTGTCAGAATATGAATATGCCTTTTATACCGCCGTTGCCAACAACGAAAGCGCACGTGAATTGATGGGGCAGGAAAAGCTGCGCGAACTTGCCGTCGCGCTTTTTCAAAAGATCCGCGAAAACGCTTCCATCGATTGGACCATGAAAGAAAGCGTTCGCGCCAAACTAAAAGTTATCGTCCGTCGCCTGCTTCGCCATTACGGTTACCCGCCGGATATGCAATTGCTGGCAACGGAGACTGTTATGAAGCAGGCGGAAATGATTGCGAGTGAAATCGCAAACAACTAAGCCCTCAAATCCAAAATTCTCCTGCCTAGCTCAAATGAGTATCCGATTTCAGGGAATGCAGGTTTCCCGATTGGTTCTTGCCCTAAAGTTGTCCGAAAACTTAGTCCGTCGAATTCAATTAAATCATATAGGGGCGATATGTCGTAATAACTCGTGGGTTCGATAACGCCATCTCCCTGTAATATTGCGAATGCTATGGAGTGGTTTCCTACCGCAACGACTCCTATGTTTAAATGTGCATACCATTCGATTTCATGTTTTTTTAGCTGTTCAAAATGTAAATCTAATCCGTCACTTCTAAAGGCTCCGGGTAAATTTGTAAGGCCAGTTTTATTGTGAGGTGTTGGCAATAGCATATCTCGGCCGAGGATTAGTCGAAACTCATTGGGTATTGGACATCTTGCTTTGTCGTTTAGAAATTCAGATAACTTTAAGTTTGTT
>CAZYUS010000238.1:0-2354 GCA_964650615.1 uncultured Pseudomonadaceae bacterium | reverse complement strand
GTATGCATACTACGTGCGCACATCATGGCGGGGTTCGTAGTTGAACTGCAGATAGGCATACGGTATTTCGCCACTGTTTTCGTTGCCGGTGTAGCGCACTTTGGCCAATGTATGCGTGCCGTCAACGGTGTTCTTGTTGTATTCAAATTCAATATAGTTTTTAGCATTGTCTTTAATTCGAGCCAACTGCCACGCGATGGTTTTGGTTGTAGCCGTGCCTGCGATAGCATCGTTTAGTTCAATGGTGCCTTGCGTAAAGCTGCCGTTAAAATTGCCGTAATACCGCGTGCTGCCATCTTTATTAACCACAACAAAGGACTTCACCTGTTCCGTTTGCGTGCCACTGCCCGAACGCTGACCGCAGGCGAGTACGACATTACCGGAATACACTTCAGTTACCATCACCCGTAACTGTGTTTGCCCAGCAGGACAACTGGTTAACGACGAAGCCGTAGAAGGTGCCGTGCTATTAATAAGTTTCAGCCCATCCAAACAAAATTTGTCGTTGTCATCAAAATTGATGGCACCATCAAAGCCGTCGCTTTCTTTGGTGGCACGACAACGGGAAATGGACGAAAGACCACTGATCGCCCAGCCCATGCCCACTACGCCATTTCCGCTTTGGCTGTTGTAATTAAGTGAAATTTTGGGCGACAAACCGCCTGAACCCGGTGCCGTTATGATCGGAAAATCATACGTTGCCGCTCCCGACTCGCTTACTCGAAATTGACCACCAGAACCACCGTATTCATTCCAGCTTAACGCGTTAGTATCATCTTGAACCGGAGGGGGTTCGATTGGTGTACCACCGCACTCCGGTGAATCCGGTTCCACCTCACACGGATCGGGCGCGCAATTTTCATCGGTGGGACTGCATTGTTGGAGCGTTGTTAAGGTCGTTGATGCTGTTGCGGTGCTTATGTCGCCTTCGCTAGCAACCGACGCAGAGCTTATTGAGATAAGTTGTTGTTCAGCGGTTAACAGTCCATTGCTTTTTAACATCCCTTCAATGCGTGTGCGGCGCGCGCCGTCCGCTAGCAATAAACTGATTGGTGTGTTTTTGTCGTCAAACACTAATAACAATTCATCTATCCCGTCGGCATCAAAATCAGCAACGATGATGTCGATGAGCTTTTCGAGATTGGGAATGGCGTCGATTCTTTCTTGTGTATGGTCAAATGATTGTTCACCGAAGGGCAGATAGACACTGCTGTCGTCTTTGGTGGTGGCTAGCAAAAAAACATCATCTTTGCCGTCGCCATTAAAATCACCAACGATAATGCGGTGACGTTGACTGCTCCAATCTAGATCCAAATAATTGGAGGGCCATTGCTGCGTTACGGTCGCTAAGGCGCCCTGCTTATAATCACCGCCAATCAGCGCGACTTTTCCATCGCTTTTTGTGGGTTGCAGCAGCAGTTCGTATTTGCCATCGCCGTCAAAATCGCCGGCATTTAAGGTGGCATTTTTATCGGACCAATCCAAATCATATAAATTATTGTCGAAGTCAAAAGCGAGTGTGCCGAATTGGCCATTTTTGTCAGCTAAGGCAAGACCATGACGGTTGTTATTTTTACCGTGCAGAAAAATATCGTCATGGCCATCGCCGTCATAATCGCCAACGATTAAACGACTGTTGTTGCTATCCCAGCGCAGGCCTAAATGCCAGTCACCTATCGATTGGGTTGGCACACCGATATAACCGTTTGCTTTTGTGATGATGAGTTCACTGCTAAACGCGGGGGTAGTCGACTGCAATAAAATATCGCCGTTTAAATCGCCATTAAAATCGCCCACCACCATATTGGTGTCGTGACGACTCCAGCGATAACTTAAATGACCGTCTTTCCAACGTTGCGTGTTCGCATTACTCACCGCCGTGAATAGCGCGGCGTGTTCGTCTTCGGGGCGTTTCGCTTGCCACAATACGTCGCTGTGTTGATCGCCATTCCAATCACCGATAATAATTTGATAGGCACCATCGGCGAGTTTTTGATCCCAGGTACTCGCGTGCGCCACAGCGGCCATATAAATCGCTGCCAATGAGGCAAAAACAATTCTCGTAAAATACGATTTGGTTTTCATTTGTTTATTCCCTAAAATCAACTACTGGCCACAAGGAACGATGGTTTGCGGACAGGCTTTAAGCGTGCGTGTGCTACCGACGGTGCAAAAACTGGCGTTTACACATTCTTGTGTTACGTTTCCCGTTAAAGGATCGCAAATGGTTTTGTTTTGCCACGCGACGACGGCCGTCACATTGACCGTTCTCGATAGTTTGACACCGCCCGCCAACAGGCAATCCAACGTAAATATCCGATTGGTGTCAATGGCTTCCGTTTTTTGCGTACCGC
>CAZYUS010000237.1:0-2413 GCA_964650615.1 uncultured Pseudomonadaceae bacterium | reverse complement strand
AAAATATTTTGAATACTTTTAAATTTGCTGCAAAAACACGCACCCAACGGAAGTAAAAGCAATGGTCAATCAATTAACCGAAAATTTAAATGTGCTGGCGCTCGATCACATGCCCTCACCACACGAGATCAAACAGCGTGTGCCGCTTACCGAACCCAGTTTAAGCACCGTCGTGCAAGGACGACGCACGCTTATGCAAATATTAGATCGCAGCGATCCCCGTCCGATCGTGATCGTCGGCCCCTGTTCCATGCACGATCCGGACGCCGGACTCGATTACGCCACGCGTCTCAAACAATTAGCCGACGAAGTGGCCGACACGCTGTACGTGGTCATGCGCGTGTATTTTGAAAAACCGCGCACCACCACCGGCTGGAAAGGCTTTATCAACGATCCCCATCTGGACGATTCATTTCAGATCGAAAAAGGCATGGAATTAGGTCGCCGATTTTTGCGTGACGTCACGGCACTGGGGCTACCCGCCGCCACCGAAGCGCTCGATCCGATCTCACCGCAATATTATGGCGATCTGATCTCGTGGACGGCGATCGGTGCGCGCACCGCCGAATCACAAACCCATCGCGAAATGGCATCGGGATTATCGACACCAGTGGGGTTTAAGAACGGCACCGATGGTTCGATTGAACCAGCAATCAATGCCATCATTTCGGCATCGCATCCGCACAGTTTTCTCGGACTAAATGAAGGTGGAGAAGCGGCGATCATTCGCACACGTGGCAATCGTTATGGCCATGTCGTGCTGCGCGGTGGCGAACGTCCTAATTACGACACCGTATCGGTTTCGCTTACCGAAGCGGCACTGCAAAAAGCAAAATTACCGAGCAATATTATCATTGATTGCTCGCACGCCAATTCTGGAAAAAAAGCCGATCTGCAACCCCTAGTCCTGCGCGACATCATGCACCAAATGCGCGAAGGCAACCGCTCGATAGTCGGCGTGATGATCGAAAGTTTTATTGAAGCCGGCAATCAACCCATTCCCAGCGATCGCGCACAACTGAAATACGGCTGCTCGATCACCGACGCCTGTGTTAATTGGTCCACCACCGAAAAAATGTTGCGGGATATGCGAGAGGTGCTGAAGCCGGTGATAGCGGCGCGTTAACCTTCTTATTATCAGTCACCATTTCAATTCTCATTAAAACAAAACGCGGATCACTTAAGAAAACGTGATGCGCGTTTTGTGTAACAGTCAATCAAAGACTGATTGACTGAGAGAATACAAAATAATTTTGATCGCGATGAAAGTTAAGCATCCACACTGTACCGTCTGAAAACTGCCCCAAGCCCAGTGATCCCCCCATATAACCAACATAACCACGAGCGACTATTTCATCGTTTGACCAATAAGAAAGTTCAATTTTCTGTCGCGAATTTGCCAGTGAATATATCTCGTTGTGGTTTGTCAGAGGCATGACGGCGTTACCGGCATTTAATTCGGGATTGGGGGAAATTTCGATGGGGATAATTGTGTCGATCTCAAATTTACCAAGTGCTAATTTGGTCGAAAAATTATCACTGAACTCGTAAAAAACATTGATGCGTTCATTTGAGGCAGGAGAAACGGCGCTGATGTAGCGCAATTCCGCCGGGTACTTCAATGACAGGGCTCCCCAACTTGTTGTAGCTAAATTTTAAAACCTTTTTGCGGAAAAACGTTTGTTCGGTTGAGTCTGGTTGAACTCCAGTCGAGTGAGTCTGTTGCTTCAAACACGGCTACGATCCGAAATCATAACGTTTTCACAAAAATAAACCGAGCGTTTTGGGTTGCACCTACAGAAAAAATAGATCTCGCCAAGATTGTTTCAGTCTGGCAATTCGATATTACTATTGAAAATAGTTCGGGTACGTCGCTAATAAATGTTTGACTTCTTCTTGTTGTTCAGTCTGGCCCGATTCGGCCAAAGAGTGGATCGTCGGCATAACCTTGCTCAAATAAAGATGAAGTTGATTATGCGCTTCGCCTGTCATTGTGCAGCCAGCGATCAGTTTATCCAAGTCGGCTTTCAGTAATTCGCCTAACGCTTTTCCGGCAGCGTCCGATTCCAACCTTGAGGACATTTGTTTGAACATCGAACGCGTATGTTCATCCATTAACCACTTCTCGCCGTTGTTTAAGGTGATTTGTGATTCTTCAGAAGATTCATGCATATGTGCGGAATGATCTGTGGCCGAATCAACCGACTGATGATCTGTCGAATGAGCATCGCTGTGATCGGAATCACAGCCTGCATTGAAAAAAAGGCTGATCAATAATGCTGGTATTGCCACGCTGTTTTTCATAATAACTCCGCATATAAAGGTGTTCGAAATAAGTGCTTATTGTGAAGCAAGATCTTTGATCTTGCCCCGAAATTCCGGACACCGTACTAAGCGACTTGTTTAACTTCAA
>CAZYUS010000236.1:0-2430 GCA_964650615.1 uncultured Pseudomonadaceae bacterium | reverse complement strand
GCAGCGGCAATAATGATGGCGTCAACAAAGCTGACATGATTGCACACCACAACGCAGGCACCTTCTTTTGGAATGTGATCCATGCCGCGTTCGCGCAAACGATAAACCGTGTTGATCAAGACCCATGCAACAAAACGCAACAAAAATTCCGGCACTTGAAAATAGATATACACCGCGACCACAGCGTTCATGACCGCAACCACGGCAATCAATCCCGGAATGGATAATCCGGCCTTTAATAAGGCACCAGAGAGCAACGCCGACATCACCATTAGCAGCGCATTCAACACATTATTAGCCGCAATCACACGCGATTGGTGCGAAGCGGCGCTACGCGTTTGGATCAGCGCATAAAGCGGCACGGTAAAAAAGCCACCAAACAAACCGATTAAAAACATCGACAACAGCAAATGTACGGCGGCATGGTGCTGCATGAATTGACTGATGTTCATCAACGTTGCTGGCGCTTGCACCCCTACCAGCGCCCAGTCGAGCGCAAAAATACTCAAACCGATTGACCCGAGCGGCACCAAACCGATTTCGATACGCCCTTGTGACAAACGGTCGCACAAAATCGACCCGGCCCCGATGCCAACCGAAAATATCGCCAGCAATAGCGTAAATACGGTTTCATCACCGCCCAGATTAACCTTCGTATACACCGGTAGTTGCGACAAAATGGTGGCTCCGTAAAACCAGAACCACGAAATACCGAGCATGGCTTGAAACACCACCCAGTTGTGTTTCGAATACTTGAGCAATCGCCAGGTTTCGCTAAAAAAATTCCAATTAATGTTGAGCGTTGGATCGGTGGCCGGTGCCGGTGGCACTTGGCGCGCGGTAATTAACCCCAGCACCGCCACGGCGATCATGGCCACACACGACGCCAACAATAATTTTTCGCTCATCAGGATGCCGGCCAACATTTGACCCAGCAAAATCGCGATAAATGTTCCCATTTCAATCAAGCCGTTACCGGCCACTAATTCATCGCGATGCAAATGTTGCGGCAGTAAAGAATATTTTACCGGCCCAAATAACGTTGAATGCGTTCCCATCAAGAACAAGGCAATCAAAAGCAGTGTCATGTGATTAAAATAAAATCCGACACTGGCCAATAACATAATCCCGATTTCCAGTATTTTGGTGGCACGCACAAAAATGGTTTTTTCCCACTTGTCGGCCATTTGACCAAAGGTGGCACTGAATAAAAAAAACGGCAGAATAAAAATGCCGCCCGCCAACGCCGAAAAAGCGCCGATATCTTCAGCTTGTTGGCTGCCTTGGTAGGTAATTAATAGCACCAGCGTAAATTTAAATAAATTATCATTAAACGCCCCTAAAAATTGCGTCACAAACAACGGTAAAAACCGTCGCTGCGTTAACAAACGGGCATTATGTCCACCACTCATTGTTCGTCCCTTTTCAAATCGTTACAACGCGTTTTATTCCGGCACATCGTCGTATTTTTTTAACGTATCGTGACCGTCGAACCAGTCTACCTTATCGGCGTAATAGACGTGTGCTTCTGGCGCTCGATCGAGGCGGCTTTTCAGTGACGCCGTGACGATGTGCAATTCACCCGGCCAGCGTTTAGAACGAAAAAATAACGGGCTGGCACAATGACGGCAGCGACCACGTTCGGCATCAGGTGATGATTGATACCAAATGACATCACGCTCATCGAACGTGGCGCGTCCACATTCGACACCAAACCAGGTGACGAAGGCCGCTCCATGAATGCGTCGACACATACTGCAGTGGCAGTGAGCGTGCCATTTCACCGGCAGTTGTACGGTGTAATGGACGTTGCCGCAGAAACAGGATCCGTGAGCGGTGGCAGGCGTGTTCATTTTGTTCCCTTACGTTGCGTAAATGCGTGCAACTTTAGCGGGAATGGTGGCGCGAAACAAATGTGACGAACGTTTATTCGAGAGCGAATGCAGCGAGACTGTTGCGCCAACATTGGCGTTGTAATTCATCACCATCGCGAAAGGTGGCACGGGCCACCGCTTGCGCCACAACGGGGAGAAAAGCCGGTTCATTGCGGCGACTAGCGGGTTTGGGATGCAGTGTGCGCGGCAACAAATACGGTGCATCGGTTTCCAGTAACAAGCGATCAAAGGGAATGTCGCGCACCGCTTCTTGCAAGGGCAAACCGCGTCGCTCATCGGCGATCCAACCGGTGATGCCGATGTAACAATCGCGCCGGATCAAGGCCGCCAATTCATCGCGCGTGCCGGTAAAACAATGCACGATCACGCGCGGCAGGTGGACGCGGATCGGATCCAGTAGAGAGATGAATTCGTCATGCGCATCGCGACAATGGCGAGGTAGAGGCCGATCAGGTCGGCCTCCTCGCCGAGTGTCGTCCGGTGTCCGGTGCTTTGCATCGTCGATCGCAGGAAATCGAGCAGATGTCGGAGCAGG
>CAZYUS010000235.1:0-2467 GCA_964650615.1 uncultured Pseudomonadaceae bacterium | reverse complement strand
ATATCCATCATGGAGGTCAGGCTCAAGCTAGCGGCACCAAATCGTTTATGGTGACGCTCCATCCGCTTGGCGCGATGAGAGGTTTTCATGGCATCACCTCCGCCGGCTGCGCATCGGCGCGTGAATCACTCACTGCTCCACCTAACGAAATTTCTGGAAACAATTCGATTTGCTCCCATTGCGCGTTACGTAGTACTTGCTGCACACGCACGGCATCCATGGTTTGCACGATATCGTCGTAAGGGGTTTTTTCTTCCGCCAAAATAGTCGCTTCCGTAATATCAGGGAAACGCTCTTTTACTTGCTTCAAGAATTGATTCAAACCGTTGTAATCATGACTACCTTTTACACGCGGCAGTTCTTTCATCAAGCCGGTATTGCGATCGCCAATTTCGATTTGATCTGGGCGTATCGTCACTTCAAGCACTAAAGGAGGCGGCGTGTTTTCACCGGCGGCTTCACCGCCACCGGGCAAATTCATGTCCAGAATCGACATGCGCGAAAACACAGCCGTTGCCAGCAAAAACGGCACCAGCACGACCATCAGGTTCATGAACGATGTCATGTCCAGATCGCCGTTGCCGTGACGTTTGCGAGAACGCCGATGCAACATGGGAAACTCCTGCGACGTTAAGCTGGACGTTGTGTTTGCGCGCGAGCCGCAGCGGCTTCGCGATCTTGTTGCACTTTACGCACTAAATTAGTGAATTTAACAGCCGCCATTTCAAGGCTGTCGACAATTTCAGACGTTTGCGATTGCAAATAACTGAACACCATTAACAACGGAATCGCGGCGATCAAACCAAACGCGGTGGTGTTCATGGCCACCGCAATCGAATTGGACAATAACGCGGCTTTTTCGGAGGGATTAGCACTGGCAATCGCGCCGAACGCGTCAATCAAACCAACGATGGTACCCAGCAAACCGAGCAAGGTTGCCACGTTGGCGAACATGGAAACGTAACCCGTGCGTTTTTCCAGTCGTGGCAAAATTTCCATCAAACCTTCTTCCAGCGCCATTTCCAGATCTTCGGCGCGACGCCCCTGACCAATGCGCGCCATACCGTAGGCCAACATCCGCCCTAACGCCGCGCTGGATTGACTGGCCACTTCGTGCGCGCGTTTAAAATCACCGGCATTCAACGCGGGCAACATCGCGTTCCAAACCGCCTGATTACGTGTACGTTCGCGAGTTAAATAAATAAAGCGTTCGATGGCGATCGCAATACCGATGGTCATCACTAAGGCGATGGGATACATCCAGAAACCGCCATCTTGAAAAAATTTAACTAAACCTGACATCGCTGCACCTCAATCGTCTTATTCGTTTAACAAAATTACTTAGTGGACGACTCGTTCGTCGCCGCTTGCCCCAAGGCATGCCACTGCACCGAACGTTCGAATTCAACCGGATCAACCGGCGCAAATACTTCTTCGATGATGCCGCTGACATAAGGATCAGGCGCACCTTCTTCGACCGTTTTCCACGGCAAAATATACAACACCTTGGGCGCTTCCAAATTGCCGGTAATACTGATCCCCAAACCGGAATCGGATTGGGTGGCCGTTGATTTAGTTGCCACCCCATTTGCTTTAACCGGCTCCGCTGCGTGAGCCACACACGTTAGCAGCAAAACAGCAAAAAGTAAGTGCGATTTCATGGTGTCGGCTCCGATTTAATTCCGGCGCGACGTTTTAATTCTGCTAACCAACCGCTCGCTTGTTTGTCATCCGGCATCAATTGAATGTATTTTTCCATGTGAGCGTACGCGAGCGCGACGTCATGCAGATACAAATCGGCTAACACCGCTAAATTACGATGCGCCGGTGCATAACTGATATCCAATTTAATGGCGTCTTCATAAGCGGTTTTGGCGGCTAAAAATTGACCGCGTTCGCGTTCAATAAGCCCCATCAATGCCATGACACGAACGTCGCGCACGCCCGCCGTCAATGCGCCATCCAATTGCGCGCGAGCGCGATCCAGTCGCCCCAATCCACGCTCGGCCAGCGCCGCGTTCAAATAGGCCGGCGCATAATCGGCTTGGGCAATTTGCACGGCGGCGAAACGTTGCAAAGCGCGCTCGAATTGTTTCGCGTTAAGCGCCGCCACCCCGTCATCAAAATTACGTTGCAATGACGGTGACAGCGTGACGATAGGTCTCACGATTGCGGGTGCAACGACGCTCGTAGCCGCATCCGCCACGTCTGGCGTAGGCGCTGTTGTCGTCGTTGCATCAACGTCGCGTGATGGCGTAACAGTCGGTGCGCTCACGCACGCCGTCAACGACAGCAGCAACAGCACAACGGAATTAGTGGAAAGCAGTTTCAACATATTCGGTTTTACCATAACGTGCCGGATTGACTTTAGCCAATGCGGCCAGCGTCTTTTCAATCCAAGGGTTATACACACCGTTTTTGGTGTAATCCATTGTGCTTTCAAAAATTTCGATCGCTTTGTCTTCGA
>CAZYUS010000234.1:0-2507 GCA_964650615.1 uncultured Pseudomonadaceae bacterium | reverse complement strand
CGCCAAATTGGCCGGCGGTGTTGCCGTGATCAAAGTCGGTGCCGCGACTGAAGTCGAAATGAAAGAGAAAAAAGCCCGCGTTGAAGACGCGCTGCACGCCACCCGTGCTGCGGTTGAAGAAGGCGTGGTTGCCGGTGGCGGTGTCGCCTTGGTGCGTGCATTAAGCTCGATCGCCAGCTTGAAAGGCGTTAACTCCGATCAAGACGCAGGTATCAACTTGTTGCGCCGCGCCATGACTGCGCCGCTGCGTCAAATCGTGACCAACGCCGGTGAAGAGCCGAGCGTGGTGCTGGACAAAGTGATGAGCGGAACCGGCAACTATGGTTACAACGCGCAAACCGGCGAATACAACGACATGATCGAAATGGGTATTTTGGATCCAACCAAAGTGACTCGTTCGGCCTTGCAAAATGCCGCGTCGGTTGCGGGTTTGATGCTGACCACGGAATGCATGGTCGCTGAATTGCCGAAGAAAGACGCACCGGCGATGCCGCCGGGCGGTGGTGGTATGGGCGGTATGGATTTCTAATCCAGACGCAATATCGCGATCGATAACAAGGCCCTGCCTTGTGCGGGGCTTTGTTTTTATGGCAAAAAAAAAGCGAGGAAAAAACGTGAAAAAGACGTTTTGACACTGTGCATTTTCTTCATTGGCCTGCACAATAGCCGCTCGCTTTCAGCGCGACGAAGTCCACCACTCGCTTACTTTTAAGTAACCAATAGGTGACGATTTCCTCTGCTATGTTTAGCGTTTATTTATTTGTCGTTCGTGGCGACGTTATTTGTTTTTAAAACTTGCACACAAGGTAAATTGCTCATCATGACTCGTACCAAATCCATCGTGCTGGCGCTGGCAGGACTGCTGGTGATTCTGGCGGCGTTAGCGGGCGTAAAATTCGCGCAAATCACCACTTTAATGAATTCGGGCGATATTTTCGCGCCGCCGCCAGCGGCGGTTAGTGCGTTTAAGGTCGAGCAGCAAGCGTGGCCAAATGTGTTTCGTGCCACCGCCACTGTCGAGGCTGACGAAGGCATTGTGGTGGCCGCCGAAGTGCAAGGCAAAGTGCAACGCATCGCGTTTAAATCGGGACAACAAGTAAAAACCGGTGAAGTGTTGGTGGAGCAAGAATCCAGCAATGAACGCGCGCAATTGGATGCCGCCAGTGCGCGCTTGAAGTTGGCGCAAGCCAGCTACCAGCGTTTGCTGCAATTGCAGCAACAAAAATTGGTATCGCAAAGTGACGTCGATAACGGCCGACAACAACTCGACAGCGCACAAGGCGATGTCGATAACTTACGCGCTACCTTGCAAAAGAAAGTGGTGCGCGCGCCGTTTGATGGCCGCTTGAGTTTACGCCAAGTCGATTTGGGACAAGATCTGTTAGTCGGTACGCCGATTGTTTCGTTGCAAGCCACCCATCGTGTGCGGGTGAATATCCCCGTGCCGCAAGCGTGGTTGTTGCAAATGAAAAAAGGTTTACCGGTACACATTTATTTAGATGATGTGAACAAAAGCGTATTGCGTTCCGAAGTGATGGCCTTAAGCGCCGACATCGACACCAAAACCCGCAGCGCCATGGTGCAAACGTCGCTTAATAATCGTGAACAACGTTTGGTGCCGGGCATGGCCGTGGCCGCCGAAATTGAATTAAGCGAACCGGCCACGCCGTTGGTAGTGCCGTCCACGGCGATTATTTATGCCTCGTACGGTGATACCGTCTTTGTGATCGAAAGCGACAACGCGGGCAAAAAAACGGTACGCCAACAATTTGTGCAATTAGGTAAAGCGCGCGGTGATTTTGTTGAAGTATTAAAAGGGTTGAATGTCGGTGACGAAGTGGTCAGCGCCGGTGGTTTTAAATTATTTACCGGCATGGCGGTGGTGATTAACAACGACAGCACGCAACAACCGTATTCGACCACGCCAACACCGTCAGACAGTTAATTGATGTAGGAGCGCCTATTGAACGCGCTTTCTTTAACCGTTCGCGCCTAAAGGCGCGCCTACATTGCGACGACATTAGTGCCGTGTGCAAAAGGAATCAATAATGCACTTTACCGATATTTTTATTAAACGACCGGTGCTCGCCATCGTCGTCAGTCTGCTGATTTTATTAGCGGGTTTTCAATCCATGAGTCATTTGTCGGTGCGCCAATACCCGCGCAGCGACACCGCCATCATCAAAATTACCACTGTGTATTACGGGGCCAACGCCGAACTCATTCGTGGCTTTATTACGACGCCGATTGAACGCGCGGTGGCCTCCGCCGGTGGCATTGATTATGTCGATTCGCAAAGCACCATGGGCATGTCCACGGTGAATGTGCATCTGCAATTAAATTACGATCCGCTCAAAGCGATGAGCGAAATCACCGCCAAAGTGAATCAGGTGCGCGGCGAATTACCGCAAGGCGCAGAAATTCCGGCGCTGGCCATTGAACCGGCTGATAATCAATTCGCGGCAGCCTATTTAAGTTTTAATTCCAAAATTCTCGAACAAAATCAA
>CAZYUS010000233.1:0-2513 GCA_964650615.1 uncultured Pseudomonadaceae bacterium | reverse complement strand
ATATTGTGTGTCACTTTCTTCACGAAAGGCTTCGGGCAGTTTTGGGTGGGCGGCAGTTATGGTGTGTCGGTTTGGGTTGGTCTGGCGCGAAAAAACCGGCGGTAGAGGTGTAAGCGATCATTTGACTGCATCTATTAAGCAAGTTGATTAAGATTTAATCTCGCCGAGGGCGAATTTCACGTTCCATGGCAGCAGCGCTTCGATAGCGACGACGGTTTCGGCTTTAGGCAACTCGTGGAACAGGTGGGCGAGGTAGTGATAGGGCTCGATGCCGTTGGCTTTCGCGGTTTCAATTAGCGTGTATAAATTGGCGCTTGCGTTGGCGCCGTTCACGGTGTCGCTGAATAACCAATTTTTGCGGCCAATCACAAACGGGCGTATGGCATTTTCAGCAATGTTGTTGTCTAAGGGCCACGCGCCATTGTCGGTAAAGCGAATTAATTTGTGCCATTGATTGTGCAGATAAATTAACGCCTCACCCAGCACCGACTTCGGTGCGGTGTTCGCGATGAGCTCATTTTTTAACTTTTCAATGTCTTCAATGATCGCTACGCTTTTTTCTTGCCGTAATGTAGTACGTTGTTCAGGCTTGAGCTGTTTTTCATTGCCCTCCTGTTCAATGGCATAGAGTTTTCCAATGAGTTTAATCATTCGCGTAGTCGGATGGTTTTTTCCGCGCTCAGTTTTCTGTAAAGCCTCTTCGGCTTTTATAAAATAGCGCCGTGCATGCACCCAACAGCCTAAGTGTGTTAGTTGTCGCAATGCGGCTGCTTTGTTATAGGCGTCATAGCCATCGCTCATCAGCGCACCGCGTGCGCCCTCCGTCAACTCAAGTGCGGTGTTCCCACCGCGCGTGGGTGCGTAGGTAAATAATCGGACGGGCGGTCCATCATCGCAAGCGCGTAACCAAAAATACGATTTGCTTTGTGCCGCTTTGCCGTTTTCTTTTAAGACTTGTACAACGGTTTCGTCGATATGCTTTATGGTGGCGTTTAACCAATGGTCTTGCAGTAAATTGATGATCGGTTGCACGGCTTCTCCGACGCGCACACACAGTGTCGCCAGCGTGTTGCGTGCGACATCGCCACCGACGCGATTCAACATGGTTGCTTGTCGATATAAGGGCAATGCATCTTGATACTTACTAACAACGATCCACGCAATCGCATTGGGCGTGAACAAACCTTTTTGAATAAGTTGTTTGGGCGCAGTGGCGGTTTTCACATTTTGTTCGCAGCACGGGCAGGCGTATTTGACGCGTTCGGTGCGAATGACTTTAATTTGTGCCGGAACGATATCAAGTTGTTCACTGACCTCAACGCCCATTTCTTTTAACGGCGTTTTATCGTGACTGCAAACACGTTCGTGCTCGGGTAATTCAATGCGCACAATTTCGCGTGGTAAATTCGGATCTAACGGTTTGCGGCCGGGTTTGGCTTTTTGATGGGCCGCGACGTTGACCGTTTCGGGCTTGGCTGCCACCACGGGTTCAGCCAACAATTCAGCCTCGTTTAAGAACAGATCTTTTTGTTGGGCGTTGTGGCGCGCTTCAGAGCGTGCCGCGAACAACTGCTGTACTTGAGCGTGAAATTTCGCTTTAAAATAATCGCGTTCAATTTGCGTGGTTTTTAATTCCGATTGCAATGAACTCAACATCGCACGCATCTGTGCGATTTCTTGTTGAATAGTTTCGTTGCTTGCGACCATGAAGCCAGTAGATCACATTCATGATCGCTCTGCAATACGGATGCTTAACTGCTACGCAAATAATGTTGTTGCGCGTGACCGCGCATCGCATTCAAATCAAAGCCATCCAGTAACCATTGCAATTGTTGCGGACTTAATGTGACCACCGCCTCATCGCGGCGCGGCCAAATAAAACGATCTTGCTCAAGTCGTTTTTGACACAACCAAAAACCATTGCGTTGCCAGAACAATATCTTCACTCGGTCACGACGTTTATTACTGAACACAAAGCACGCATCCGTAAAGGGATTGAGCTTCATCTCATGCTCAACCAACGCCGCCAAACCGTTAATGTTTTTGCGAAAGTCGATGACGGCGCGGTGCACATAAACGACCATGCTGGTGTTTAAATTAAACATGGTAAGGCCGCGAATAGACGAATCAGATCGCCGGTCAATTCGGTGACGTGAATCGCCACGCCATTAGGCAACACCACCCGAACCGTCGCAGTCGGCGATAACTGCACAGGCACAAACGCCGAGCTCGTCTTGCGCGTAGCTTTATGTGCCGTGTAACGAGCGGCATATAAACGCTGAACCGATAATCCGTGCTGTCGCGCATAATCCGCCAACGACAGATTTTGTTGCTGGGCCTGTTGTATATGGTGAAGATAACCACTTTGTTTGGTTTTCACGATGCGTATTCCTTGATTGAAAAACGCACCATCGCAGAATTAAAAGATTTTGGTTAGGGTGGGGTTTATTGAGCGCTTACAGCCGACGCACCTAAAAAACCAGTATCACAATCTGTGATCATTGACCTCGGTT
>CAZYUS010000232.1:0-2524 GCA_964650615.1 uncultured Pseudomonadaceae bacterium | reverse complement strand
GGCGGCATCGCAATAACGCACAAACTGCGCGCCATCAAAATAGTGTCCGGGCGGAAACGGATAAATTTCGCTGCACGCGTCGTGCAGCGCCTTCGCTTCCGAGGCCAGCACGATATGGCCGGTGGCTTTTTCGAAGCCGTAAAACAACGGTCGTATCCCGATTGGATCGCGCGCGGCGTAAAAACGGTGCGAAGTGCCGTCATACAACACAAAAGCAAACTCACCATCGAGACGACGCACCATGTCGGCGATACCGAATTTGGCCAGCAAGGGCAGCAGCACCTCGCAATCGGAACCGGATGAATAGAGGTGTTCTGGTGTTAAGGCGCGCAAGGTTTCGTGGTTGTAGATCTCGCCATTGCACACCGCAAAGGTGTTCGCCGCCGCGTCGTGGAAGGGCTGTTGACCGGCGGTTGAGGTGTCCATGATCGCCAGCCGGTGAAAGCCCATGCGAGCGCCTTTAGGCAGGTCGGTTATCACGCTCTGGTCGGGACCGCGATGCTGAATGCGGGCAAACAGCGCCTTGAAACGGTCGAGATCAAGACCCGCGCCGGTGTCCACGAGAAAGCCACACATGATGTTTCCTTGATAATTTGATAGTAAATATGTCGGCATAGCTAAACAAACATTTAAACAAACGCAAAATATCTGCTAATTTTGCATTTATTGCCGCCATATACTTAAAAATCATCAAATTTCGCTCATTATGACCAGCTCTGATTATCAAATCGACAGTCTCGATCGCGCCATCTTGCGGGCCTTGCAAGCCGACGCCAAGCGTCCTTACCTCGACATTGCTCGTGAACTGGACGTGTCGGGCGGCACCATTCACCAACGCATTAATCGCTTGCGCGACGAAGGCATCATCGAAGGCACACAGCTGAAGTTGAATCGTCATAAATTGGGCTTGGACGTATTGGTGCTGATCGGTGTGCACCTGACCAGCGCCAAAGTGGTGTCGGATGTGGTGAAACGATTGAAAAAATTTCCCGAAGTGCTGGACGTGTATTACACCACCGGCAATTATTCGCTCATTTTAAAAGTGGTGGTGCCATCCATTGATGGTTATCACCAGTTTTTAGTCAAAAAGTTGCAAGCAATCGACGAAGTGCGTGCCACCGAATCGTTTATTTGTATGGATCAACCGATCGAAAGGGATGTGTTTATCGAATGAAAAAAATAATGCTTTTGCTCACTGGCATTTTCTTTGCGTTAGCCATTCACGCCGCCGACGTAAAAACCGAGATCAGTGAACTCATGAACGCGCAAGCCGCCGCGTGGAACCGTGGTGACGTGCGCGCGTTCATGTCGTATTACTGGCATGACGACAAACTGCGCTTTGGTTCGGGCAACACCATTACCTATGGTTTCGACGCAACGCAAAAACGCTTTTTGGAACGCTACAATACGCCAGAGAAAATGGGTGAACTTCGTTACGACATTCTCGACGTGAAGGTTTTTGATAACGTCCACGCGCAAGTATTTGGGCGCTGGAAACTCGTTCGCCAACACGACAACCCCAATGGCTTGCTGACACTGAATTTAGAAAAACGCGACGGCAAATGGCAGATCGTAAGTGACCATACGTCGGCGGAGTAACGCGGTCTCACACCCAGATCTAAACTGCCGGTGTGAGACCGCTTGTGTTTGTTAGAAGCCGGAAATCAGCAACCCGACTTTTTCGTTACGATAGTAAATTCCATCAAGCAAAACCGTCACCAATTTACCATCGGCGGATGCTTCCATTGCACCAAAATGTGGAAATTCATCGGGCAAGTAGCGTTGCGAAGTCACCGTTCCATTCGCATCGTAATATCCCAAAATTTCGGCGTGCTCATAGGAGCCGGTAAATTCATCCCACGCCATCACGCTGCGGCCGTTTTGTTCATTAGCCAACACGCGGCCTATTGATGAACAACTTCCCCACTGACAGAGTGGCTGTGCCGCTGTGGTAACTTCACCAAAACTTTGATTATTAAATGGTAACCAACTGCTACCATAGCTCACTCGGCTATCGTCCCGCGTGGTGTAGTCAAAGTTTTTGAGTGTCGTCGGCATTGCGTTTGAGGTTATTTTCTTGAGCGCTACCTTTTGAGCCAAAGGAAAATAATCCATCTGCCAAGCAGTGATCAATTCTTCTGCTGTCGAGTCGTTCCAATTTCGCACTTGTCCGTTAAATGCTATGGCACCGCTGTTACCAAATAGCACCGTTTGGTTTGTGCCATTTACTGCTGGCCACGCTGTACTGCTCAATACTTTGGTAGATCGGTCTAACGAAATTAACTCATGTCCGTTTACAATCAACTTCGCGCCATTAATATTGACCGTTTGGCCGTCTGGGCTTGTTTGCGTATAGGAAGGCTGCCACGTTTTTGTCGTCAGATCCAATACACGGTAAATATTGCTGCAACTGTAATAGATCGGCGTTGGTCCAGTGCAGTCACGAAAAATCATACCGTTGCCATCATCAGCGACAGCGCACTAACGACGCACACCGCCACAAGCTGCGCGCATTTTTTTAACG
>CAZYUS010000231.1:0-2607 GCA_964650615.1 uncultured Pseudomonadaceae bacterium | reverse complement strand
TCCTAGAACCCAATCCGCTTCGCTGGCTTCTAGTTCGCCATCTACCCATGCAGAAAATTGTTCATTCATGATTTTATCCTAATTTGTTATTGTATTCTTTAAACTTCGTATGCTATGCAGCCTAACAAAGGCTTACCAACGTTTACCTTCGCCCACTTGCTCCAACAAAGGTTTTAATTGGGCTGAAATAGCTTCTCTTGCCCTAAAAATGCGTGAACGCACTGTGCCAATTGGGCAACCCATTGCCTCGGCAATTTCTTCATAGCTTAATCCATCCATTTCTCTTAAGGTGATCGCCGTTCGTAAATCAGGCGCCAGCTGTTCAACCACTTGATTCACTACGTCCACAATTTGCCGGCTCATCATTTCCGTCTCTGGGGTATGTAAATCTGGGACTTGCTCGCCTATTTCCATCAGTTCATCATCGTCGTTTGTGAGAACTTCCATTGAAATAGCTTTGCGCTTATTATGTGCCATCAAGTAGTTTTTGGCGGTATTGATGCCAATACGATAAAGCCACGTATAAAAAGCACTCTCCCCCCTAAAAGAAGGCAATGCCCGATACGCCTTAATAAAAGTTTCTTGCACAACATCTTCTAACTCAGCCGAATCTTTTACCAAACGCGTTAGCAAACGGGCTATCGGTTAATTCAACCGCAGATTTTACCGCGATCATATTGCCGGCTCCGCCGATCCAGCCGCCACTTATCGCCGCAAGGATTTTCCAACCCTCGTTGCCTAACCGCGCACCGAACAACGCAAATATCACGACGAAACTAAACATGATGGACAGAGTGGCACAGGCAAACGCCCCCAATACGCGCGGGCCAAGTTTCCAAATACCGCGTACGTGACACTGACATAACATCAAAAATAATGTGGCCGGCAGAAGGTGGTCGATAATGGCGTTCTGAGTGACGGCGATGTCGCCCTCGCTGCGCCAGAGGGTGACACCCGCGAGTACGGAAATGACTAAATAGATCAGCACAATCGGTGGAACCAACTCGAATAGCCGATGACGGATGTGCTCACCCAAAACCAAAATCAGCGCGCTTACGGCAATCAATGTGGTGATAAATATCCAAGCGTTTTCAATCATTTATCGATCTTCTTCGAGGGCGGTCATGAATCCCGCATTAGGTGGTGATGGGCGCGCTTGCCGATACGTCAACGGTGGTGAAAATAAAATATTCCTAGACGTAAATCAACAGGAATAAACTATTTTAAGCATCGCCGTTGGCGTGTTATCGTGCCGACCCATGTTGCAAAGGGGGGCAGGAGATGCTGCGGTTATTAAGCGTTGTGGCGCGTGGCGCGTGTATGGCTATCGGCATGGTTGGTGCGGTGTTGGCCAGCGAACGTGCTGACATCGACGTACTCATCCAGCGCGGTGAATTTACCCGCGCCAGTAGCTTGATTGACCAACGATTGCGTGATGAAACCGACGACCGCGACGGGCGCGCCCGCCTGCGCTGGCAACGCGAGTGGATGCGTCGTATGCGACTGGATTTTCCATTGCAACAAAGCGATGTGTTGCGTGGCTTGCAGCAAACATTGCCCGACATAACGGAGAACGAATTGTGGCAATGGAAGCGTGATGGTTATTTTGATCTGTGGTTCATTGATGGCGAAGAACGATATTTTGCGCGCTCGGTTGCCAATCTCTTTGAATTAAATGATGCCGCGCGTCAACGCCGCAGCCGAGTTTATCGCGGCGGCGATGAAGGTCCGTTGTACGCCTCGCACCCTCATCATCGCGCCGTCATTGCCGCTGCTAACGAAGACAATCCTTATGTGTTGCCGGTGACGCTGCGCATCGTTCATCGCATCACGGTTGCCGCGAACGCGATACCAGCGGGTGAAACGTTGCGCGCGTGGCTTCCCTACCCGCGCGAAATTGAGCACGTTCAACCACGCGTTGAATTGATCAATGCGTCGAATAATAAAAAACTGCTTGCCGAAAATCGCCACTTGCAACGCACCATTTATTTTGAAGCGGTCGCTAAAAAAAATACCCCCACGGAATTTGAGGTGAGCTATGCCGTGACCCGTTTCGCCGTGCATCACAAAATCGACCCGGCGCGCGCGTATGTGCCTACCCATGATGAATCACTGCGTCCCTATTTGCGCGAACAAGGCCCACATATTCAATTTACCCCGGCGCTGCGAGCTTACAATCAACGCCTTGTCGGTGACGAAAAAAATCCTTATCACATCGCAAAAAAAATATTCGAAAATGTGTCGGCAATGCCGTGGATCGGTGCGTGGGAGTATTCACTCATTCCCAATATTAGTGAGTATTTAATGCAACGCCAAAAAGGTGACTGCGGGCAAAAATCGTTATTGATGATAACCTTATTACGGATGAATGGCATTCCGGCGCAGTGGCAATCAGGCTGGGAATTTTCTGATACAAATTGGGATACCATGCACGACTGGACATGGTTTTATCTTGCGCCTTACGGTTGGATGCCACTTGATTCAACGCACGGTGTTTTGGTTGATAGCGATCCGCACGTTCAATATTTTTACTTAGGTGGAATGGATGCCTATCGCGTTGCGTTTAACGATGATATTTCACAACCGTTATCACCCGAAAAATACTTT
>CAZYUS010000230.1:0-2655 GCA_964650615.1 uncultured Pseudomonadaceae bacterium | reverse complement strand
AAAACATTGATGAGGCCGCGATACTGAACACCTTGCAACCGATCATCGCGCGCTTTGCTAACGAAAAAAATGTCGGCGAAGGCTTCGGCGATTTTGTGATCCGTAGCGGCATTGTGGCAGAGGTAAAACACGGTTCCGAGGTGCATGGATGAGTGCAGTGGATCGGGTGAGCAGCAACACCTTGATGGCGCAATTAAGTGCAGCACAACGGGTGGAATGGGCCTTCGAACATTTACCGTCCGCGTTCGCGCTCACCAGTTCTTTTGGCGCGCAGGCTGCGGTCAGCCTGCATTTATTAACGCAAATCAAAGCCGATATTCCGGTGATCTTAATCGACACCGGTTATCTATTTGCCGAAACCTACCAATTTATTGATGAACTCAGCGATGCGTTAAAACTCAATCTTTTTGTTTATCGCGCCAAGGTGAGCGCGGCGTGGCAAGAGGCGCGTTTTGGTCGTCGCTGGGAATCAGGGCGCGAAGGATTAAGTGCCTATAATCACGACAATAAAGTCGAGCCGATGCAACGCGCACTCACCGAACTCGGCGTTAAAACGTGGTTCGCCGGTTTGCGCCGCGAGCAATCCGATAGCCGCAAGCAAATCGACTTTTTACGCGAGCAAGATAATCGCTTTGTCGTTCATCCTATCGCCGACTGGAGCAATCGCGATGTACATTTTTATTTAAAAAAACATCACTTGCCCTACCATCCACTATGGGAAAAAGGCTATGTCTCGATCGGTGACACGCACAGCACCGTGCCGCTTGGTGACGGTATGAGCGAACAAGACACGCGATTCGGCGGCCTAAAACGCGAATGCGGCTTGCATCAACTATCAGAAAATTTCCAGATCTAGTTTATTTTTGTTACCCCCATCCGGTATTTTATGGCGGCGATTGATGGCGTGAATGGAACCGTGCGCTGATTGGGGGAATATTATGAACACCGTTATTACCGAAACCACACGATTGCGGCTGCGATTATTTAACGAAAATGACGCCGCGTTTGTGTTGCAACAATTAAATGAACCCTCTTTTATTCAAAACATTGCGGATCGCGGCGTGCGTACGCTCGACAGTGCGCGCCAATTTATCGTCGAACGATTTCTCGCCAGTTACGCCACCTATGGTCATGGTCTATACGCCGTCGAGCTAAAAAATGACGGCACCGTTATCGGTATGTGCGGCATTATTAAGCGTGACGAACTCGAACACGCCGATCTCGGTTACGCCTATCTGCCCGCGTATTGGTCACGCGGTTACGCCGCCGAAGCTGCGCACGCGACACTCGACTACGCTCGCCTGCAACTCCACAAAAACGAAGTGCTCGCGATCGTTAACCACGACAATAAAAGTTCGATCGCCTTGCTCGACAAACTGGGTTTCATTTACCAAGGATTAATTGCGCTTTACCCCAATGAACCGGATTTACGGTTATATCGGGTTCAATGGGCAGTGGCATAAAAACGGACATTAGGTTTGTATCGTTACGTTGTTAAATCGTAGTTTATTGTAGCGACAATGGTAGCGAATATGCTTTTGTGGTTTACTGCCGCAGTCGTTACGGCACTCATAAAAAAAAGTAAACGCTGTCACGATTTTTCTTTTTATTGGGGAATTTTATGATTCAATTTTTGAGCACTTTACGGCGTGCAGCCGTTCTATTGTTTTGTTTATACATCAATGGCAATGCCATGTCGGCGGAGTTGTCGAGTGATTCGGAGGTGGCGTCAGAGCCGCAAGCGATCATGGTCGATGATGGCGGCGAAGGTGGTTTGATCACGGCGGGTATTCCTGCCTCCATTACGTATCCCTCAACATCGGATAACGGCAATTTTGTCGTCAGTTGGGGAACGGCAAGTTATGTCGATTATTTTGAATTATTTGAATCCATTAATGGTGGCACTTTTAGTTTAATCGCAACGGTAAACACCGGTACGCCGTTACAACGCTCGATGTCAGGTAAAGCTAACGGATCATATATTTATCGTGTCAGAGCTTGCGCGGATCGGTGTGGCGGTTTTAGAACCGGCGGCGCATTAACCGTGGCAATTCCTCCTGCGCCAACCGCAACGCTAACGGCCAATACCACCACAATAAAATCCGGCGATAACGTGACGTTAAGCTATAGCTCGACCAATGCAAAAACCTGCGAATTAAACGGCAGTATTCTTACTTTACCGAGTGGTAGCAAAATATTTTACGGTGTAGCGGCCACCACGACGTACACGCTGGTGTGCAGAAATATTTCTGGCACCGTATCGAAATCGGTGACGGTCAAGGTTGCGACACAACCGATCTTGACCATTAGTGCGAATCCAATCAATCTGGCTACTGGTGGTGCGACAGCGATTACGTGGCGTGTTAATGGTGAGTTACTCAGCGTGCCAAGTTGCGCGATCAACGATACTTCCGTCACCAAATCCCCTGTTATCTACACGAAATTAACGGCCAGTAAAACCTTTACGTTGTCATGCAGCTATCTTGGAAATGTCTACTCGAAAGCGGTAACCGTAAACGTTGCGCCGCTACCTACGGTGACATTAACGAGCGATAAATCCGCCGTTGAAATAGATGGTATGGCGACGTTAAGTTGGTCGTTAAGTGCCACGCCTTATACGAAAACCTGCACGCTCAATGGTGTAACAGTGGCCAC
>CAZYUS010000229.1:0-2669 GCA_964650615.1 uncultured Pseudomonadaceae bacterium | reverse complement strand
AATGCTCTAGTGATAAACCAGAGCCAACGGTGATGCTTCTTGCATGTTCTCTTAGACGAGAAAATAACTCTCTAGATTGGGTTCCATCCCCTGCATCAGATATTCTGTATTGTCTCCAACCTTTAGGAACGGCCTTTCCTACATAGATAGGGTAACCATATGCCAACCGATTTAATTCGGCATATTTTTGGTAAATCGCATTATTTCCTGTGTAATAAAGGGCATAAACCCCAGTGCCAACAAAAGATTCTGGCGGTGGCAACTGATGGACTGGAGTGCCATTGAAAAACCGAATAGCATCCTTAACCAGCTCGGCAAAGGCATCGTTTCGGTATACGTGCTTTTTTCGATCAAATGCCTGCGATTTCATGGTGTTATAGACCAAAACGTTAGAAACGTCGGCATTTTCGCATTTTGCCCACTGATACGCCACACTCGCGCTTAACACAGAGTTGAACGACATTTTCTGAGTCACAGAACGATTTCGAACAATAAGTTGAGAGTTTTCACTGGTCTGGTTAATAACCCAGTATTCGGGCGCGTTATTTGATTTTCACCATCCCATAAGATTTTTATATACTCACTCGACATTGCGATCACCATCAAATTACGACGATTTTTTTGTGCGCCAATCGCCTGTTATTGGCTTTTGCTAGCGTGTTGTAGCGGGCTGGTTTATAACGGCCGCCGGATCTCTTCGTCGGGTTTTCATCATGCTGCATCGCACGACTTTTATTTCTGCTCTCCTCGCCTTATTGCCAACACTTTCACGTGCCGATTTAATTTTGGTTAAAGCGGACCGTTTGTTAGATGTGCGCAGCGGACAACTGTTAGCCAAAGCGTCGATTTTGATTCATGACGGCGTAATTGTTGATGTTGGCCGCGATCAAAAAACGCCAGCCGGTAGTGAACAAGCTACCGTCATCGAATTGGGTGATAAAACCGTACTACCTGGTTTGATTGATATGCACACGCACTTGGACGCCGATCCGTCGTATGGCGGCTATAACAGTTTGCAATTCGGTGATCGGTTTTGGTCGGTGTTAACCGTGCCGCACGCCGAGCGCACACTGAAAGCGGGGTTCACAACGATTCGCAATGTCGGTGCCGATGCGTGGAACGATATCGGTGTGCAGCAAGCCATTGATGAAGGAAAAATTATCGGACCGCGCGTGATCGCCGCAACGTATGGTTTCGGTGCCACTGGCGGCCATTGCGATTCCACGTTTTTTCCACCGTCGATGGATCAAAAAAGTCCGTACAACGCCGATTCACCACAAGAAGCACGACATCGCGTGCGCGAGTTACGCAAATACGGCGCGCAAGTGATCAAGATCTGCGCGACCGGCGGCGTGTTTTCGCGCAACACGGAACCCGGACAACAACAATTAAGTTATGACGAAATGAAAGCCATCGCCGATGAAGCGCATATGTATGGATTGCGCGTGGCGGCACATGCGCACGGCGCAGCCGGCATTCGTGACGCGATCCGTGCCGGCATCGACACCATTGAACACGCCAGCTTGATTGATGACGAAGGCATTGCGCTGGCCAAAAAACACGGCGCGTATTTGTCGATGGATATTTACAACACCGAGTACACGCAAGCAGAAGGTAAAAAAAATGGCGTGCTGGAAGATAATTTGCGTAAAGATCGGGAAGTCGCCGATGTGCAGCGCGAGAATTTTCGTAAAGCACACAAAGCCGGTGTGAAAATGGTGTACGGTACCGATTCGGGTGTCTACCCCCACGGTGATAACGCCAAACAGTTCGCTGTGATGGTGCGGTATGGAATGACGCCGGTTCAGGCCATTCAATCCGCCACGCTGACGGCCGCCGAGGCACTGGCCAATACTCAGGTCGGTGTCATTGAAAAAAATCGTTATGCCGATTTAATTGCCGTTAATGGCGATCCGACGCGCGACATTACCGTATTAGAAAACGTCGCCGTGGTGATAAAGGGCGGTGTCGTCGTCAAACCTTAAGCAGGGGATTTTTGTCCGCGCGGCACACATCTTCCGCGCGACAAAAATCCAATCACGCCATGATGACGTACAAACACAACCCTTCCTGATTTTTTTGATCCATCATGCGTCATTTTTTTATATTTCTGTTTCTGCTTATCAGTTTAAGCGGCTGCCTTGGTATGCCGCCGAACGTCAAACCCGTGACTAATTTCGATCTCAATCGTTACCTTGGCACATGGTATGAAGTTGCGCGGATGGATCATTCGTTTGAACGCGGGATGAGTCGCGTCACGGCACATTACAGCCTTCGAGATGACGGCGGCGTGCAGGTGATCAATCGCGGATTTGTAGACGATGACCAGCAATGGAAAACAGCTGAAGGAAAAGCGTATTTTGTTGATAAGAAAGATACCGCCTCGTTGAAAGTATCGTTTTTCGGGCCATTTTACGGCGCGTATACGGTGTTTGAATTGGATGAGGATGGCTATCAGTACGCGCTGGTGAGCGGCCCCGATCTGGATTATTTGTGGGTTTTGGCGCGCACACCGCACCTTGAAGCGCCGCTTCGCGAACGCTTGTTGCAACGCGCTCGTGATGCTGGGTTTGCCACCGAAAAATTGGTTTTCGTCAGCCATCCATAGCGATAACAACACGTTTTACTTGACGATTAAATGGCATAACGATTTCAATTTTTCACTTAAG
>CAZYUS010000228.1:0-2720 GCA_964650615.1 uncultured Pseudomonadaceae bacterium | reverse complement strand
GTGGTGCCACTGGCGGTAGTGGTGCAGGTATCGCCAGTGACATTAACTTGGAAACCGCTGTCTACGGTCACGGTGAAGGTCGCGGTGGCACCTGCGTTGACCTGCTGGGAAAGCGGCGTCGCACTACCACCGGTGCCTGAAACACTGACCGTCACGGTGTACTTCGTTACGTCGCCGCCGCCACCATCATCTTCATCATCATCGCCGCCGCCCGAACTACAGGCCACCAACGCACCTAACAGACATAGCATTGCCAGAGGCTGCCACCAACGTTTGTTCATGCCGCTTACTCCATCGAAGACTAGGGGATTTGACGCGCAACAACTCGCGGTTGTTTAACGGCTTACTTTCTCCTTTCGCGCTTCAAATGGCTTGAGGAAACCCTGAGGATTTGCTGAGATTGCGCTCTTTCCGCCACCACCGGCTATCGCCATGAGCGGTTTTATGCGCTTTAGCCTTTCTTTCCGTCTGCCGCGATGACCACGCCGGTTCTGTATAGCGCCGACCTCGTCATCCACCTCGATAACGAGCAAATCGAGCAAGGTGGCATCACCCACACATTCGAACCCAAGGTGTTTGCGGTACTGCGCTGCTTACTCGCCGAGCCGGGGGTGTTGGTCAGTAAAGAGCAGCTACAAAACGCCGTGTGGGCCGAGGCCGTGGTGTCCGATCACGCCCTCAATTACGCGATTTCACGTCTGCGCAAAACCTTGGGCGATCAACCACAACAACCGCGTTATATCCAGACCATCAGCAAACGGGGCTACCGCTGGCTGCCTGCGGTCACCAACACGGCCACGGCATCACTTGCACTGCCACGCACGCCACTGCGCGACGCCCTATCGCCATCACCCGTCGCACCCAAAACTCGGCCACGAAAACACATGATCGGTGCGCTGGTGCTGGGTGTCGCACTGTTTGCCGCCGTCGCCACATGGTTAACCTTGCCGCGCGAGTTAGCGACGCTTACCCAACAGCCACGTTGGTTCAATTATGTCGGTCAACGCGGCAATGAAGCCTCCGGCCACTTGTTGGCCGGTCGTCGCGCGCTGCAAAAACGCCGCGCCGATCAGATCGCACTGGCGGTGAACGAATTTGCGGCGGCGGTAAAAACCGCGCCCGATCACGCCGAAGCATGGGCCGCGCTGTCGGTCGCTCACAGCTTGCTGGCCTATTATCTGCCCTACGATCAACGCGAACGCGACACCAAGGCCGCGCGCGACGCTGCAGACAAAGCGCTCACGCTGGCACCGCAACTGGCTGTCAGCCATGCCGCTGCCGGTTTGGCTGAGTTGTACGGTGGCTCGCGGCAGGCCGCCGAACGCGAATTCAAGTTGGCTCTGGAGCGCGATCCGCGCCATGTCGATGCCTTGCATTGGCTCGGCGAAATGTATTTGGATGAACACCGCTACGACGATGCCGCCCATTATTTAGCGCAAGCCGTCGCCGCCGATCCGCTGTCGGCCATCGTGCAGGAAACCATGGGCATCAATGAGTTCGAGCGCGGCGATCTGGATAAGGCAAGCGCGTACTTTCGGCGTGCAATCGAATTGGAGCCCGAGATGCCGGGCGGCTATCGCTCGTCGGCGCGCGTGTTAGCGCTGCGAGGGCAGTGGGCAGAGGCCTTGCAAGCGAACCAGCAGGCGTTTGCGCGCGGCTATCGTCGCCCCACCGCTTATTTTGATATTGCCGCCCTGTTGCAACTCGGCGGGCAACGCGAGAGCGCCCGCGCTTGGGCCAAAGCGGGTGAGCAGGAAGCCACACGCACACGATTCAGGCTGCAAGAACAACGATTAAGTTTATGGCTGGCGGTACCGGAAAGCGCCGACGTGTTGGCATTAACAAGCCCTAGCGCCCGCGCCTTGCAAGCCAGCCATCGCGGCGATTTTGCCGCCGCCGTAACACTGTACCGGCAGGTGGAAGCCGACGAATTATGGTGGCAACGCAGCATTCGCTACGGTGGTTTTAGCCACGCGCTGTATTTGGCGGCGGCCTTGCAGCAAACCGGTGCCGAACAAGAGGCCAACGCGTTGCTGGAGAGACTGCGCGCCGAACTTGATAACGACAGCCTGCGCGGATTTGGCGGCAGGGCTTATGTGCTGGCGCAGCGCGCCATGCTGTTACAACAACCCAACGTCGCCCTACAAGCGCTGCAACACGCCTTTGAATTAGGCTTTGGCGACCTCGACCGGCTGCGCCGTGATCCGTTTTTGCAATCGCTCTATCCCACGCTCGGTAAACAAACCTGGTTTTTGGCGCAACAGAAAAAAATTGCGGCGCAGCAAAAAGCCGCGCGTGCCTACGCACAGTGGCTACCCCCTGTCGACCGTCAATAATTTTAGCGTTGCTTATTCGTCGGCAGGTGTTTCGTCGTCGCTTTGACGACGTTCGCAATTAACTTGATTGCGTCCTTTGACTTTGGCGCGATAAAGCGCCTTGTCGGCGCGTTCGAAAACATCGCGCGGCACGTCTTCTAATTCAAATTCGGCAACGCCGAATGAAGCCGTGACGGCGATATTGTGGTGTTGGTAAGTCACACTTTTTGAGGCAATTTGTTGCCGCAATTTGTTCACCGCTTTGGTGGCTTCGACCAAGTTAGTTTCGGGCATTAACAACACAAATTCTTCGCCGCCAAAACGCGCGGCAAAATCCGATTCGCGTAGCGTCGTACGAACAATATTCGCCACGTGTTTAAGTACCACATCGCCACCGGCATGGCC
>CAZYUS010000227.1:0-2774 GCA_964650615.1 uncultured Pseudomonadaceae bacterium | reverse complement strand
ACTTGGCAAGCACATCACCGTCTTGTCGGCTCTCTGCATTGACGGCCAACACGAAGCAAATAATCGACAGGTATTTCATTTTCTTTGGTATCCCATATTAATGTATGACATTATGTATGTGTTACTTACCAAGCTCATAGAATCCATTCGAGAACTTGCAGACTTGGCAGATGCAGATAAACTCGAAAAGACATCAGCGGGCACCATCTGCTCATGTGAGAACGAATTATAATGCCCTGCCTCATGTATAAGTGTTTCAATTTGGCCTGTTCTGCTTTGTGACCAAAAAGGTACACCCAAAAGGACCGGTTCACGCATGTCGTTAGGATTATGAACTTTTCCGAAGTAATCAGTTGATGGACTCCATCGCATTAAGCCGAGGTCGTTCGACCAATGTTTCATTGTACTTAGCACACCTTCGAGTCCAATTTTGAATGATGCTAATCCCTCAATAAAATCCGTTGTCCCTAGCTTTAAACCAGTCCATTGAGAAAATAAATTAAGTACAGCCGCATCTCTGCGTGCTATTCCAGCAAGAGTTGAACTCACCAAATTAATGCCCTCAAGCAGACGAGCTTGTGTTGTAGCAATCTGTTTCTCAGTCATTGCCTTATAGACTGAGCCTTTATCCTCCAAATAAGGTCCATTGTTAATTGCATCTGCGCTAGAGCCATTTCCTACACCTCTACGTTCGGCTTCGCCGCCAGCATTCCGATTTTCAGCCGCCGCTCCCGCACCGCGTCCCGGAACAAACGTAATCTCCACCCCATTAGAGAACGAGACAGTACACGCTGCACCGGAGCCCCATATATCACGACACGCCTTTTGAACTTGTTGCGATAGGGGCGGCTTGGTTTTGCTCCCGCTTCCAGTGTCGCGCGTTTGCGGCGACGAGCCATCGAGAATAATTGTTTTACAATCAGGATCGGTGGTGCCGCATCCAGAGAAACCAAACGGGTTTTTTGAAACGTAACCGGTCGGGTCGGTTCCCATGATCGGATTGTTGTTGACGTAAGAATACGGATTAAACGCCTGTGCATTCATCGGGCTGGTTACAAACGGGTCGGTCTGTAAAAAACGGCCAAGTTCGGGATCATAAACGCGTCCATTCATATGAATCAGACCAACGCCATCGACGCTGTCGTGACCGGTAAACCCGCGCGTCGTGATTTTACTGAACAACCCTTTAGTGCCGGCAATATTTGTGCTATCGATGATCCAATTGCCGGCGCGCGCTTTGCCGAACGGATCAAATCCGTGTCGTTCCAACACCGTGCCATTTGATGCCGTGATGGTTTCGATACTGCCTAAGCGGTCTGCGTGAAAATACCGCCAGTTGCCGCAGTTGTTGCTGGTGAAATATTGGTATTGACCGTTAACGGTGTAATGGCGCTCTTCGGTTTTGGTGACACCGCTTTCGGTGGTTTCGGTTTGTTCAAACAGTTTGCCGATCTTGTACACTTTCGTCGTTTTCGCGCCATCGACGTGTTGCTCAAAATAACGCTCATTGTTTTCATCATAATAAAATGCCGAATTGTTGGTGCCGCGCGTAACACTGGTCGGCAACAGTTGATAGTTGTAGCTTAAGGTGCGCGCGTGTTGCGTTTGCCCAGTGCTGCTGCTTACGTTGCCGTTGCTGTCATAGACATAGCTCGCGATCACATTGTTGGCGGCATCTTTGGCGTCTTTGACTTGATGCGGTTTGCCCACGGTGGTGTACAACATATTGGCCGCGAAATCGTCTTTTTGCAGCAAATTACCGAGTTCATCAAAGCGGTAATTCACCGTTTGTTCGTACACCGGAAAACCATTGGCGACGGTCGTCAAGCGTTGGCTTTGCACCAAACGCTGGCGTTTGTCGTAAGCAAAATTTTCGGTGACGCCTTGCACAGAATTGATCTGCTGGCCAAGGTTGCCGTAAAGGTCATAATTGTTGTAACTCAAACTTTGCACGTTGTTGCTGGCGATAAATGTGCAGGTGCTGTTGCCGACGCAGATACCTTCAATCAATCCGGTTTTCGGATTGTATTGACGTTTGGTGTACAGCGCATTGCCGGCTTGTTCGAGCGTGATATGGCCATACGCATCGACGTCTTGAATTGATTGCAGCGTGACAGCACCGCTGAGTACCGCATCCAAATAGCCTTGCGCGTTATAGTGATGGGTTTGCGTTAAACGATTGTTCGGGTAAGTGATGCTGCTGGGGCGATCTTCACTGTCAACGGTTTGCGCCACGCTAAACGCTTTGCTGCCCATCGTGTAATCCGTGCGACTCAACACGCCTTGTTGGTCGTAAACAAACTGTTTGCTGATCTCACCGACTTTGCTGCTATTGCACAGCACATCACCGGTGGCGCCACTAGCCCGTGTGATGCACGGCGCGCTGTTGCCATAGGTCCATGTCGCGACGGCTGTGCTGGGTTTGGTATCCACACTGTTTTCATAACGCGCGGTGACGCGGCCTAACATGTCCCGATCGAACCAGGTGCGTTGATTTTTGGCATCGGTCTGTTTGACTAATTCGCCGGCGACGTTGTAAGCAAACGTCCAGCTGCCGCGCTCCGGATCGGTCATTGTGGTTTTATGGCCGAGCACATTGTAGTCAGCGGTATTGCTGACGGATGTGCCGCCGTAACTGCGCGAGATCGACGTGGGACGACCGTGCGGATCATATCGAAACTGTGTGGTGACTTTTTCAGCGTGGCCGTATTGTGTTTCACTGCCTTGATCTTCAACTGCCCACCATTGACCAAGCGCATTTTTATCGCGATAAA
>CAZYUS010000226.1:0-2840 GCA_964650615.1 uncultured Pseudomonadaceae bacterium | reverse complement strand
ATTGATGAGCACATTGGCCACCGCCATTTCGCCGGTGCCGACGCGACCGACGATCCAAAACAAGGCGGTGTAACCGAGCGAAAAAAACACTTGCTGCAAACTCGCCGGAATCGACACGCGCAATATGGTCAGCATGTCGTGACGCGAAGGTAAATGCGAAAAGAAACCGTAATGACGCGTGTGTTTATGGGCATACCACACATACATCAAGGTGCCAAAATAAAGTGAAATCGTGGTCCCCAATCCGGCACCGAAAGTGCCTAACGCCGGCAAACCAAAATGCCCGAAGATCAACACATAATTGATGCCGATATAAAACGTGTGCATGACCACTAAGGTCATGAAATAAAAACGCGTTAATTTGGTCGCACTCCAATAAGCGCGAAACGAAAAGTTCATGCCCATGGCAGCAATACCGGCGATGCGCGCTTGCAAATACGGCACGCCTTCTTTGGCCACCAAGGGATCATCGGTTAACAACGACATGATCCACGGCGCG
The DNA here is from genome assembly GCA_964650615.1 of uncultured Pseudomonadaceae bacterium. Lineage (GTDB taxonomy): Bacteria > Pseudomonadota > Gammaproteobacteria > Enterobacterales > Permianibacteraceae > Permianibacter. Next base: position 2,341 of record CAZYUS010000226.1, on the reverse strand, counting down.
CAAAAAATTAACATCGCCGCCAGCGGGATCGCCGTGACCACGATCATTAACAGCGATCCATTGAGCGGATGCGCGGCCACATCGCTGCGGCCCTCGCCCATGCGACGCGACGCCAACGCTTGCACACCGGCCGACAGACCGAGAAAAGCTGCCGCGAATAACCAGTTGGTGTAACTGGTGATGCCCACCGCCGCCACGGCTGTCGGTCCTACGCGACCGACCATGTACATATCGACGAGGTTGAGCAGATTTTGCGACATCATGCCGCCTAAAACCGGCAAGGTCAGGAGCAAAATTTCTTTCGAACGCAGCTTGTTTAACACGATGTCTCGAGGTCGGCGGGAACGCCAAGGATTGTAGCGGTTTGCGTGTGGTGGCGCGGTGGCGCGTCACGATAAAAACCCGGGCAATGATGATATTGCCCGGTTCCGATGGCGGGTTGGTTGCGCGCCAATCAGTGCGCCGCCGTTTTAGTTAAGCGCACCATAAAACGATCGGTGTGATAGCGGATTTTGGGATCGAAAGCACTGAGTTTGTGGTCGTCTTTCGGATTACGCAGCAGCTCGGATCGCTGTGCCACTTTAAAGCCAAACGCGGCCAAATCGTTTAGCAAATACGCTTCATCTATGCGATGCAAGGTTTGCACATCGCGTAAGCCCGAACCCGCGTCGGCCATGTGCTCAATCAAAATCAAACTGCCATTGGGTTTTAGCGCTTGATAAAACTTTTTATACAGCGCGGTTTTATCAATCAGCGGCCAACCATTGCCCGGATCGGCATAATAAATATCGTGCAACGCCATCGCCGCAACGATCACATCATATTGTTTTTCGCCTAAATCCAGCGCTTCGACGTCCACTTCGACGCGACGCGTATTGCTCATTCGATCGCTGTTGTAACGTTCAGCCAGTTGTGCGCCCACCCAATCGAGATAGGGCCGATTGTTATACACATCGACGCGACCGTGCGGACCGACAATGGCCGCCATCAATTCCGAGTAATAACCCGCACCGGCAAAAAAATCCAACACCACATCGCCGTTTTTTACGCCAAAAAAACGCAAGCTGGATTCCGGTTTGCGGTATTCATCGGCTTTGCGATCGGCGTCACTGCGCGCGCGGTTGTTCACCACATCGGTGATCGCATCGGCACGCAAAACGGCGCTCATCATAAGAAAAATAAATCCCGACAAAAATGTCCACGAGCGTAATGTCATGTTGTTTGCCTCCTTGTTAATTGGCGAACACGACCTTAATCCATGAGCGCGCATCTGACCTGTGTATAAATGCACACGCGTTCACTGAAAATTACCCACTGTGCGCGCCACACACCAGACATCGATCTGCGTGGCACCGGCACGACGCGCTTGTTGAGCAAGCGCCAGAATGGTGGCACCGGTGGTGACCACATCGTCGATGATCGCGATGTGCGCGGGCATCGTTTCGTGAATCGCAAACACATGGCGGACATTGCGCCGCCTCGCTAGCGCCGATAAACCAATCTGATCGTGCGTCGCGTGGCAACGCGTAGCAGCGTCCCATAGCACCGGACGTTGCAAAACGCGCGCGATCGGTTTGGCCAATTCAACCGCTTGATTGAAACCCCGTTCCCGCAAACGGCTGGCGTGCAGCGGCACCGGCAAAATCGCCTGCGGCAACGCTTGCGCGCGATACGTGACACGCACTTTTTCACACAGATAATCGGCCAGCAGACAGCCGATACGCAAATCCCCGCCAAACTTGAAGCGATGCATTAAACCGCGCGTCCAGCTTTCGTAACGCAGCGGTGCCACACTCACCGTCACCGGTGGCGGTTTACGCAGGCAGCGTCCACACACGTCGCCGTGTTGCAGCGGCAGCGCGCAATGACGGCAGGCGCGCCCTAAGCGAGGCAAGACGGCATCACAATCGCGGCACAGCAAACCGCCGTCGCTAAAGCAGCGACACAGCAGGCAGAGGTTGGGGATTAAGTTGTAAACCATGGTGACTGGTTTGAGTTGACAGAGCCAAGTGAGCGGCTACCATGCGCGCACTCTAGCCCATTCGCCTCTAAACCGTCGCCATGACCCTAGCCCGCTACGTAGACGCCACCGTTCGCCACGATTGGACGGTCGCTGAAGTCGAAACCCTGTTCAATTTACCGCTCAATGATTTGCTGTTCGCGGCCCAAACCGTGCACCGCCGTCATTTCGACGCCAACACCGTACAAACCTCGACACTGTTGTCGATTAAAACCGGTGCCTGTCCGGAAGATTGCGCGTACTGCCCGCAAAGCTGTCATCACGACACCGGATTATCGAAAGAACAAATGCTGGCGATTGAAGACGTGGTGGCCAAAGCGA
>CAZYUS010000225.1:0-2859 GCA_964650615.1 uncultured Pseudomonadaceae bacterium | reverse complement strand
AGCACTCAATGCGGCGCGGACGGCGAGCCTCGCCCTGCTCGAACCGCCGCTCGACCTGCTCGCCCGGTTGCCGAACACGTACCGTCTGCGCAACGTCGAGGCCGGCAGGTTCCGCGACCTGGGGCGGCTTACGAGGCGGGCGTTCATCAAGTTGCTGTCGACGCTTTGGTCCATCACCGCAACTCCACCGGGCTAACCACCACGCACGCTGCTTCGGCGCGGCGCAAGGCAAAGGTGGACAAGCCCACCCGCACCGCCAACGGTTCGTTGCCGGGTTGGCCGCGCGCCAACACCGAAGCCGATTCACCGGGCAGAAAGCCCAAGTCGGCCAGACGCTCGGCGCGTTCGGCCAGTGCGTCGCGTACCGCAACGATGTGATAAATCGAACCGATGACCGCGTGGTCAAGGGTTAACACAGGCACGGCGTTGTTCATAAAATTAACCGGATGATAACGATTCGCGTTTAATGATCGGCGTTGGTGACCAGAGCGTCAAGGACCGTCAGTGCCGACGACGGAAATAATCGCCACGAAGATGATGCCAGACAAAAATAAGTAATGCGGCAAGGGCGGCAAGCAGATGGATCACACTGGCGCTGCGACTCCAAGTTTCATCGCCGACATAGTAAATGGCAACCGCACTGGATGCCATCACGGCCCACAATACCAGCAGCGAAATACCACTTTTGACATTGAAGTGACGGCGTAAGCCGGTGCGTAAATGAATGCTGGCAACGGCTCCCGTAAAGGTCAGGGTGAGGAAACCTAAAAAACTGTGCGCCGCCGCGCTGACCGTACGCCAATCATGCACACGCGGCAGCGCGACATCCCACTCCAGTCGCAACACCAACATCGTCGGTACCAGCAATAAACCGGACACCAATACCCCCAACAACGTCACCATCAAGGCCGGATAAAACCAGCGCGGATATCCGCTCATGCGGCGCATACAGCGTTCTCGTCAACCAAAAAGGCGCGCCATTGTGCAACAGCGTTTGCGCGTTGTGCCAGCGGCGTGGCCAGCGCCACTTTCGTCAGCGCGTCGGCACGCCACGCGAAACGCGCGATCACCGAAACGGTTTCGTTAGCGCGCGACGCGCGTTCGCCGACAAACAGCGCCGGAAAATCGTCATCACGGGTTTCACTGACGTGAGAACTCGCCAGTGACGCCCCGCGCAATCGTCCTATGGCGCGCGATTCGCCGTTGGTGTGGCGTTGCCACACCGGCAATTCGATGGCGCCACTGACACGCAGATCACCGCCAGCATTGATCCAAAAATGAGGCAATTGATGATGTTTTAATTGCGCGCTCGCCGCATCGACGGCGTAGCCTTTGGCGATACCATCTAGCGTGATATAAACCGGTCGCAACAAACGCGCGCGCGTGCCGTCTATTTTGATGTCGTCGGCGCAACCGACGGGCAAAAATTCGTCATCGCGAAAACGCGGCAACGCGCCACGCTGCACTAATTCACCGCCGACAGTGCAATTAAACCGCTGCGCAGAAAGTCGCGTTAAGGCGCGCGCCAGTTTTAATACGCGCAAAGTGTCACGCGGCAAGGCCACCCAACGACCAGCGGCCAAATTTAATTGCGACAGCGCGCTACGTTCATCAAACAAACTCATTTGGTGATGAATCGACAGCGCTCGTTCAAACGCCGCATCGATCGCGCGCTGCACCGTTTTTTCATCGCTTTCGTGTTGCACACCAATCTCGACAAAGGTGCCAAGTAGAGGGCGCATACGGCGGGTAATCGTGGTGGCGTTCATGCCGTCAAAGCGAAGTTTTTCACGGAGTTATGCGTAACCATTTATCGCTTTTCACGCAGCCACAAATCGTGGATCACCAGCAAACGACGAACGCCGTCGGTGACATTGCGGCACGACAACGTGGCACCGCTGATATTGGCGATATCCTGCCCCAGTTTTATCGTGTCGGTTATTTTTTTGTGACGAAACTGCTCGCGCCACGCTTGACCACGGATCTGATCGCCATGCGTTTCGCGATAATTCATGATCTCGATGCCCTGCACACGACCATCGCCATCAATAGCGGTGGCGTAGGTAATCATTTCGTGTTTACCCACCACCTCATCGACAATAAACCACCCGATAAATTGCGCGTTATGCTGCGCACGCCACACCCGCACGGTGGCACCGCGTTGCCGCACACCGGCTTGTTCTTTTATGCGATCGCGTTGTTCGTCGCTTAAATTCAGCGCCGCGTCCACAAATTGCGTGGCGTGTGGAAACAGCTGTTGCTGCGCTTGTTCAACCGAAAAATAATCGGCCGCCAGCACCGGTGCCACCATCATCGGCAGCGGCAATAAACTCAAAGCAAGCCATTCAGAATGTGTCATTTTTTTCGTCGATTAAAGTGAAATTAACGTTATGCGGAGGTTACTAGGGCAGACACGTCTGCCCCCTGTTGAACGCGTCGTGACCTTAAAAATTATACCCGAGTTTCAAGCGGATCTCGTTTGCGGTTTTTTCGATTAAGTGCAAACCGCTTTCTTGTCCGTCAAATTGCTCACCGCCGCCTTTTAATTGTTTAAACCACGTTAGCGTCGTCCACCATTTTTTGTCGGCGTAATGCAAGGTCGGACCGCCGAACCACGACCACCGTTCCTGACCGACTTCGGTTTCAAATTCGGTTTCATAAAGCACTTCACCACCAATAAACCAACCATCGCTAAAACGATAAGTTACGCCGCCGCCGAGCTTGAATTCGATCTCCATTTCGGGGCCGGTGGGCCAGTCGAATTGATCCGGTAATGAGTCGATCGGATCGCGTTTGGCGTAGGTCCCTTCCATGACGAAATTGGCGGCCCCCACTAACTGTCCTTCTAACCAATATTTT
>CAZYUS010000224.1:0-2864 GCA_964650615.1 uncultured Pseudomonadaceae bacterium | reverse complement strand
AAACCGGCTACACCGTTGAGATGAATTAACGCTTCGATATAGTGAGCCAGCAATTGAAAATCTTTTGATAGCGTCGATAAACCTTGTTCACAAAGCGTTAGGGTTTTTCGCCAATCTGCGGTTTTAATTTCAGTTTCCCATTCGCCGGCCGCGAGCAAGGGATCATCAGCGCGACGCGCGTCACTGATCTGATCAAAAATGAGATGAAAACTGAGATCTCCGCCGGTTGGTGACGACGCTGATATGGGTGCCAGCAAGGCGTCGCCGCTCTGGTTTGTTGAATCAAGGTTCCGTGATGTCATGTTTGCTGTCACTTATCGAGCGAAGCAGTGTCTGTCGCGGCGGACGGTACTAACAGCGTATTGGCCTGAAAGCGCAATACAACGGCCATTGTGGTAAAGCCTAGAATCAGAACAGTGGTTAAAATCAACGCAAATAGCCATACCGGCATAATCGTTTTCACCGCTTCAGTGATTCGAGTCGGCAGTGAAGCGTGAGGTGCAAACGCGGCGGTTTGACCGCGAATGCTCGCGATTTCGCGCCCGACTTGAGCGATCAAATAATCGAGTCGCTCGCTGCCCTCCAACAAATAGCGACCACGAAAGCCCAGCAACAGACAACGGTGAAAACACTCCAATGCTTCGATGTGACGTTCGGGGTTATAGCGCAGTTGTTCGAGGCGATTAAAAAAACTTTCGCCGGCTAAATGTTCCCCGAAATGTTTCAGCTGCAGCGGTTCGCGTTCCCACTCATCGCGTACTTCGGTGCCGGTGCTCATCGCTAATTCATCGAGTAAGGCACAGAATGCAAATTTGCACTGATCAACAGCTAACGGATCTTTATTAAAGTTACGTGCGTGTCGTTCGAAATCAGTCAGCATTTGCTCGATCTCGCGCCGAAAAACGTTGACATTAACGATGCCGCTACCGTGACGAAGTAAAGCCAAAACTTGCATTCCATCTTGCAATAATTCGATCAGGCTTGGTATGCGCTCTGCTGCGTGTGTTACTTCGCTGGATAACGTCGCTGTGGTTGCGGTATTCATCACATCTTCCTTAACGTAATACGGCATAAACCGTTATCTTGGCGTCGGCAAACAGCTGCGGAACATAGGCACAAATGCTGCGTGCTTTGATCATCCGTTCAAATACCGCACCTTGTGGGTCTAATGCAAAATAATGGGTTCCAACACGCACAGGCAGAGCGGGCGGTGTTCGTTGTGGAACGGATAATTTAACACCGGGCAGTGCTGAATTAATGAGTTTCTCGACGTCTTCCGGTGCGCCCATTTTAAGTTTGGTTGGAATTCCTTCGAGGGCTAACGCGGCGGGTTTCTGCGTAACCACCGCGATATACCAATCCGCTCCCTGCACGGCTCGTTCGCTATCAATATGCCCCAATAACATGCCGGGTTTATTTTCTTTAAGTGGAATGGCGATATGTTTTTGCGGCACCACGGTGTCAATTAAATCGCGTATGAGTTCGTCCAACTCAACCCACGCTGCGTGTGGTGAAGCGTGGCTGTACATCGGAATATCGTTGAGTCGTCGTTTCGCCGAAAATGTCATTAAATGACCGGCCCAGCTTATTAAAAAACGGTAGATCTGCTCGGGATTACTGCCTTGATGTTGCAGATAGTGGCGTAACAGAGGAAATGCACCATTCATGCAATGTAAGAGCCAATACGCCGTTACATCGTTTGCTTGAAATTCAAACGCGTCGGCGCTGTGTTCTCGTTGGTGTGCGGTTAGCGCTGCACTTTTTGCCATTACGATATCGGATAACCGTAACAGTCGTTCTTGCAGGGCGGTCGATGCAAAGAGCGTCAATGCTGGCGGAATAAAATCGCGGTCGTAACACCAATTTCCCTGTGCATTGCGTTGTAATCGTGCGACAGGTAAGACGACATGACCTTCGTTGTTTTCCCCTTCAAATAATAGCCTCAGATTATGTCGCATTAACACGACTTCGGTGCGGCTGCCCTCGGTAAAAAAATCGGGGAATTCGCTGGCTTGCTGCTGGAATCGTGCCGGTCGGCCATTTTGTTGTTCGAATGCACAATTCAAACCGAATTCAGACCATGATGGTAGCGCGATATACAGCAAAACGTGTTCGCCGTTTTCGGGCAAAACGGACAAATCACGATCAGGCGGTAGGGGGTCGCGTTGCGGCGCTTGTACGTCGGCACCGTCCGGAAAAACGGCGTGTAACCGACGTAAACGAATGCGGTTTGCGACTATTGCATCGTCATCGAATTCAATGGCTTTGAGTCCCCAAGGATAAGGGGTAGCCAAAAAACGCACGTCCTGATCGGCCTGTAAACTGGCACGTGTTTGCAACTGAAAATGTTGCGGCCGCAAAAACAAGCCTTCCGCCCACAACGGAAAACCAATCGCAGACATTGTCTTATTCCTTTTTAGCGGAGGGCGAATTAGCCGTGCCGGAATTCGATGTGCTGGTTGGAGTCGGCTTCTTTTTGCTGTTTTTGTTGGTGACTTTTGCTGTCGATTCAACCGAATTGCTGGTTTGAACTGGTGTCGCTGTGACCGCCAAACGTTGAGGACACTCGGGGTTACCGACGAGGTCTTGTCCCGGCAATAACACCACCGCAGCGCCTGCCGTCAGTAAATAGCAATCTTGAGCTTTTATAGTTATTTTTTTATCGAGTGCGTTATCGCGCGAAAATAAATAACGCCAACGATGTGTTTCTGGCTGACGAAAATTGCCGACCAAAGCAAGGTACTGCGTATCGGGTTGAATCGTAATGTCGAGCTTTTGCGATTGTCCTGGAATAAATACGAACTCTTTTCGCTCAAGAAGTTTCGAGCCGAACAATACGTCATCACTGTTACTCAATAGTTTTT
>CAZYUS010000223.1:0-2893 GCA_964650615.1 uncultured Pseudomonadaceae bacterium | reverse complement strand
TGCAGACCGGTGCTGACAACATCGTTGGCGGGTGTTCCATTGCCCGCATTTATACCAGCGCGAATACCGATTTTTACGTCGCGGTCTTCGGCTGTCGCAGTAAAAGAGAAAAGTAATAGTGTTATTGCAGGTAAAAGAGGAATGCATGGTTTCATTGCTTTTCTCCGGTGGTGGTTTAGCGATAGTGGTATAGATGCGAGATTCTACCGCAATTTTATGTCAACGAATTGTGAAGACTAACTGATGAAACTATTCGCCAATTAGTCAACGATTTGTAAATGCACGGTGAATCTCTTGTCAAAACTACGTGGTTGGTTTGTAAAAAATTGATGACATTATCGAAGGTGAAGAACTTTACCGGCCCCCTGCTTTCATTGCGTATTAGTATGGGCAATAGTCGTATTCGTTGAGCACTGATAATGAAATGTCAAAATAATGTGAATGAGAGTTCTGTTGTTAATTTGATCAAGGCGTTTGGGCAACGTTTTTTTGTCACTGTCGGTTTGTTTATGCTGACAAGGATTTTCTTAACGGTGGCGTTCCACGAGCAAAACAGCGATACGCTATCGGCGTATGGAATGATTTTGTTATCCGGTCTGGCGTATGACTGTTTAGTGGCATTGGCGATTTTGCTGCCATTCAGCGTCGCCATGTTGATTCGGCAACCGTATCCGATTATGTCACGACTCAAGCGTCTGTGGTTGTCTGTGACCAATACCGTATTTTATTTTTTCGTGGTTTATATTGGTGTCGTCGAATACTTCTATTTTGATGAATTCAATGCGCGCTTTAATTACGTGGCGGTTGATTATCTGCTGTTTCCGCACGAGGTTTTTGTCAATATTTGGGACAGCTATCCGGTCGGTAAGGCGCTAACTCTTACGGCCTTAGCGGCCTACGCCTTACACCGATTAACATGGCCAACTTTTGCGCTGGCAATAACTGCCTCTTCGACTCGTAAACAGCGTGCTCAGCCATTGCTCGGCCAGTTAATACTAATCACGCTTGGCCTCAATCTTCTGCAAATAAACAATATTGCAAACGGTGATAACCGCGTCGTTAACGAATTGTCGTTAAATGGCTATTACACCTTTGTACATGCACTGTTTACCAACGAACTGAATTACGAGCAGCACTATGCCACCATCGAACAAAAGCGAGCACATGCTTTAACCCAAAAACAGATCGGATTAGGGAGTGAAATATTCGATGACGGCGCCAGTCCAATCGTTCGAAAAATTGCTGGAGAAAAAAAACAATCAACTACGAATGTAGTGCTGGTAATCGAAGAAAGTCTTGGTTCTGAATTTAGCGCCTTGTTGCACCCCGAAAATGATATTGGAGTGACGCCAGAACTCGATGCTTTGGCACGTGAAGGTTTACTGTATAGCCATATCTATGCCAGCGGCAATCGAACGGTGCGAGGGCTCGAAGCAATTTTGACTAGCTTTACGCCGATCCCCGGACAGGCAATCGTGAAGCGTCCGGGATTTGCCGATGTGTTTTCTCTGCCGGCTTTGTTGCAGCAAAAAGGTTACGCAACTCGTTTTATTTACGGTGGTTATGGTTACTTTGACAATATGGGCGAGTTTGCCCGTAGAAACGGTTTTGACACGGTCATCGATCAAACTGATTTTGCGGCCGACGAAATCAGCTTTACCACCAGCTGGGGTGTATGTGATGAAGATCTATTCGATAAGTCGTTAAAAGAAATCGATTCGCAAGCGCAGGCAAATAAACCATTTTTCACCACGATTCTAACGGTTTCCAACCACAAACCTTATCTCTATCCAGCTGGTCGTATCGCTCAAGATCCGACTCATCAAAAACGCCGACACGCAGTGCAGTATGCAGATTTTGCCTTGGGTCGCTTTATCAAGGCCGCCAAAGCCAAATCATGGTTTGACAACACGCTGTTTGTCATTCTGGGTGACCACGGCGCTCGCTTATACGGTGAAGCGGAAATCCCCTTATCCTCGTATGAAATCCCTTTAATTTTTTATGCACCGAGCTTTATCACGGCGCAGCAGGATGATCGTTTAGGCGCTCAAATTGATGTGGCACCAACGATAATGGGCTTGCTTGATATCGAGTACAGCAGCGCGTTTTTCGGCCGCGATTTGCGCCGTATTTCTGATGCTCCGCGTTACGCATTGTTGTCGCATAACCGTGATGTTGCTTTGCTTCGTGACAATCGCATGGCGGTACTGGGCATCAATCAGTCTGTGCATTTATGGCAGGTCATCGATCGTGATGGAGCGTTGTCTCCATTGCCTCTTGATCATGATCCTGAGTTAATTGACGACACCATCGCCTTGTATCAAACGGGATACGAACTTTACTCGCAAAGAAATTGGCGGCCCTTACCACAAAACTATTTGAGCCCAGCAACTGCCGCGAGATCCACGATCACGTTAAGCGAGTAAAAAATGCGCCACGCTATTACGTTGTCAATTGCTTTAATCGGAATTATTGCCTCGGCAAAGGCCGACGAGATATTGGCCGAGCCGCAAGTAAGCCCCGAATGCCGCGCCAGCAACGTCGATGACGATGCCGCCACCATCGCGTTGCTCGAAACCAAACAACTCCGTATTGGGCATGTTGAAGTACGCATTCAACAGGTGTTTGACGAATCAAATCCTGACGAGAATAACGGGTTTTTCCGCTGGATAAACAGTGTCCACAGTGACACCGATCCGAGCGTGATCCGAAAAGACTTGTTGCTATTGGAAGGACAGTTATTTACCCGGCAAGCATTCGAAGAGTCGTCACGAATTTTGCGCTCCAGAACATTCTTGCGCCATGCCCGTGTCATTATTGTTGGTGCTTGCGACGAATCGGTAAATATTGAAGTCAGAGCGCGCGAGGTGTGGACGCTTGAACCAGAAGTCAG
>CAZYUS010000222.1:0-2903 GCA_964650615.1 uncultured Pseudomonadaceae bacterium | reverse complement strand
GTTAAAACGGCGGGTGTACGAGCGTGCAGGCGTTAAAGAATACTGGCTTGTTCATCCTGTCGATCGCATGGTGACCGTTTATCGCCACAATGGCACCGAGTTTGGTAAGCCCGATAATCAAGTGTTGGAAGGGCAAACGGATGTGAATATTTTGCCGGGAGTGGTTATTGCGTGGGATGAGTTAGTGGCTTTGTTGCCGCCGGTTGAGTATTGAGCCTAAAAACCGCAGTTGAACACAACGCGAGAATTTTAGGCCGCCAAAAACAGGTGAAGAAAATGGCGGCCTGTAGGACTTCCCACAAAAAAACATGTGGCAAGCAACTATTCTTGGCCTAACGGGATATAGGTACTTTCGTTTTCGGAAAGTAAGCTGACCTTGCCATTGCATTCGACTTCGGCGGTGCCGGTGACCACGATCCAGTGTTCGGCGCGGTGATAGTGCATCTGCAGACTCAAACTTGCGCCCGGTTTGACGCAAATGCGTTTCACTTGATAACGCGTGCCGGTGCCGATGCCTTCGTACCATCCCCATGGGCGATAAACGCGGCGATGCGATTTGGCTTCTTCGCGGTTGCCGGCGTTGAGCTGATTGACAATAGCTTTGATGTCTTGTGATTTGGCGATGGGGGCGACCAAAATGGCGTCAGGTGTTTCAACCACCATCACATTGTCCAATCCAATCACGGCGACCAAACGCTCTTCGGCGATCACCAAACTGTTTTTGGTTTGATGCGATAACACATCGCCCTTGAACGCGTTTCCGGCGCTGTCTTTTTCTGATTCTTCCCACAAGCTGGCAAACGAACCAATGTCGCTCCAACCAGCATCAAGCGGAATGACGGCGGCCTTTTGCGTTTTTTCCATCACTGCATAATCAATGGAATCGGCGGGGCATTGCTCGAAGGCGCTCGCGGTCGGACGAATAAATGTCATGTCCGCTGCTGCATTTTCCATCGCTTTTTGACAGGCCGTTAAAATATCAGGGCGGAATTTTTGCAATTCATTAATGAAAACACTGGCGCGAAACATAAACATGCCCGAGTTCCACAAATAATCGCCGCTTTCTAAATACTGTTTGGCTTTTTCTAATGATGGTTTTTCGACAAACGCGGCCACTTCAAAGCCGGTGGATTGTGCCGCGCCTCGTTGAATATAGCCGTAACCGGTTTCGGGTTTGGTCGGCACGATACCGAAGGTAACAAGCCGTCCTTGTTGCGCTAAATCGGCCGCGTTTTTTACCGCGTCGGCAAACACGTTATCGCGACGGATAAGGTGATCGGCAGCTAATACCAACAACAAGGGGTCGTCGCCGTGCTTAATGGCGTTAAGCGCCGCCAGTGCCACCGCAGGCGCGGTGTTTTTGCCCTGCGGTTCCAGAATAACGGCCGCGTTTTCGGCCGCTTCATGACGTAATTCTTCGGCCACTAAAAAACGATGCGATTCATTCGTTACTGCGACCACCGTTTTTGCGCCAACGGCAAGTGCACGCTCAATAGTGGAGCCGAGCAGCGACTTATCACCGAAGAGTTTTAACAACTGTTTAGGGTGAATTTCGCGTGACAAAGGCCATAAACGAGTGCCGGAACCGCCACACATGATGACGGCCTGAATGGAATACGGTTTGTTGTCCATATCGATTGCTTTCCATGTAAATCAGTTGAAATAACAGTAGCGAAAAGATTATCAAATCTAGCACTACCAAATGACAGTTTTGAGATAACGCCGAATCGCCAGATCTTTAGTGACCAGGGGTAACGTTCTCTCCTTACTGGTCGCCATAATGATCCGATCGAAGGGATCTTTATGTTTGCAATTGGCTAACAGATCTAGAGCATTAACAACATCCATATCAATTGCAATAATCTCGATGCCAATTTCTCTGGCATAGGCACCGTAAGCGCGCGCTGAAACGGGCATTTCGGTCGGCGCTTTTCGATGCTTTATATCAATTTCCCACAAAGAGGCGGCGCTGACATACAGTTTTTTTGCTGACTGAATGGCCGCTAATGCCGTTTTGCTCAATTGTTTTGGATCCGCGACACAGAAGATAAGCGCGTTAGTATCCAATAACAAAGAACTCACGCGCCAAACTCCTCAGCAATGCTTTGATTCAGTGCTTTACTGTCCCAGTTTTTGCCCGGAGCCGCTTCTGGATGCAAACCTAAACGGCGTTGAATTTGATCGCGAGCGACGACGAGCGCCACCACTTTGCCGGCACGCATCAGTTCTACCGTTTCTCCGGCTTCAGCGTGAGCAACAAGCTGCGACAATTTGGTTTTGGCTTCGTGCATATTGACTCGCATCAGCATATCTCCCTATGACTTAGCCAAGGAGTTTAGCTAACAGCGTTTGATGTGGTCAATTCGCGTGATTAGACGCGGGGCTGGCGGCCTGAAGGCCGCCAGTTAACTTAACCGTTTTAAACCGATGCCGCAGCGGCTTTGAATCGTTTGACCGCTTCTTCCAACACCGTCATCGACGTCGCGTAGGACAAACGCACATGGTTGGTGGCACCGAATGCGCCGCCGGGGACCAAGGCCAGATCAAATTTGTCGATGAGCAATTCGGTTAAAGCCAAGTCGTCTTTGAGACCCAATTTGCGGATTAAACCTTCGCAATTTGGAAATGCGTAAAACGTTCCGTCGGATGCCAAGCATTGCACGCCGTCGATTTTATTTAACTCTGCCACCAACCAATCATGCCGTTCTTTGAAGGCTTTGATCATCGGTTCCATGCAGCTTTGATCGCCATTTAACGCAGCAACGGCGGCGGCTTGCGAAATCGAACTGGGGTTAGACGTCGATTGCGATTGCACCATACCCATCGCGCTAATCAGCTTTTCTGGGCCGGCAGCATAACCAATGCGCCAGCCAGTCATGGCAAAGGATTTGGAAACGCCGTTG
>CAZYUS010000221.1:0-2981 GCA_964650615.1 uncultured Pseudomonadaceae bacterium | reverse complement strand
CGCTAACCGGTGCCTTGCAAGTGGCACGTTATGCCGGACCAGATTATCTCGACACGGCAATACATCAAATTGAACAAAGTGTGATTAACATCTAATTTAAAATCAGAATTGCTTCTTCTTTCAACATAGAAACCATTGTATCGGTGCGTATCGCGATGTAGCGCACTAAGTACAATTAATAGATTGCACCAGCAAAACAAGTCACTTTAAGATTCCGGACATGGATTGTGTCCGTGGCAAAAACCTTGAAGCCAATTAAAAAGAGTCCGCCCCCCCCCGAATTTCTGAGTGGGAACAAACAGTTTCGTAACACAATTAAGCAAAATCTATTTTTACAATCAGGGCAATCCGATTGTGGAATTGCTTGTATCGCCACCATTGCATCGGCCTTTGGTCAATCGATTCACCCCGAACAAATCAAGCTGCGCTATGGCGATTTTGCTCGCGGCATTTCGCTATTCGGCATAAAGCAAATTTTCACTGACTTAGGTATTCATGTCTCAGCGATAAAGCTTTCGAGAATATCCGTTAGCGCCATTCGCTTCCCGGCTGTTGTACATCAGAACCGGGGACACTATCTGGTCCTTTTGCATCGTTTCAACAACAACACATCTGAGGTATTCGATCCGGAACGCGGCATCATCCGCTTACAAAACGCCGACATCGAACGCCTTCTGAGCCCCGTTACGCTGGAGATCGTAGGCGCGACGCCTATGCAGTCACCTACGCCAATCTCTTACCAAAAATGGTTAGACCGAACTTTGCTTCGGTATTCCATTGGGTTTCTATTTGTCATCGTAACCATAGTGATGACCTTAGAACTACTTTCACCCATGTTAACCGAAAGAATTTTCTCGTCATCTACTGGCGGTGAAAATTTGCTCACACATGCTGCAATTATTTTTGTTGCGGTATTGCTTGGCCGAAATATGTTTGAGCTGTTCGTCACCTTTATTCAGTGTCGAATAAAATTGTGTTTAACACGTGTGGCAGTGAACGACATTTTGAACACGTTAGCTAAATTACCAGCAGCATTTTTTGATAATCGTTCTGCCGGTAACGTGGGATTGCCGCTTGATATAGCGGAGCAGCGGCTGAACGACCTCATTGTTGTGTTACCAAAATGCGCGCTTGCCGTACCGGTTTCGTTGATCGCCTTGTTTATGATTGGAAACGCGTCGGTGATGTTGGCAGCATGCACTATTATCGGCGCTGTGATCACGTTCTTACTTGGGGTGCATATCAACGTAAAACGACAAATAATGGAAGATGCAGAGCTAATGGAAAATACCGCCATCGGAGATTTGCGGTTTAATTTGCTCGAGAACCTCGGCACGCTCAACGGTACGATGACATCGAAACGAGCGTTAGAACATTACGCCGATATTCATCTTCAACACCTTGCCCGCAGAAATGCCATCAACGATTTCAATGCAAGAACTGAAACCTTGCAGAAATTTCTGAGCGGCTTGGACATGATGGCTTACGCGGTCATCGGAGCATTGCTGACAGCGTCTGGAGCACTGACAATCGGTGCGTTCATCGCATTAGGCATTTACCGAGGCTTTTCGCATGCAGGAGCGATGGCGCTCGTACAATTGCATCAAATACGATGCCGTGATCGACTTTTTCAACGCCAATTGGATGCATTGGCACATCATCCGTCTCAAGCGCCAATGGAAAAATCGGAGTCCTTTCAAGCGTTACGCGCCGAACAAATCAGTTACCGCCCGAATGTTTTTCAAAGCAACATCATCGACACCGCAAGTTTAATGATTGAGAAAGGTGATTGGGTGGGTATTACTGGCGCGTCCGGTAGCGGGAAGACCTCGCTCTGCAAATTGCTGACAGGGTTTATTACACCAACTAGTGGCAGCATAACTATCAACAAAGATTATCCTTCATTGCGATGTTCACCAGTTTCTTTTGCGTACCTCGCCCAAGACGCCAAATTACTATACGGCTCTGTACGCGACAATCTAACGGTATTCAATCCTGACATTAACGAAAGCAGTGTTCATTCAGCGGCCGAAGTAGCCGGCATCGATCAGTTTATTCATTCGCTGCCCCAAGGATATAACACCCGCATTTCAGAAAAACACGGTGCTCTGTCGGGTGGTCAACGGCAGCGATTGTTGTTGGCAAGAGCGTTGGCTCAACAACCAACATTTCTGATCCTTGACGAATTTTCCAACAATCTCGACACAGACACCGTTGAACATATTCTTGCTGCGCTCACCAGGGCTAACTTGACGGTGCTTTTCGTCAGCCACGACGATCACGTACTAACACGTTGCAACAAACGTTATCGGCTGTTAATGACAGAAGACAATTGTGTGGAACTCTCTCCGTTTACAGACGATTTTCGCCAAAACAAGCGAACAGCAGCATAACCCAAATTGGAGTAATTTAGGTATGACAGCGATTAATACGACAGGAAAAATGCGCAAAGACGAAGCGATGATTCTGCCTGTCGGTGTCAAAATGGCACTGACACCCGACATTCAAGAGCTGATTCTGTTGCCTACCGAAAAGTGTAATTTTCGTTGTAGTTACTGCTACGAAGATTTTGAACTTGGCGCAATGCCAGAGTGGCTACAACTCGGCATCATGCGTTTAATTGAACGCCGTGCACCAACGCTAAAAGGGTTGTCATTGAACTGGTTCGGTGGTGAACCGCTGTTGGCAAAAAATGTGGTCATCCGCATTGCGCAACATGCCAAATTATTATCGACCCATTATGGATTTCGACTGAATGGCTCGTTCACGACCAACGCATATTTGCTGGATCGAGTTCTGTTCGAAGAATTGCTCGCACTTAATCACGATTTTTATCAAATAACTCTCGATGGTTGGAAAGAGGTTCATGACTTAACTCGGCGTCGGGCCGACGGACAAGGTACGTTTACGCGCATTTGGAACAACTTGCTGGCCATAGCGCAAGTCGACGGAAAATTTGACATTTTGCTACGGGTTCACGT
>CAZYUS010000220.1:0-3050 GCA_964650615.1 uncultured Pseudomonadaceae bacterium | reverse complement strand
ACGCCGCCAAATAGCCATGCGTCTGGCTCATGGTAATATTCCATCAAACTGAATATATACGTTCTATTGAAATCATCCTTCTCGCTTCGCCAAGCATTCCAACCTTGCCACGCCTGCTTATCACTGACAAAAACATCCAGTGGATGAATTTTCCCGTTCCAGTTTGCTAAATGAACTTTGAAATCTTCGGGATTTTCAAACTGAAGTACTTCTGACAACCAAATGCTCATTATTTACCTCAACAAATGAAACTTCCACTCAGCAAAAAAAACCGGATCACCATCGAATTAGATAAAACTTATCAATACGACCAAGAGTAAGCTTTGCCTTCCCAATTAATCAGTTTTATCCAATTGACAACACGTTGTTCGACGCCAAACTCAGTGTGAAACCACATTACTGCCAACGACGAGGATTGGTGTTCAGACTGAACGGTTGTGCTGGATAGAATGGCAACCGAACAGATCGGTGGCAACACCACCGCTTGCCCCTCCACTAATTCCTCGCCTAGCTTCATGTCGATAAAACCACCGAATAATTCAAAAGGTGGCATAACCGCGAAATGACCCCGAGACCAAACATGCTCTTTCCAAAGTTTGTTCAGTTCACTCTGTAGTTGAAAGGCAATGTGGCGAACACCCCCAGTCAATTTGCCAGCATTGATATCGTATTGGGTTAAACTTTCCAGCCGCACCGTTCGCCCAGAATTCAACTGGATTGACTTAGGGAAGTGCTTCATTACATATGAAGTTAGATTCGCGCCTGAAAACCTAGATCCAGTGTCCACGACAGGTATATCCCCCCATTTGATCAATGAAATTTTGTTCATCGACTCAATTGATTCGGATTCGCCCGCTAACTTGACATTCAGCTCGCCCCAAAACATTTGGCGTCGCGACGCGCCGTCCAATGAGCTCATTCTTGCCATCCTGCTGTGCAAATAATCGTCAGGCTATCAGCATGCTAAGCGCAAAACACGCGCTCAATAACAGCCAGATTCGCCGTGCACTAAGTAATTACATGCCCTCTATCAAAGCAGCTACGTATCGATAGTCTGCAAGGTATTCGTCAAACGAAAATTTCGGGCTCGATATCGCTGCGATGAATTCATCCATCCAGTTACCCGCTTTTTGTTGGAATCCATGAATACTCGATTCAGGAGATAAAACACCCACGGGGCGAGTAGCGTAATCCGTTAAGACATTTAACGCTGCATAAGCATGTTGGCCCATATCGCTAAAATACTTTTTGGTAAGACTCTTTGTGTGCTCACGCATAGCAACCAAGTCGTCTCGTCGTTTTTGCTTTTCCAAATCATCATCGTCAGCATCAATTTCAAACACGCGACAAATAAGCGATAACATTTCACTTTCCGGAACGTGGTAACGCTTCAGTTCGATAAGATTCTCAACTAACTTTGCCTCCAGCTTACGAATGTCACCTATGTTTTCCGCAAACTTATCGATCTTGCTAGTGCCCCTTTTTGTATGAGCATATGAGACCTCGACGCTCTTACTGCCAAATATCATCCCATTCATGCAAATCCACCGGCAAAACCCTAACTCAACTCGAAGAAGTCGCGTTCTGTTGTAGCTGTTGGTGATTCGTAAAAATGCCGTCCATTTATCTTTTTCCCATGGAGAAAAGCTGCCGTCCTTATGAATAAGATCAATATGGCAAAATGAACGCGTTTTAGGCATCGTAATATTCAAACAAACCAATTGATCGGGTTGTAATGTCAAAAACACTTTTTTCATTACAGCCGAAGCCATTTTAAAGGCCTGCTCATTGGTGACCAACTTGTAGTCATCCGTCACAACGGTAAAAGGGTGCTCACGGTTTACATCGACTATCGCAAAATGACGATTCAATTTTTGATAACGATTTAAGGCGCTGCCATCAGTCATGAAAAGGGGGCGGCTTTCGACCGGAAAAAAAGCTTCTCTCACGTCTTTTGGTTGCCAAGTGGCTGGGTTTTGCATTTTATGTTTCCGTTTTTTGTTATGTGAATTATTTTTTTTATTGGCCGCCCTAACTCGACCACGCATTCGACAGTTTGCCGGCTTGCACTAGCACCAACTCAATCGCGGCTTCGGTTTTATCTGGTGGGTATTTATAGCGGCGCAGTGTTATGCGCACTAGATTGCGCAGTTTCGCACGCACGCTGTCGCGCACTTGCCAATCGACGGTGGTGCTATTGCGTAACTTTTCGGTGAGTTCTTGTGCGATGGCTTTTAAGATTTCATCGCCTAATTCTCGGGCGGCGCTTTCGTTATTAGCTAGCGCGTCGTAAAACGCCAGCTCGTCATTGTTTAAGCCGAGTTCTTCGTGGCGTTTGAGTGATTCTTGAAACTCTTTTGCCATGGCAATGAGTTCTTCAATCACCTGCGCGGCTTGAATGGCGCGGTTGCGGTATTTGCGCAGCGTTTCGGCTAGGCGATCACTGAATTTCTTCTCTTGCACCACGTTATTTCGGGTGTGGCTTTTGATTTCGTCTCGCAGTAATTTTTCGAGCAGCTCAACAGCAAAGTTGCGGCTCTTCATATTGCGCACTTCGTTCATAAAGCCGTCATCGAGCAAGCCGATATTGGGTTTATCCAAACCCGCGAGTTTGAAGATATCGTCTACGCCTTCGGCGATTACCGCGTTATCAAGTATGTGTTTAAGTGTGGAATTCTTTTCGTCGTCGGTCAGCTTTTTATCGACCGTGGTGTACTTGGTAATCACCGCTTTTATCGCCGAGAAAAACGCCACCTCTTTGCGGTATTCTTCCGCCTCATCCAGTGTCCCACACAAGGCAAACGCTTTGGTAATGGCGAGTACGGTATTGATAAATCGTTTTTTTCCATCATCTAAAGCCAACACATGGTTGGCGGCAGGCACCAGCAGCAAATGCGCTTTACCGCTGTCAAAACCGGTGTAATCAAAGGTGGCCCCATCAACCGGCGTGTTAAACAAACCACGCACGATATCGATTTTTTCAACCAATAAGGCAAAGGCTTCGTTCGTTAAATTCGTGGGACGGCCTTTACCGTTTGATTCGGTGTAAG
>CAZYUS010000219.1:0-3088 GCA_964650615.1 uncultured Pseudomonadaceae bacterium | reverse complement strand
CTTGGTCTTGATCGCGACGATTTTGCTGCTAGCCGGTGGCATTTATTCGCTGCGTGCTACGCCAGTCGATGCGCTGCCGGATCTGTCCGATGTACAAGTGATTATTCGCACCAGTTATCCGGGACAAGCGCCACAAATTGTTGAGAATCAAGTCACTTATCCCTTGGCGACCACGATGTCGTCGGTGCCCGGCGCAAAAGCGGTGCGCGGCTTTTCATTTTTCGGAGACAGTTTTGTTTATGTCTTATTCGATGACGATACCGATTTATATTGGGCGCGTTCGCGGGTCTTGGAATATTTAAATCAGGTGCAGGGACGCTTGCCGGCCAATGCTAAAACCAGTTTGGGACCCGATGCGACCGGTGTTGGTTGGATCTATCAATACGCATTGATTGATCGTGGCGGCACCCACGATTTAGCAGGCTTACGCGCATTGCAAGATTGGTTTTTAAAATACGAATTGAAAGCGCTACCCAATGTCGCCGAAGTCGCCACTGTGGGCGGCATGGTCAAGCAATATCAAGTGGTGATTGATCCGATCAAATTGGCCGGTTATAAATTACGCCTTGACGACGTGCGTATGGCGATCCAAAACGCCAATCAAGAAAGTGGCGGTGGGGTTTTAGAACTTGCCGAAGCGGAGTGGATGGTGCGCGCCAGCGGTTATTTGCAATCTCTTAATGATTTCAAACAAATCGTATTGCGCAGTGACAATAATAAACCGGTGTTACTGTCCGATATTGCGAAAGTACAACTCGGCCCTGAAATGCGCCGCGGCATTGCCGAACTTGATGGTGAGGGCGAAGCGGTCGGCGGTGTGGTCATTTTACGCTCGGGTAAAAACGCGCGTGACACGATTGCGGCGGTCAAAAGTAAATTAGCCGCATTGCAAAGCAGTTTACCGAGCGGCGTCGAAATTGTGACGACCTACGATCGCAGTCAGTTAATTGATCGCGCGATCAATAATCTGCGTGAAAAATTGATCGAAGAATTTATTGTGGTGGCGCTAGTGTGCGTAGTTTTTTTGTGGCACTTACGCTCCAGCTTGGTGGCAATTGTGTCATTGCCCGTCGGCGTTTTAGCGGCGTTTATGGTGATGCACTATCAAGGCATTAACGCCAACATCATGTCACTGGGCGGCATTGCGATTGCGATTGGCGCGATGATCGATGCGGCCGTAGTGATGATCGAAAACGCCCACAAAAAAATCGAAGCGTGGCAACACCAACATCCCGGTCAAACCCTGCAGGGTGATGCGCATTGGCAAGTGATCAGTGCGGCGGCAATTGAGGTGGGGCCGGCACTGTTTTTCAGTTTACTAATTATCACGCTATCGTTTGTGCCGGTGTTTACTTTGCAGGCACAAGAAGGGCGCTTATTTGGTCCGCTTGCTTACACTAAAACCTATGCGATGGCAGCAGCGGCGGCTTTATCGGTAACGTTGGTGCCGGTACTGATGGGTTTTTGGATCAGGGGTCGTATTCCCGATGAGAAACGCAATCCAATTAATCGCTGCTTAATCGCGTTATATCAACCTTGTTTAACGGCGGTGATGCGTTTTCCCAAAACAACATTGGCCGCCGCTTTACTAATTTTTGCTTCGTCGTGGTGGCCTTATAGTCAACTTGGTGGTGAATTTTTACCGCCGCTGGATGAAGGCGATGTGCTGTATATGCCAAGCGCGCTACCGGGCCTATCGGCACAAAAAGCCAGCGAGCTATTGCAACAAACGGATCGCTTAATCAAATCCGTGCCCGAAGTGAAAACCGTGTTTGGTAAAGCCGGTCGAGCCGAAACCGCGACTGATCCGGCGCCGCTCGAAATGTTTGAAACCACCATTCAATTCAAACCAAAAACTGAATGGCGCGAAGGGATGACCACCGAAAAATTGATCGACGAACTTGATGCGATCGTGCGGGTGCCGGGCTTGTCGAATATTTGGATCCCGCCGATCCGCAATCGAATCGATATGCTGGCTACGGGTATTAAAAGTCCGATCGGGATCAAAATCGCTGGCAGCGATCTGGCCGCCATTGATCGCAGTGCGCAAGCAATTGCCGAACGAGCCAAAACCGTTAGCGGCGTCAGCTCAGCATTGGCTGAACGTTTAGGCGGTGGCCGTTATATTGATGTCACCATCGACCGTGTCGCTGCCGCGCAATGGGGCTTAAGCATTGCCGATGTTCACCGCTATATTGCCGGTGCGATTGGCGGCGAAAATATTGGTGAAACAGTCGAAGGATTAGCGCGTTTTCCGATCAACTTGCGCTATCCGCGAGAGTGGCGCGACAACCTAGCGCGCTTGCAACAATTGCCGATCCAAACTCCGCAAGGCGCACAAATAACACTGGCGATGGTCGCCACCGTGGCGCTGAATGACGGCCCCTCGATGATCAAAAGCGAGAACGCGCGCAAAACCGCTTATGTCTATATCGATGTGCGTGATCGCGATCTGGTTTCGGTGGTCAATGATTTACGTGAAGTGATTGCGCGTGATGTGCAATTGGAATCTGGCACTAGCCTGAACTTTTCCGGTCAATTTGAATTTATCGAACGTGCCAACGCACGCCTGCGCTTGGTGGTGCCTGCAACACTAATGATTATTTTCATATTGCTCTATTTAACCTTTCGTCGTTTCGACGAAGCATTGCTAATCATGGCGACTTTGCCGTTTTCGCTGACTGGGGCGTTTTGGTTTTTATATTGGCTAGGCTTCAACTTATCGATTGCAACCGGTGTTGGTTTTATCGCACTAGCAGGTGTGTCGGCGGAGTTTGGCGTTATTATGTTGCTGTATTTAAAAAACGCGTGGGCTACGCAACAACAAAATGGTCACACCGATAATGCTGCATTACTGACGGCGATTCACGATGGCGCGGTGCAACGCGTGCGCCCCAAAGCGATGACGGTTGCGGTGATTATCGCCGGCTTATTGCCGATATTTTTTGGCGTCGGCGCTGGTTCGGAGATCATGAGTCGCATCGCCGCGCCAATGATTGGCGGCATGATTACGGCACCGCTGTTATCGTTATTCGATATTCCGGTTGTCTTTCAGTTGTTACGCAAATAATGTTGTGATTATCTCCGC
>CAZYUS010000218.1:0-3138 GCA_964650615.1 uncultured Pseudomonadaceae bacterium | reverse complement strand
GCGGCGCGGTTCATGATCTGGTTGGATCTGTTTCGTCAATAAATTTCATTGCCAAAGCGGAAAACGCGGGTGTATGTTGCGCACCAATGACAGCGGTGTCATCTTGCAAGCATAAATGACAACGCTGTCATTAAATAAAAAACATACTACGACCCCACATACGCCGAGTTTCACGACGGCGTCCGTCTAAGAGAGGACAGAAAGCATGGCCCACGCAACATTCAAGAAGAAATTGCTGCCCTGCCTGATCACGATCGCCTTGGCAGGCACCTACTCCACCGTCAACGCCGCCGAGGGCGACGACAGTGACAACAAAGACGCCGAAACCGTTGAAATTCATGGTATCCGCGACAGCCTTAAAAAGAACTTGGCCGACAAACGCGACGCCGATTCGATTATCGAAGTCGTCAATGCCGAAGACATTGGCAAGTTCCCCGATAAAAACGTAGCTGAATCCTTACAGCGCATTACCGGTGTTGGGATCGAACGAGCATTTGGCGAAGGCGAAAAAGTTTCAGTTCGCGGTACCGCACCGAATTTGAACCGTACCATTGTCGACGGCCACTCCATTGCCACCGCTGATTGGTTTATTCTCGACCAGTTAAACGCCTCACGCAGTTTCAACTATTTAATGTTGCCGCCAGAATTAGTGGGTAATTTGCAAGTGGTGAAATCACCGCAGGCCGATACTGAAGAAGGCAGTCTTGGTGCCACGGTAAATGTGAACACGCGCCGCGCATTGGACATGAACGAGCCAATCACGGCTGCAGGTTCATTACAGTTCACGCAGAACAAAAAAGCCGACGAAAACAATCCGCAATTTTCCGGCTTGTTTGCTTGGCATAATGACGAAAAGAATTTTGGTGTATTAGTTTCGGCAACGCATTCTGAAACCGATATCCGCCGCGACGGTATCGAAGTATTGGGGTATTCGGATCGCGTCCTTACCCCCAGCAATGGACCAACTGGCACATATGCCGTTCCCGATCTGATTGGTTCTGCTTATTTTACCCAAACTCGCGAGCGCGACGCGTTGACGTTAGGCTTGCAATTCGCGCCCAATGATAATTTATTGCTGGGCTTGAACGTGTTAAATGCCAACATGGAAGCCGATAATGTCAACAGCAATTATCTAG
The DNA here is from genome assembly GCA_964650615.1 of uncultured Pseudomonadaceae bacterium. Classification (GTDB taxonomy): domain Bacteria; phylum Pseudomonadota; class Gammaproteobacteria; order Enterobacterales; family Permianibacteraceae; genus Permianibacter. The sequence goes on along the minus strand of CAZYUS010000218.1, from coordinate 2,002 downwards.
CATGGTTCACCAATAAATTCGGCGCCGGCGAATCTCCTTCGAATGCGATGGTGGATTCTCACGGTACGGTGGTTTCAGGCCAATTCGCAGTCGATCCGGATAGTTGGGGCGCGGTTTACGATACCTTTGTTCGAGAAGGTTCAACCGACACCAATTCAATTTCAGCAGATGCAAAATGGACATCGGGTGATTGGACTATCAGCGGCCAAGTCGGCAGCACCAAAGGTACCGGAGAAACCGGTCGCCAACTCATTTGGGAAACCGTTTCGCGTAGCGGTTTTACTTGGGATTTAAGCGCTGCAGCACCGCAAGTTAATTTCACTGAAATCGACGTCAACGATCCGGTTCAAGCGGGTACTGAAAATGGTTGGAACGGAGAGCGCGATGTACACAACGAAGACTCCGAAGATTTTATTTATGCAGACGCAGAACTCGCGCTTGACGTAGGCGTTTTCAACGCATTGAAATTCGGTATTAAATCAACCGAACATGAACGCGATGTCGCATTCAACGGCACGGTGTATCACGGATTATATTCAGCAACAGCTTGTGATGGAGGCCCTTGCGGTGTCGCCGCTGTAGCCGGAAACACATTACCCAGCGATTTTATGTCGGGTTATGATGTGCTGGATTCTTATCGTTTGGTTTCACCCGAGGCGTTGTATCGAGTTTACAACGCGCTACCTTCAAATGGTATGTGTACGCCGACATCGGGAACCGTTTGTGATACGCCAGTTGCAAGCGCCAGTTACAACATCGTTGAAAAAAATAAGGCCATTTACGCAATGGCAAAATTTAGTGACGGCGATTGGCGCGGCAATGTCGGTTTGCGTTTTGTTAAAACCGAAGTATCCGCCACCGGTCATCAAACCGGTGTTGATGCCGCCACTCCGGGCGCGAAATACAGCGTATTTGATGGATTTTACATCAACAATACTGAAACCGATTCGTATAACGACGTGTTGCCAAGTTTAAACGTAAGTTATTCACTGGCCGAAAATCAAGTATTACGTTTCGCTGCCGCGAAAGTCATGGCGCGAGCCGATTACTCGTCGATGGCTCCCAATATTTCCTTAAACACCACTTCGTACACCGGTGGTGGGGGAAATCCCGGACTGGAACCTTATCGCGCCAAGCAGCTCGATGTCTCATATGAATATTATTTAGATGATACGTCTGCTATTAACGTCGCGATCTTTAACAAGAAAATCGATTCGTATATTTCCTCTGATGTCTTCGCTGAAACGCACGCGGTCTTTTTCGATCCAGATGGTACGGTCGACCCGGGCAGCAATTGCACTGACGCGGGCAACAATGTATGGAATTGCGAATTCGATGTTTCGCGCCCCACTAACGGTGACGGCGGCAAAACTAACGGCATCGAGTTATCGTTCCAGAAAACCTATGACAATGGTTTTGGTTTTTTTGCCAACTACACTAAGTTGAAAGCAGAAGATGCCGATGGCGATGCACTACCTGGCAGCGCCGAAAAAACCTACAACCTTTCTGGCTTCTTCGAAGGTGAGCAATTTAGCGCACGTTTATCACTGAATTCACGAGATGATTTCTATATCGGCGTTGATCACGGTCGCGAACAATGGATGGAAGCCTCGAAGTTTGTCGATCTATCGTTAAGCTACAAGTTCAACGATCACCTTCAACTGGTCGCCACTGGCAGTAACTTAACAGATCAGGAAATAGTGCAATATTACGACGGTTTGAAAAACCGCCCGAACGCGGTTTATCAAACCGGTCCATCGTATAGTGCCGGTGTTCGCTTGAACTTCTAGGCAACCGTAAAGACCAGAAAGCCACTCTTCGGAGTGGCTTTTTTTTGGCCAAAACGACTGCAGACGGTAACCCCCACGCGCAATTTTTGACCTGCAAAATCCCCGTTACGCACGTTATTTTTCAATCTTAGGCATCCCTCGCCTTTTCTGTTACAGTCCAGCGCCTGACTGCATCGACGCGGCCGTGCGGCCGGGCGGCAATCAATCGACAA
>CAZYUS010000217.1:1210-3228 GCA_964650615.1 uncultured Pseudomonadaceae bacterium | reverse complement strand
CGTTCCGTGATTTGGAGCAGGCAACAATCGATGCGATCACCTTATTTGGTGACAAGAACACCAAGAACGTGGTGCTGGAAAAGAGTTACAAAGAATACATGGAAGGCTTTACCGATCTAGCAACAGGTGAAGCGCGGCGCGGCTTTGTAGAAGTGGTAAAGGAATTGGAGCAGCGCTTTCCTGATCCTGCTGCCATTGAAAAAGAGTCGGACAAAAAAGCTTTCGCGAAATTGTTCGGTGAATATCTGCGCATCGAGAACGTGCTGCAGAACTACGATGAATTCGCCAGCCTGAAGGCATTGCAAAATGTCGATATGAATGATCTAGCTGCGATAGAGGCGCTGAAAACCAAGTTTTACTTAAGTGATGATGACTTGGCCGCACTGCAAACGATAAAAATACCGGCTGACCGAAAAATTCAAGATTATCGTTCAACCTACAACGACATTCGTGATTGGCTGCGACGCGAAAAAGATTCTACCGATAAAGAAAAATCGACCATTGATTGGGATGATGTTGTCTTTGAGATTGATTTGCTGAAATCGCAGGAAATCAATCTCGATTACATTCTCGAATTGATATTTGAGAACAGTAAAAAGGTAAAAGACAAAGCGTCGTTGGTAGAAGATGTGCGTCGCGTGATTCGCGCGAGTCTTGGCAGCCGCGCCAAGGAAAGTCTGGTAGTCGATTTCATTAACCAAACCGACCTCGACAAAATTGGCGATAAGGCCAGCGTCATTGATGCCTTCTTTAGCTTTGCGCAAGCGGAACAACAACGCGAAGCCGATGAACTTATTAAGTCCGAAAACCTTAATGCCGAGGCGGCTAAACGCTACATTATGACCTCATTGAAACGTGAATTCGCGAGCGATAATGGCACAGAGCTTAATACTCTACTGCCCAAAATGAGCCCGTTGAACCCGCAGTATCAAACTAAGAAGCAAAATGTGTTTCAGAAGATAGCCGCGTTTGTTGAGAAGTTTAAGGGCGTGGGTGGACAAGTTTAATGAGCGCAAACAATGGGCAATTTTGCATTACGTACATAATCAGTTGAATTGCAGAAATGTGTAGGTCGCTACCCTTGCAACAAGAGCAGGGCTGCGAAACCTCGTCGATTATGATGAGTAACAGAGGGTGATCGGATTGTACTGGTCAGGCTCGGGCGGTAGTTTTCAAGCATTCGACATGTTCATTATTTATATATGTTCACGTAACGTGAACCCTCTACACTCGCGGCGGTTCAATGAGCAATGGGATGTTCACGATGCAGGATCGTGTTAAACGTATCGGTCTTATGGTGGTGGCGCTGGCAGCGGGGGCGGGGGCGTGGTGGCGACATCCGGCACCGCACGAGGATCCCGCGTATTCACAGGCGATGTGGGTGAGCCGCGTGCCGGTGTTGAGTGAGTCGCAAGCACCGAATTCGCTTACGGCAACGCCGATTCAGGCGTCGCGTTTTATTTCGCAGTCGTTGAGCGATTTTTGTCATGCCGCGTCGATTACCGAATTAGCTAATGGTGATCTGCTCGCGGTGTGGTTCAGCGGTTCGCGTGAAGGCGCGAGCGATGTGCAAATTTCGCAAACGCGCTTTGACGCGGCGACGCAAACTTGGCAACCCGTGCAAGCGTTATTAACGCGCGAAAAAATCGTCGAACAGCAGCAATTATTCACCGGCAAATTAGGTAATCCGGTGATCGCCACCGCGCCTGATGGCCGCTTGTGGTTTTTTGTGGTGGCCGCGAGTTATTTTGGTTGGGGTAGCAGCACGGTAAACGTCATGGTGTCCGATGATCAGGGCGCAACCTGGTCGCCCGTCAAACGATTGCAATTAACGCCATTTTTTAATTTGTCGACCTTGATCCGCAATGCGCCGGCGTTTTATAGCGACGCCAGCATCGGCTTGCCGGTGTACCGTGAATCGGCCGGAAAATTTCCGCAGTGGTTACGCGTCGATCAACAATTGAACGTGCTTGATCAGGCGCGTGTTAACGGCGGTCGTCACAATTTGCAACCGGCCA
>CAZYUS010000217.1:0-1200 GCA_964650615.1 uncultured Pseudomonadaceae bacterium | reverse complement strand
CTTTGGCGATCAGCAGTTGCAGATGTTTATGCGTTCAGCTGACAGCAAACGCGCGCAGGTGTTTATGGCCGCATCGCAAGACGGGGGTCGCAGTTGGTCAGCGGAGCAACTGGCACCGGTGGCGAATCCGAATTCTGGATTAAGTGCGGTGCCGTACGATGCTCAGTCGATGTTGGTGGCGCTTAACGATGTCAAAAAAGGCCGTCACCAATTAAGTCTTTATCGTGTCAGCAACGGCGATTTGAAATGGACCAAATTGCGCGAATTAGAAAATACGACGGTGGCGGGCGCGAGCGGGAAAATGTCGTTTAGTGAATTATTGCCAACGTTAAAACGCGTCGTGGGCGAAAATAAAAATGCCAATCCCAGTTTGGATCTCGACCAGTATATTCGTCACATCGAAAACAACAATGACCGAATCTGCGGTGAAAAGAAAACCTGCGAATTTTATTATGATTATCCGTATTTATATCGCGACAGTCGCGATCAGTTTCATGTGGTATATAGCTGGAATAAAAGCTTTATCAAACATCAGGTATTCAATCGCGCCGCGCTGGAGGTGACACCATGAGTTTGGCAACGCTGTTGTTCTGGTCAAGTGTGGTGTTGATGGTGGCTTCACGAAAACGCTTTTTAGCACAGTCCCATAAACATTTAGTCATGTTTGTATTTTTCGCCTGCGGATTTATTCCGCTTGGTTCCTTAACCGTGATGCAACATTGGCACAGTTTCGTCGGTCATTTGTCGTTACTGGGATTATTGTGGTTTGCGTCGTTGGTGTATGACGGCGATGGATTGATCACCAAAAATTCGCGCGCGGTGTTAGTGACGGTGGCGGTTCTTATGCTGGGTTTTTATGGGTCGGCATTAGGTGTGGGCCGTGTCGATATTTATCGTTATGGTTTTAGTGAGCCACGGTTGTTGGTTTTGGGCTTTGTTGTCTTAAGTGTGGTAACGGCGTACGCGCGTTTATGGCGATTGAGTGCGGCCATCAGTGTGGCGTTACTGGCTTACGCGGTTGATTTATTGCCGTCGAATAATCTCTGGGATTATATGGTGGACCCGTTGTTGTTGATCGCGGTGACGATAGCGACGATGCGTGCGTTAATGACGCGTCAAATGGAAAGTCGCGTGCAATAAAAAAAGGGCGATTCGTGAATTCGGGCGATTCGTGAATCGCCCCTACGACGGTGTTGTCAG
>CAZYUS010000216.1:0-3282 GCA_964650615.1 uncultured Pseudomonadaceae bacterium | reverse complement strand
ATACTTTTTTGTTATCCGGTGCAAACGCTACCGGCGACCATGTCCCCTGTGTTTGATCAACGCTGGCCAGTAATGCGAACGGTTCGTCGGCTTTGGCGCGGTAATACAATTCATTTTTCATATCCGAAGTCGTGCGCTCGGCAAAACGGATGACGCCGGTCTGATCCAGCAGCAAGGAGCTGTCATCAATGGCGACTTTTTCTAAAGTCGTTTGTTTACCGTTAAATAAATTCAACCGAAATAAGGTCGGCTGCGTGCCACCATCTTTGCCGCGTGCACGCGGGTATTTCACCGCAATCACTTCTTCGGCGTCATCGGGCAGATAATCTTGCACATACATGCTGGCCCATTCACCGATACCGGCATTGGATTTAGCGCCCGTATTGGAATTCAAATCCACCCGACCGGCATTGGGTCCGAAAATCGTTTCTTGCTTTTTGCCGTCAATGTTGACGGCCACCACATCCGGATCGAGTAACTGCTGTTCAAGCCCGCCTAATTTGAATCCGGCGCGAATAATCAAGCGCGTGTCTTTGCCCCACTGTGCCGCCAACACACTGTCGCCTTTTTTCATTCCGCGCACCGTCTGGTTGGAGCGAAAACGCAGTAAACCGATCACTTCTTTTTTGTTTACGTCGATGATTTGCAATTCGGATTTATCGCGCTGCGCTTCGACGACATCCTCGGACTTGCGGATCACGGCCATGTACTCGCCGGTTGGTGACATCACAAAATCTTCGTAATCCGGTTGTTTGACATAATCACGGATCGAATCGGCCCACGTCGCGCTGCTTATCGCGACCGCCAACAACGACAAAATAGGAAACACTTTCATGCAAAACATCCTTGATGCGGGGTTAAAGCGGGGCAGTTTAGGGAACACTATTTTTGTTGACAAGAAATGCTTTGTAGCGTTTTTGTACACGCACATTCAGGTCGAGTCGAAAACCGTTATGGCGCAGACGGATTAGCAAGATAGCGTTGTAACGCTTGATTAAATTCATCGACTTCTAGGCGGGTGACGCTGGCACGGCTGAACATAAAATGCACCGGTTCGCGATATATGTCTGGGTTGTTGATGTACAGCCGGGGGAATTGTTGCTGCGCAATATAAAACGACGCATCGGTGGTAACCAGTACATCGGCGCGTTTCAACATCAACTCACGATATTCGGCACCGTTGTGTGAAACCGGCACCACCAATCCGGCGGCTTTCCAGCGCGGCACATACGATTTCACGTCTTCGCCCCACCATGAGTATTCATCGGCGATGATTTTCAATTTATTTTTTTCGATATCGGATAACTGCAAAATACCGCTGATGGCGCGATGGTCCTGTCGCACCACCAGTACCACTCGCTCTTCACGATAAGGCTGCGAAAACCACGCATAGCGTTCGCGCTCGGGCAGCTTCGACGCTTCGGCAAGCACATCGAGTTTGCCCTCCGCCAATGCGCGATGGTGACGTGCATTGGTGGCCGAAAGATAAACCTTTTCGATCCGGCATCCCATCTGCTCCAGCACCGCCGTCAACACGTCGTAACCGGGCTGTGCTTTTTCATGCACTTTGTCGAGCGGCACACGAAAAACGCGCGCGCACGGCGCTTGCGCTAACGTCGCGCAAGACCACAAAACGATGACAACACACAGCAGTCGTTGCATAAAAATTGAATCGCTCGTTATAGGTGTTTAAGCGTAGCACGCAGTTCCGGCAAATGCCGCCGCGACACTTCCAACTTATCGTTAATGCCGCGCAGTGTGATCAAGGTACGACCCAACGCATCGCGTTCTAAGCCAGCAACGCGATTCAGACACACCAGCGCGTTACGATGAATGCGGGTAAAGCGATCGCCGAATTCGTCTTCGAGATCTTTTAAGGCCTCTTCAATTAACACTTCACCGTTTTCGTGACGCACGGTGATGTATTTTTGATCGGCCTGAAAGTAATAAATGGCGTTAACCGGGATCAACACAATATTGCCGCGCACTCGCGCACTGATGTGACTGCGATTGTTCTGTTCTGGTTCGTTCTGGCGTAATGCCGCCAGCTGCACGCGATTCATCCGTGATGCCGCCAACAAGGCGTCATGCAATTTTTCTTGGCGCACCGGTTTTAGTAGATAACCAACCGCATGAACGCCAAATGCTTGCACCGCGTAATCATCAAAGGCAGTGGTGAAAATTATCGCTGGCGATAACGCTTGCGCGTTTAAATGTTGCGCCGTTTCAATGCCGTCCATACCCGGCATACGCACATCCAGCAACACCACATCGGGCTGTAATTGCGCGCAATACTGTATCGCCTGTTCGCCGTCAGCCGCCTCGGCTACGATCTCGACATCGGGCAGCGCTTGACATAATTGCTTCAAACGATCACGCGCCAAGGCCTCATCATCAACGATTAGAATTCGCATTGCTTACTCCACGGGTAGTCGCAAAGTGGCGACAAAATCTTGTTCGTCTTTGCTGATCATCAGTTGCGCTTTATGGCCATACAATACCAGCAATCGTTCGCGGATATTATCCAGTGCGACACCGTGTCCACTGTGCTGTGATGCGGATTCGGGTAGTGGATTACGCACTTCAACGGTGAGCTGCTTTTCGCGCAACGTGACCAGCACCGACACCATGCCGCCGGCCGCACGCGGTTGCACTCCGTGATACACCGCATTTTCAACCAATGGTTGCACCGATAGCAGCGGCAGCCAGCATGATTTGGCCGCCTCATCACAATCGAGATCGAAATGCAGCCGATCGCCCAGACGCAATTGTTCAATGCGTAAATAACCACTGCACAATTCCAATTCTTGTTGCACCGTAACACGCGTTCCGGTCACCGCTAAACTGGCGCGAAACAAATCCGACAGATCTTCGATTACGCGTTCGGCCAACACCGGATCACGGCGCGTTAAACTGGCGAGAATATTCATGGTGTTGAACAGAAAATGCGGGTGAATGCGTGATTGCAAGGCCTGCACCCGCGCTTCGGCTTCTTTACGCAAACGACGACGATAATCTTGCTGCAAATAAAAATAACGCAGCAACACCGCACCGACGATGCCGGCTATCGAAAGATTGTTGATTTGCAATGCCGCTTTACTGCGCATGGCATTGCCCCAATCACTGTATTGCACGACAAAAAACGCGAACTCGGTGAATAGCGCCGTAATCATTAAGATCGAGACGTAACAAAATAGCGCCGCCATCAATAATCGCTGTTTGGCCAGCCAATTTCGGGCGCGACAAAAAACCGCCGTGGCGACCAGCACAATCCCTTGCACA
>CAZYUS010000215.1:0-3321 GCA_964650615.1 uncultured Pseudomonadaceae bacterium | reverse complement strand
GTGCGCCGTTTATGTCCTGATTGTCGTCAAGCGCACGCCGCCAGCGCCAAAGAATGCGAACTGATGGGGCTCGATCACGCGCAAGCGCCGGTGATTTATCATCCCAAAGGTTGCGCGGCCTGCCGCTATCAAGGTTACAAAGGGCGTCAGGGTATTTTTGAATTGTTATTAGTCGATGATCAGTTACGCACTATGATCCATAACAATTTAAGCGAACAAGAAATCGAAAAGTACGCGCGGCGGTATTCGCCTTCTATTCGCGAGGATGGACGTCAACAAGTGTTGGCCGGCGTCACGTCGATCGAAGAAGTGCTGCGCGTAACGCGGGAAGATTGATGATGTTGCTTTTTGTAGGAGCGCCTTTAGGCGCGAATTCTGCTAAGACGAATTCTTGTTTCGCGCCGCAAGGCGTCACGACCGGAATATAAATTATGCCGGCATTTGATTTCGTTGCGCTCGATGCGCAAGGCAAACAAAAAAAAGGCGTGCTCGAAGCCGACACCGCGCGTCAAGTGCGCGCGCAATTACGTGAACAAGGACTGACACCCTTAGACGTAAACGAAGCGGCGCAAGCGGCAAAAAAACAACAAGCCAGTTTTAGTGGTCGCTTTGGTGGCGGCATTTCGGCGGCCGATCTGGCGCTGATTACGCGACAGTTGGCGACCTTGGTGCGCGCAGCGTTACCGCTTGAAGAGGCACTCAAAGCGGTGTCGGATCAATGCGAAAAAGCGGCGCACAAATCCATGATGTTGGCGGTGCGCGCCAAAGTGGTCGAAGGCCATCCGCTGGCTGATGGCTTGGCGCAATTTCCGGATGTGTTCGATACCTTGTTTCGCGCCATGGTCAAAGCCGGTGAAAAATCCGGTCATCTCGATTCGGTGCTGGAACGTTTGGCCGATTACACCGAAAAGCGCCAACAAATGCGCAGCACCATCACCATGGCGTTGGTTTATCCCGCCATTTTAGTGGTCGTTGCTACCGCTATTGTGGTGGGCTTATTAACTTTTGTGGTGCCAAAAGTGGTGGCGCAATTCGATCGCGTCGGTGCTGAACTGCCGCTACTGACGCGCATCATGATCGCGCTGTCCGATTTATTACAGCATTGGTGGTGGTTAATTCTATTGCTGATCATCGTCATCGTGATGTTTATCCGCTCGTTATTAAAGCAGCCCGCGATTCGCTTGCAAGTCGATCACAGTATGTTGAGCTGGCCATTGATTGGTCGCTTGGCGCGCGGCGTTAACACCGCACGCTTTGCGCGCACCTTAAGTATTTTATCGGCCTCAGCGGTGCCGCTATTAGAAGGACTACGGATCGCGGGCGAAGTGGTGGGCAATCATTATTTAAAACAAATTATTGCCGAGGCCACCACGCGCGTGCGCGAAGGCTCCAGTTTGCGTGCGGCGTTGTCCAAAACCAATGCCTTTCCACCGATGCTCATTCATATGATCGGCAGCGGTGAAAACTCCGGTGAACTGGAAAATATGTTGGAACGCGCGGCCGATAATCAAGAACGTGAATTCGAAGCGTTAGTGACGGTGACCTTGCGTTTGCTGGAGCCGTTAGTGATTTTATTAATGGGCGGCGTAGTGATGTGCATCGTGCTGGCGATTTTGCTTCCAATCATGAAAATGAGCGCAATTATCGGACGTTAAACATATCGGTAGGAGCGCCTTTGGGCGCGAATTAGTTAATGGATTCGCGACCAAAATCGTTGCTACAAAAAAATAATTTAATAGGAGAACCAATCATGAAACGCCAAAGCGGTTTTACGTTGATCGAGATTATGGTCGTGCTGGTGATTATCGGCATCCTGACTGCGCTGGTGGCGCTCAATGTCGGCGATGAGCCAGGCAAGGCTCGTATTGTTAAAGCTCGCAGCGATATTCGTGTGCTGGAAAACGCACTTGATACGTACAAGATTGATAACTTTCGTTATCCCTCGCAAGAACAAGGCTTACGTGCCTTAATCAATAAACCAGATGGCGATCCGGAACCGAAAAATTACAAAAAAGGTGGTTATATCAAGCACCTTGAAAAAGATCCGTGGGACAACGATTACCAATATTTGAATCCCGGTGAACACGGCGAGATCGACATTCTTTCATTGGGTGCCGATGGCGAAGTGGGTGGCGAAGGCGACAACGCCGATATCGGCAACTGGGATGAAGAAGACGAGCAGCAATAACTAAAAAATCCGTTTGCTTATCCAATCCCATGCGCTGGTCTTTTTTTTCACCTCGACACGGTTCACAACGCTCGCGTTATAAAGCGAGCGTTGCTGCTTTTACCTTGATCGAAATTTTGGTCGTGCTGATGATTATCGGCATTATTTCGACGGTTGCCGTACTTACCATGGGTGATGGCGGTCGGCGCGATAAATTAACCGAAGAAGCCACTCGCTTGCAGGCAGTGTTGAAATTGGCGCAGGAAGAAGCGCAGTTATACGGCGTTGAAATGGGGGTATCGGTGGCGGTTAAAGATTATCAGTTCGTCACCTTTAATCGCGATCGCTGGACGCCCATCGCCGATGATAAAGCGTATAAAAAACATAAACTCGATGAAGAGTTTCAGTTGGCGTTGAAAATTGAAGGATTCAAACTCGGTAAGCAAAACGGTTTATTACCCGGCGCTGACATACGTGACGGCAAAGTAGTCGTGCGGGAAGAAGAAGACGAAGAAGACGACAACGAAGAAGAAATTCGCGATGCTAACGAAGATGAAAAAAATTCCGACCACGCAGCGCGTGAAGAAGGGCAAGACAATGAAAAAGACGACGGTAACATTCGTGACGGTGTAGACGCTCGCGCAGCGCTTGGCAGCGACAAACACGCGCGTGATGGGCGAACACGTAAACCCCATTTACCGCAGATCTTTTTGCTCTCCAGTGGCGAAATAAATCCGTTTACCTTAACCGTGGGCAGCAGCAATGAACCGGCGCTATTTTATCGTCTGCGCGGAAAATTCGACGGCAGCATTGTGCTTGAGGGGCCGATCGAAGGCGACTTGATCGCCGATATGGATAAGCCATGGCAAGGTGAAGCCAAACTCGACAATGAAGGCAATGTCATTGACGATACCGTCGCTACCGACGATGACAATAACGATGCAGATGACGATGAGGTGAAGCGTGAATAAAAAACGCGGTTTCACTTTATTAGAAGTGTTGGTCGCGTTGGCGGTGTTCGCCACCTCGGCGGCCGCGTTAATTTACAGTTTGGGCGAATCAACGCGCGCACAAGCGTATATCGAACACAAAACTTTGGCGCACTGGATCGCGTTGAATCAATTATCGTTAACGCGCTTGCAAGCAAAATGGCC
>CAZYUS010000214.1:0-3332 GCA_964650615.1 uncultured Pseudomonadaceae bacterium | reverse complement strand
CAGCAAGCGACACAATTAAAGTTGGCTTCGCTCGGTCGTTTAACCGCGTCGATTGCGCATGAAATCCGCAATCCGTTGGGCGCGCTGTCACATGCCGCCCAATTATTACGAGAGTCAGAAGAAATCAGTGATGCGGACCAACGACTGGTCGATATCATCGAGAAAAATTCGGGAAGAATGAATAATATTATTGAAAACATTTTGCAGATTTCACAGCGACGTCCATCACAACCCGAACGAATCATCATCGCACACTTTTTGCAGAATTTTGTCGACGATTTCAAAGTGGGGCGTAATCCACCGCCCGAAATAAAAGTTGACGTTAATAATCGCGAAAGCGCGGTGTTATTTGATGTCGGCCAACTCATACAGGTATTGACCAATTTATGTGAAAACGGCATTCGCTACAGTATTCGTAAAGTGAATCGACCGTTACTTGAATTACACGCTGCCGAGGACAGAAGAACCGGTCGCCCCTTTCTTGATGTGATTGACTACGGCGAAGGCATCAATCCTGAAATTGCCGAAAAAATGTTCGAACCCTTTTTCACCACCAGCTCCAAAGGTCTGGGTTTAGGCCTGTATCTAGCAAGAGAGTTGTGCGAGGCTAACCGCGCGCACCTTGAATACTTGCCGATACCCAGTGGTGGAACCTGCTTCAGAATTACCTTCGTGTCCACTAATAAAACGATTCCACAAACATGAAAACACATACTGCACTTATCGTCGATGATGAGCCCGATATCGTCGAATTATTAAGCCTGACGTTACAGCGTATGCGGATCGATACGCGCGAAGCGGGAAATCTGGCACAAGCTAAACAATTGTTGGCGCAACATCGCTTTGATTTGTGTTTGACCGATTTGCGTCTTCCGGATGGCGACGGTTTAGAATTAGTCAGGCACATTCAACAAAATCATGCGCAACTCCCAGTTGCGGTAATCACTGCGCACGGAAATATGCAAACGGCGATCGACGCCATGAAATACGGTGCGTTTGATTTTTTGTCCAAACCAGTCGAACTAAAAGAACTGCGCGAATTGGTTCAAAACGCGTTAAAGCTTTCACCAACCAATAAACCGAAAACAGCGGAAACGCAAACCGAAACTCCCGGGCTCATTGGCAGCAGTCCAAAAATGCAGGCACTGCGACAAACAATTGCCAAGTTGGCGCGCTCGCAGGCACCGGTCCATATCGGCGGCGAAAGCGGCACGGGAAAAGAATTGGTCGCACGCTTGATTCATCAATTAGGTCCACGAAATGACGCGCCGTTTATTCCGGTTAATTGCGGTGCAATTCCATCGGAATTAATGGAAAGTGAATTCTTCGGTCATAAAAAAGGCAGTTTTACCGGCGCAGTGGCGGATAAACAAGGCTTATTCCAAGCCGCTGACGGCGGAACATTATTTTTGGACGAGGTCGCCGATTTACCGTTGCCTATGCAGGTGAAGTTATTACGCGCAATTCAGGAGCGTGCAATTCGACCGGTAGGCGCGGAAAAAGAAATGGCGATCAACGTGCGGATCTTAAGTGCCACCCACAAAGATCTGCATGACTTGGTAGCAACCGGAGCATTTCGTCAGGATCTGTTTTACCGCATCAATGTGATCGAAGTAACGACACCAACGTTGCGTGATCGCATCGAGGACATCGGCGAATTGTCTGAATTTATTTTGACGCGACTGGCACAACGCCATCATATGAGCGTTCCAAAGTTAACCTCAGGTGCCGTTAACGGGTTAAAAAAATACAGCTTCCCGGGCAATATCCGTGAACTGGAAAATTTACTTGAACGGGCGCTGACTCTGTCAGACGGTAATGTGATCGAAGTCGAAGATCTGCAATTGCCGGAAAGTCCACAACTCGTGTTTGACGCGTCGACACTGGCCAATATCACTCCCGGTAAACGCGGCGACATTCCGCTCGATATTTATCTGGAAAAAATCGAACGCGATGCGGTACTTGAGGCACTGGAACAATGTCGTTGGAATAAAACGGCGGCGGCACGCAAACTGGGCATCAGTTTTCGCGCCATGCGATATAAGCTGCAAAAATTAGGATTGGAATAAAAGGTGTTTTTCCGTTATTGCCGCCGCCTGTTCCGACGTACCGAGAAACATGTCGCGACAATAACGTTAGCGTGGAGACACGGATTGCGAACCGGCGAGCGCGACCACGCGTTCGTTTAACGCCACAATATTTTTCGCCATATCTCTGACCAGATTCATAAACAAATGGGGATGCGTGTTGATCATATGGGAGAATTCGGTCTGCGAAACAATCAAAACATTGCATGATCCGCGCGCTTTCACTGTAGCCGTCCGCCGCTGCCCCGTTAATACCGCAATCGCGCCAAAAATTTCCTCTTGCGCAATTTCACCGACTTTAACATTGTTAACGTACACGTCTGCCGCACCATCCATAATGGTGTACACGCTGTCAGAAATATCACCTTCGTGAATGATGATATCGCCATCGTTATAGCGCATAAATCCAGGCGAAGGTCGATCTTCGCCCTCGACCAGCAAGCCGATCAATTGATTGAGCAATCGACGCTGTAACACCAACCACTTCTGCCACAATTTATGCGCATCAATGTTTTGCATAATGGTTTCATGAAGACCCGATAACTTACTCAATTTGAATTCGGCATCACTGCCCAGCACCAAGCGAATGGGCGTACCGTCCACTTCACTCGGCAACATATAATCGAGCGCTAAAAACATATCGCCGACGTCCCAGCAATAAAGTGTTTTATCGCCTTGCATGACTTCTACAGTGCCACTGCAAATAAAAACGACGGCATCGGGCGGTAGCCCATCGGCAAGCAGATCATTGGTGTCGCTACAACGCCAATCAAGCCACTGAAGTGGCAGAGAGTCCAACACCGATTGACTCAAGCGCTTGAATTCACGCTGTAGCTGGATCATGTCAGCATTCGGTTCTACTAACGGAATCATGCCGCTCCCCCTTCAGGCTTATTGTTTTAGTCTAGCGGAAAAAAGTACGGCCGTTCAATGAACGGCCGTCGACGATGGATACCTATCAAAACGCTATTTGCCGTTGGCAACCAATCGCTTATTGGCGTGTAACTTGACCATATCGGCGACGATACGGGCGGTCGCATCCAATCGAACATCTTGCGCTTCGTCCGCTGCCAGTTCATTTTCCGGCAACGCTTTCAAGGCAGGCAATCCTTTTCTTGCGCGACGTTCATTTTCGCGTGTTAGCTCTTTGCTATTGGCTTTCTCGCGCTCGGCTTTGCGCTCTTGCTCGTTCAGCGAAATGGTTTTATCTTTTTTACGTTGATTGTATTCATTCACATCGGCGAC
>CAZYUS010000213.1:0-3345 GCA_964650615.1 uncultured Pseudomonadaceae bacterium | reverse complement strand
ACACCGTCTACTTTGGTGGCCTTCAAGATCAGATCGGCTTCAATCTCGATACCGCGCAAACAGGCAGCGGTGTCGGTGGTAAAAAACGGATTGCCGGTACCGGCCGAGAAAATCACCACATTGCCGGCTTCCATAAAGCGAATCGCAAATCGGCGATCGTAATCTTCACAGACGGAAGTCAAGGCAATGGCCGACATCACACGAGTCGGTTGTTTGATGCGCTCTAACGCATCTTGCATGGCCAGTGCGTTCATCACCGTTGCCAACATGCCCATGTGATCGCCTGCGACACGGTTCATACCGGCTTTAGCCAAACGCTCGCCGCGAAATAAATTACCACCACCGATGACCAAGCCGATCTGCACACCTAAATGACGCACGGCTTTGATTTCTTGCGCCATCCGATCCAAAACCAGCGGATCGATACCAAATTGTTCGTTACCCATCAGGGCTTCGCCGGACAATTTCAACAACACACGTTTGTAGGGCAACTCGTGATGCTCGGTCATGCCTAATCCTTAGGTGAAGTTGGACAAATCGTTAGCTGCTTGCAGGCAGCTTATGTAAAACCGCCCGGTGGGAGCCGGGCGGTCGTATTATGCGAAAGAAAATGAAGCAGGTAAAACACGCGGCTAGGGGCGGCATTCCACCACCCCTGACGCATTAGTTCGTTTTACCGGCGATTGCGGCCACTTCAGCAGCAAAGTTTTCTTCTTTTTTCTCGATGCCTTCACCAACTTCCCAGCGCACGAAGCTCACCACTTTAGCGCCTTTGGCTTTCAACAAGGCCCCGACGGTGGTGTTCGGGTCGATGACGAAAGCTTGGCAGGTCAACGCCACTTCGTTTTTGAACTTGGTCAGCGTGCCTTCGACCATTTTCTCAACGATATTGGCTGGTTTACCCGACTCCAACGCTTTGGCCATCGCAATGTCTTTTTCACGCGCCAACAACTCGGCCGACACGTCTTCCGGATTAACCACTTGCGGGTTGGCAGCAGCAACGTGCATCGCCAATTGCTTGGCTAATTCTTCGTCACCACCTTCCATGCTCACCAACACACCGATGCGACCGCTGTGGATGTAGGAACCGACTAACGCGCCTTTGATGGCGGTGACACGACGTACCGTCATGTTCTCGCCGATTTTGGCGACTAAGTTGGCACGCGTGGTTTCGACGCTTTCACCCGAGGCTAACTTGGCATCGTTCAACGCCGCGATGTCGTTGATTGAGCCGGCCAGTGCGACGTCGGCGACGGCATTGGCAAAGCCGACGAAGTTGCCGTCTTTGGCCACGAAATCGGTTTCACAATTCACTTCAACCAGCACGGCGTTGCCACCGGCAGCGCGCGCCATCACCACGCCTTCGGCGGCGACACGACCGGCTTTTTTGGCCGCTTTAACGGCACCGGATTTACGCATATTGTCGATAGCGACTTCGATGTCGCCATTGGCTTCTTGCAATGCTTTTTTGCATTCCATCATGCCGGCGCCAGTGCGTTCACGCAGGTCTTTGACCAGAGCAGCAGTAATTTCCATGGTGTACCTCATTGAGCAGGAGCGCTTCACGCTCCGCGACTCTATAATTGGACGTTTTACAAATCGGATCTTAAAAAAGAAATCTTTCAAAAAAGGGGCCGTTAAGCCCCTTTATTTGATGATGCGAATCAGGCGTCTTCGCCTGCTTCGGCAGCGACAGCCACCGGCGCTTCTTCGATGAACTCATCACCCGGTTTGTCTTCCGAGTGCGGTGCGCTTTGACGGCCTTCGATGATGGCATCCGCAACGTGACGCAAGTACAACTCGATGGCACGAATGGCGTCATCATTACCGGGGATGATGTAGTCGATGCCGTCCGGGTTGGAGTTGGTATCAACCACCGCGATCACTGGAATACCCAATTTACGGGCTTCAGCAATGGCGATTTTTTCATGATCGGTGTCGATCACGAACAGCGCATCCGGCAAACCGCCCATGTCTTTGATACCGCCCAAGCTGCTTTCCAACTTGGTCATTTCGCGGGTCATCAACAACGCTTCTTTCTTGGTGACTTTGGCAAACGTGCCGTCTTGCGACATGGTTTCCAAATCTTTCAAGCGTTTGATCGACTGACGAACGGTTTTGTAGTTGGTCAGCATACCGCCCAACCAGCGCTCGTTGACGAAATACTGACCACAACGTTTGGCTTCGGCAGCAATCGTTTCCGATGCGGCGCGCTTAGTGCCAACGAACAAGATCTTGCCGCGACGAGCCGCAATGCCGCCCAAGAAATTGATGGCGTCATTGAACATCGGAACGGTGTGTTCAAGATTGATGATGTGGATTTTGTTACGGGAGCCGAAAATGTACTCTTTCATTTTCGGGTTCCAGAAGCGGGTTTGGTGACCGAAATGGACACCCGCCTGGATCATGTCACGCATAGCAACGCGAGCCATAGTAGACCTCATTAGTCGTTGGGTTGGGCCTCCGCTCTATCCTTTTTGTCCACCCCGAAGGGACCCGGGCAAAAATATGTCGATAGGGCGTGTGGGATAAACCGTAAAGTCGCAACGAATTTGTTCATTGCCCTAAACGGGGCGCGCTTTATACCATAGTCGCCCCCAAGCCTCAACCGACCTTAAGCCTCGTAGACCGATACATGTCCATCACCATTAAGACCGCTGACGAACAAGACAAAATGCGCATCGCTGGGCGTTTAGCCGCCGATGTCCTCGACATGATCGCGCCACACATCAAAGATGGCGTCACCACCGAGGCCTTAGACCGCCTCTGCCATGACTACATTGTCGATGTGCAACAGGCCATTCCGGCACCGCTGAACTACCACGGTTTTCCCAAAAGCATCTGCACTTCGGTGAATCATGTGGTGTGCCACGGCATTCCGAACGATCGCCCGTTAAAAACCGGCGATATCGTTAACGTCGATATCACCGTGATCAAAGACGGATTTCACGGTGACACGAGCAAAATGTTTGTGATTGGCAAACCGAGCATTCTGGCCGAGCGTTTGATGCGCGTTACGCAAGAATGCCTGTACAAAGCCATCCGCATTTGCCAACCCGGCATGAAATTAGGCGATA
The DNA here is from genome assembly GCA_964650615.1 of uncultured Pseudomonadaceae bacterium. Lineage (GTDB taxonomy): Bacteria > Pseudomonadota > Gammaproteobacteria > Enterobacterales > Permianibacteraceae > Permianibacter. The sequence continues at coordinate 268 of CAZYUS010000213.1, read as the reverse complement.
TCGGTGCGGTCATTCAGCAACACGCTGAAAGCAACGGCTTTTCGGTGGTGCAAGAATATTGCGGCCACGGCATTGGTCGCGTATTCCATGAAGATCCGCAAATTTTGCATTACGGTAAAGCCGGTACCGGCGTCGAATTAAAAGAAGGGATGATTTTCACCATCGAACCGATGATCAACGCGGGCAAACGTCACGTTTCGTTAATGCGTGACGGCTGGACTGTGGTCACTAAAGATCGCGGATTGTCAGCGCAATACGAACACACCAT
>CAZYUS010000212.1:0-3395 GCA_964650615.1 uncultured Pseudomonadaceae bacterium | reverse complement strand
TCGGTGTCTTGATGCAATGGCATGTCAATGCGTATTTGATCGATGCAATCATCGGCTTTTCGGTTGTGTACAAAGCATTAGACAATTTGGGTGCCTGGAAAAAGTTGTTTGGAGTGCAACCCGACACACGCGCTGCCGTGTTGATTTTTGGATTGTTCCATGGTTTCGGATTAGCCACCAAACTGCAGGATTTCAATATATCGCGCGATGGCCTGTTGCCGAACTTGATCGCCTTTAATGTCGGCGTTGAAATAGGTCAATTTTTGGCACTCTGTTTTATTTTGCTCGTCATGGCATTTTGGCGCCGCAGCGAAAGCTTTACGTCTCATGCCGTTGTCAGCAACACCGTTATCATGACAGCCGGTTTTTTGTTGATGAGTTACCAACTCGTCGGTTTATATTTCACTCACTGATTTAGGATCGTCACTATGAATACTCCAGCATCAAAAACACCTGAGGTATCCACCCGCAAACTGGTGACCGCCACAGTCATTGCGATAATTAGTTCTGCGGTATTAATGGTTGCCGTTGTATTGCCTAGTGAATTTGGCAAAGACCCGTTTGGCACCGGTCGTCTATTGGGTTTGACTTCACTCGGTGAAAGCAAACACGCGGCATCGGAACCGGTGCAAGTAGCAACGACCAGTTCAACTACTGAATCAAAAACAGCAGAAGCCATTGAGTCAACCGCATCAACAACAGTTGCTGATAGCGCCGGGCGTGAAGACACGTTATCGATCGAGCTTAAACCAGGTCGTGGCGCGGAAATTAAAGCCACGATGCAAGTCGGTCAGCAAATGAAATTCGCATGGAAAACCAATGGGGCGGTTGTTTACTTCGATTTTCATGGCGATGAATTTAATGCCCCCAAGGATGTGTTTACCAGTTATCTGGAAGGCGAAAAGAATCAGCACAATGGTGAGTTCACCGCCAAGTTTGCTGGCGTCCACGGCTGGTATTGGAAAAATCGTAGCCAAGAACCGATCAAAATCGAGCTAAAAACCAGTGGTAATTACGAACAGATCCGTGAGCTCTAAGTTCGGACAAGAACGATAAAACTTACATTGCGCCTATAGTTCAATCGAATGATTTGTAGAAGTTTAGACTTGACCTGAAAGACACCGCATCAAAACCGCTAACTATCAGATAAAGTCTTAACTTCTACACATGAGCACGAACAGATGCGTCAGGCCATCACCCACCGCCACTCCCATTTGACGGACATTCATCATCGGCATTCACATTCAATACAGCGGAAAACTAACGGTCGCAAAAAAATCAACTGTGCTACCTTTATGCGCCTGTGGTTCGGTAAGCAGAATAAATGCGCTGGCGCCAATATCGATACGCCAATTCCATTCTTTATGCTCGACCGTAAAACCCCAACCTAGATAGAAGTCTGGAATATGTTTGCCGTTACCGGCTTTTTCAGTATCGCCAGAGAGATCAAAGTTACTGCTCGTCACTCGACCGTAAAATCCTCGATGCGGTGTTGGGTAGGCGTTGATTATTCGTGTAGTGAAACGCCATTGGGCTGATTCATCCCATATCCACGCTACACTGGCATAAGGCGTGAAGGAATGGTAACTGGCGCTGTAATCGGCTTTTGCTTCGAAATTTTCGATTTGATCAAGCGTTACAAAACGAATTTCAAATTTACCGATTTTATAATACTCAAGTGCCAGTCCAAGCTGCCAGCCCCACTGCGAGGCATATTGCTGACTAAATGCGAGCGAGATACCGGCGTGCAGGGCACGGCCATCGACATTGCTAACTTGCACTTTGGTGGGCGTGCTAAATGGGAATTGATCGACAAACAATGGATCAAAAACTGCGGTCATTGATTTACCGCTAATTTGAATCGGATCGATAAAGGCTCCCATTATCCATCCCGCATCCGGCAACCATTTACTGTTTGAATAATATTGTAGGCCTAACATTTCGGCGCTAGATGACAGGATGCCAGCGCTAAAGCCTGCGTAGCCAAATTGAACGCGTGCTTCTGTTTTACTTGGGTCTAGCGGTAAATCCGGAAACGCCAAATAACGCCCGTCCATATTAATCTCAATTAGGTGTTCGGCTACGTAATCGAGATCATGTTCCTGTGCACAAACATTTCTGACCGCCATATATAAAAAAGTAATGGTTAGTAGAAAGCGCATTGATGACCCCATTTCCTATTTAGAATCGACTTTTTACCTGCACCAACCACTGCAAGGTACTGATGTCTTTGGGGCCGTCTAATGGTTGTGCAATATCCAAATGAATCACCGTCTGTGTACCACCACGATGAGATCCGGCTCGCGTTGGTGATAAGCGCAATCCGATTCCGACATCGCGCAGACGTGGGTTATCATTATTGGCATCCCAAGCATGGCCTTCGTCATAAAAAATCGCCGCGCCAACATTAAACAGACTCAACCACTCAGTACTCAGAAAGAAGCGTTGCTCGATATTTAACAAGAATAATTTGTCACCGGATTGATAGCGCAGCGGATAGCCGCGCAAACCGTTATCGCCGCCTAAATAGAGCCGATGATCGAGAGGCAAGTTCTTAGCGACTTCGCCGTGTAGGCCAATAAAGAATTGGCTAAATGAATTTTGTTTAAAATAGGCGCTGATATCGGTTTCGAGTTTACTGTCGAACAGTTGTTTATCTTGCCAAAAACCGTTTAAATCGGATTGCCAGTGTAGGAGTACCTTGTCATCCCATAACCAATTGTTTTCTGCGTGCAGGCCAAACACGGTTGCTCGATTGTGAGCGCCGAATTGTGGCATCGAGAGTCCAAGTGAGGTGCTCAGCGTTAAACCAGTATGCCAATCTTCGATCACGCCCATATTGTCGAAATAAGCGGTGCGCGTAAAACTATCGCGAATATAGGTGTAGGACAGCGCCGGATAACGGTACTCGCGATCTTCGGGGATGGTGACGACACCCAAAGCATCGTCTGCTGGGGTGAATTCGTCGGTGACACTGTTCATTGACCATGACCAGCGGTTTACCGCGCCGTTACGAACACCGTCGGACCAGCCATATTCAATCGTATGGGAATCGTGTCGATGCGCGAAACGATCGATGATGTTTCCGTTTTCGTACACGGCATCAACACGCTGATAAAACTCTTCGTGAATGCCACCCGCTTTAGTCGTATCGAGCGCGTAAAAGGGCCGAAATAATTCAAATTTATAGGCGGAGCCGTCAGACGTGCTGGCGTATTCAACATCCAACACAAACCGTTGCTCACTGAAGTTATTATCACGAAAACTGATTTCATTACTTTGCCGATCGACATCGTTCTCGCGGCTCACTTTTAATGTGGTGCCTGTGCCAAGAAAATTTTTATCTTTGACACCGAATCGCGTACGTGATTTACCGCCTTTGTGCGAGTAACTGA
>CAZYUS010000211.1:0-3450 GCA_964650615.1 uncultured Pseudomonadaceae bacterium | reverse complement strand
GCTGACACAACTGATGCACCAATTCTTGCACGACTGGCATCAGTCGCATCACTTCACTGCATTCGTAGCTTAACTCGATGCGTTCATCAAAATGATATGGTGCGGCTTCAATGGGCGGAATATCGGCCACTTTGCCGTAGGCTCGATCCATCAGTTGCAAAAAAGTTTTGCCATAGCGACGCATCAAACCATCACGTGGCAAACGCATCAACTCGCCCAAGGTTTGAATACCAACGGCCTGCAAATGTTGTTGCACCTTGTCGTCAATATCGCTGACCGCCAAGGGCAGCGATGACAAACGGGAAACTGTACTTTTGTCATGATGCAAAGCCCATTCACTGCGCGCGCGATTCAGCCAAATGGAGGCCAGCGGTGTATTGGCCAGCGCCAAATGCGCAGTCAATCCGCGTTGTTGTAACCCTGTGACTAAGCGTGAACACAATGCATGTTCCCCCTGAAACAAATTCACACTGGCGGCGATTTCCAACAACAAATGTTGCGACTCATGCACGCTGACGGTGGGCGTAAATTGCTGAGCCCAGCGTGCGAGTCGTTGCAAAAAAATCTGCTCACGTTCGTGATCACGGGGATGCAAATTCAAATGCCCGCACAAACTGGTCGCGGTGCTGATTTTCATGCCGGGCTGCACACCAAATGTTTGCGCGGCGGCATTGCTGGCATAAATGCGTTGATGCGATCCGTCGCCATCGGTCAGCGCCAGCGGCTCGTTCTGTTGATGCAAACGCAGTGCGTAAAAACCGAGTCGCGGCAACTGCACGCTCAACCATAATTGCCGCCGCGCCAAACTGCTGTGGGCGGGAAATTCCAGCCAAGTTTGCGTCGGTGCTACCTGTTCAACGGATGATCGTGCCAGCTTGATTGCGGCCATCACACCACTCCGTGCGGTTGCGTGGCATAAGCTTGTTGAGCGGGTACGCGCCCGCGGTATTTCAATAAATGCAGCGCGTTACCGGTAATGGCTACGCGGGCGCAAGCCGCAGTGGGTGGCAACACGGCGGGCATCGGCGTCAGCACAATGACGGTGGCTTCGGCTTGGCTGGCCGCCAATTGCAAACGCTGACTTTCGCGCCGTTCCAGGCGTGATAGCCACAGCAAGACCAAGCCAACACGCGCCTGCAACACCTGTTCGGTGGCCCACAGTTTTAGTTTGTCATTGAACGGTTGCAGCGCGAGCCAGTAGTTCAGATCGACACCCGCCGTGACCAAGCTGCCCGCCAGCCAGTCATACGGCATGCCAATGCCGGCACACCACAATTGTTTTTGGGTGGCCGCTGCCAAGGTTGGCAATAACAGGCTGCATTCCCCCATACCTTCGCGCTCGAACAGCAATTCATTAACAGCATTGGCTGGCCAACAACCGTTCGGCAACAGTGATGCCAATGCCTGATGAGCGGGCAGGGCATGGTGATTTTGGCTCTGCACCAACGAGCGGGCATACCAAAGATGCGGAGAGGATGGCAGGGAGGACGACATAAATAGCTCCCGACGGTAGAGTTTGTGTGGTTAACTGTCGTTAACTTTATACGCCAGAATGGCCGATTTGGGTAGGGTTTGTGAGACATTTCTGAATGTCATCGTATGCGCTAGTGATAGCCATCCAACTTCGTTAGAATCGCGCGCTCGCAAAGAGCGCCCATTTATTTTGGACTTCTAATATCTAAGGAATGAGAGATGACACATTCTCGTCGCGTGGCAGTAATTGGCTTGGGATACGTTGGTTTGCCAGTTGCTGTCGCCTTTGGACATCACGAGCAGACCATTGGTTTTGATATCAATACCACGCGCATTGCGCAATTAAAGGACGGTGTTGACGTAACCGGTGAAGTCGAAAGCGCCGAACTGCGTAAATCAAACATCCTCTATACCAATTCAATCGAAGAACTGAAAAAAGCCGACTTCTTTATCGTCGCCGTGCCCACCCCCGTCGATGACGCTAACATTCCTGATATGACACCGATGCTGAAAGCCTCTGTCAGCGTTGGTCGTGCGCTGAAAAAAGGTGACATCGTTGTGTATGAAAGCACGGTTTACCCTGGCGCGACCGAAGACGATTGCGTGCCAGTGCTTGAGCGCGAATCCGGTTTGAAATGCGGCGTTGATTTCACCGTTGGTTATTCGCCAGAACGCATCAACCCAGGCGATAAAGAACACACCTTCACCAAAATTCGCAAAATCGTTTCGGGCCAAGACGCCGCAACATTAGAAATCGTCGCTGCTGTTTATGGTTCGGTCGTCACTGCCGGTGTTTATCGCGCTGCGACGATCAAAGTGGCCGAAGCCGCTAAAGTGATCGAAAACACGCAACGCGATTTGAACATTGCGTTAATGAACGAATTGTCGGTGATTTTCCATCGCATGGGCATCGACACGGTAGACGTGCTTGAAGCGGCTGGCACCAAATGGAATTTCTTGCCGTTCCGTCCGGGTTTGGTCGGCGGCCACTGCATCGGTGTTGATCCATTTTATTTGACGCACCAAGCACAAAAATACGGCTATCACCCGCAAGTGATTTTGGCTGGCCGTCACATCAATGACAGCATGGGCCAATTCGTTGCACAAGAAGCGATCAAGCAAATGCTGCAAGCCGGTCGTCAAGTGCAAGGCGCCCGCGTCGCCGTGCTTGGTTTGACGTTTAAAGAAAACTGCCCAGATTTGCGTAACTCGAAAGTGATCAACATCATCAACGAACTGCGCACCTACGGTATCGAGCCGCTGGTACACGATGCAATTGCTGACAAAGAAGAAGCCGTGCATGAATACGGCGTGCATTTGAAAGACATGTCCGAATTGACCAATTTGGATCACATCATTGTTGCCGTTGCGCACAACGAATACAAAAAATTATCCGCGGATGATTTCGCTAAAATGTTGGCTAAAGGCGCTCGTATCTCCGATGTTAAGTGCTGCTTGAATCGCGAGCAGTTTGCTGCCAAAGGCATCATGCTCTGGAGACTGTAATGACCAAACGGATATTGGTAACCGGTGCAGCGGGTTTTATCGGCTCGCACACCAGTTTGCGTTTGCTGGATCGTGGTGATGAGGTTGTTGGTCTTGACAACCTCAACGATTATTATGATGTCAGCTTGAAGGAAGCGCGCCTGGCGCGCTTAACGACACACAAAAATTTTCGCTTTGTGAAACTGGACTTAAGCGATCGTGATGGCATGGCCAAGCTGTTTGCCACCGAGAAATTTGACGGAGTCATTCATTTGGCGGCGCAAGCCGGCGTACGTTATTCGCTGGTCAACCCTCATGCGTACACCGACAGCAATATCACGGGCTTTTTGAATATTCTGGAAGGTTGCCGTCACAACAAGGTGCCACATCTTGTGTATGCGTCCACCAGCTCGGTTTATGGCGCCAACACCACGCAACCGTTTTCGGAACACCACAGTGTTAATCATCCACTAACGCTGTATGCGGCCACCA
>CAZYUS010000210.1:0-3497 GCA_964650615.1 uncultured Pseudomonadaceae bacterium | reverse complement strand
TCCGAAAGCGAAAAAAACCGCCGCGCCAAAAGCGAAGAAGGTCACTGCACCGAAAGTGAAAAAGGTGAAAGAGGTTAATGCTCTCGCTCCTGTCGCCGAAGTTCCAGCGCCAGTAAAAGTGAAAAAACCACGCGTGAAAAAAGATAAAGTCGTCGCCCCTATCGCGCCGATTGAAATCACCGTTGCCAGCAAGCAAGAAGAAGCGCCTGGTGGCGATGTGGTCGAAACCCCAGTAGAAAGCGTTTAAATTTTACGCTTGACCAGCCAATAAAAAACCCGCTTTGATGCGGGTTTTTTATTGCTTGCGATTAAGTTTTACGCTTAATGCGCCAACATTGGTGAATACGCGGGTTGCGTTGAAAATCAGTGGGAATGGTCGCTTTGGTCCAGTCGTCTACGTCACAATCGGCAAACAATTCCGCCTCGAATTTAAAACGTCGGAAATTATTGGAAAAGACAATCTCACCCGTGGGGGTTAATAACTCTAAACAACGACGTAACAACGCGATGTGGTCGCGCTGCACATCGAAAACACCATCCATACGTTTTGAATTTGAAAACGTTGGCGGATCGACAAAAATCAAATCATAACCGTCACGGCTTTGATCGATCCAGTCCATCACATTCGCTTGCACGAAATGATGATGCTTTTGACGAAAACCGTTGAGTTCCATATTCGCCGCCGCCCATTCGGTATACGTGCGTGACATATCGACGCTGGTCGTGCTGCGTGCACCGCCAGCTGCGGCATACACACTGACGCTGCCGGTATAAGAAAATAAATTTAAAAAATGCTTACCACGAGCCATTTCGCGAATTTTGTTTCGCGTTATACGGTGATCAAGAAATAGTCCGGTATCGAGGTAATCATCAAGATTGACTTCAAATTTCAATCCCCCTTCTTGCACCACGATAAACTCGCCTTGACCATCCAGTTTTTCGTATTGGCTTAATCCCTTCTGACGCGATCGTTGACGCAAATGCACCCGCTCTGCTGGGCAATCAAAAAAACGCCGCGCGACTTCGACCGTTTCGTGAAAACGTTTTGCCGCCACATCAACGGGAATGGCTTTGGGCGCGACATATTCTTGAATAAACAAATCATCACCGTAGACATCAATGGCCGCCGAATATTCGGGAATATCCGCATCATACAATCGGTAACAACTCACGTTGTCGCGTTTTAGCCACGGCTGCAATGCCTTGCGATTTTTTTCCAAACGATTGTGCAACCCTTGCGCTTGTTCCGATAACACCATCGGTCGCTGCTCCGGCGGCAACCATTTGTTCTCGGCTTTTACATCGAATAAATACAACTGGCACGCCAACGCGCCGTTAAATAATTGGTATTGCTTATGCGAACGTAACCCGATCGCTTTCGCTAGTTCATTTTCCGAGGTGATCACCGCCGCCGAAAAACAAACGAAATCAGCCAGTAATTTTTCACCCAACGTCGCGTACAACGATATCAGCGATTCTACTTCACCTAAGCGTTCGCCATAAGGCGGATTACTGATCACGAGGCCGTGCGTCACGCCCTCTGGTTTGTGCAGTAATTGCAACGCGCGCGCTAAAAAAGTACACGCGCTTTCGATACCGGCGCGCACCGCGTTATCTTTGGCCGCAAACAACACTTTGCCATCTAAATCAAAACCATAAAAATGCGATGTTAATTTCGCTTTACCTATTTCGGCGCGAGTCTTAGCTTCTTCGCGTAACGTTTGCCACGCGATTTCATCGTGCAATAGCCAACCTTGATTGCAGCCGAATTGCTCGCGCAATAAACCCGGCGCAATATCAGCCGCCATCCATGCGCCTTCAATCAACAGCGTACCGGAACCACACATGGGATCGATTAGCACGCCACCTTGCGCAGCGTGCTGCGGCCACTGCGCGCGCAATAACATGGCGCACGCCAGCGTTTCTTTTAACGGAGCCGCACCAGCGCGCAACCGATAACCGCGTTCGTGCAAGGCGTGACCGGACAAATCAATACTGATCGTAATATGGCGTTTTTCTAAATGCGCGTTGACGCGCAATTGCGGCGATTCCCGATCCACTGCTGGACGTTGTCCGGTCGCTTCTTTAAACACATCGCAAATCGCGTCTTTAACGCGCTGCGCACCGAATTGCGTGTGGCGAATAAAAGTATTCGTGCCGTTAAAATCGACCGCTATCGACATGGTTTCATTTAAATGCTGGCGCCACGGTAACACCCGCACCGCTTCGTAAACGTCGTCGGCGTTATCCAATTCGAAACGTTTCAACACCAACAAAACGCGACTCGCCAAACGCGACCACAACACCACACGATACGCCGTGGTTAAATCGGCGGTGAAATGCACCCCCGAAAGCGTTTCGCGCACATCGTCGGCACCAAGCGCTTTGAGTTCATCCACCAGAAGATATTCAATGCCTTTAGCACAAGGCGCGAACAGACTGTACGTTTTCATAGGATCACCATTTGTCCTTTGTTATCCGAACTTGATTGTTCGAATAAATTGCGATGTCTCATTGCGCTATTTCGTCGTTTAGCGGCAACGAGTACGATCTTAGCCTATCGTTGCCGCACCCGCCCGCTATGCCCGCAATATCACGCAAAATCATTCATGTCGATATGGACGCGTTTTACGCCTCGGTCGAGCAACGCGACGACCCGCGCTTACGCGGCAAGCCGGTCGTGGTGGCATGGCGTGGCGCACGTTCGGTGGTGTGCGCGGCCTCCTATGAAGCGCGGCGCTTTGGCGTGCGCTCCGCAATGCCGGCGATAACCGCCGAACGATTGTGTCCACAAGCCATTTTCGTTAGTCCCGATTTCGAACGCTATAAATCGGTATCGCGCTGCGTGCGCGCGATCTTTTTGCGACACACGCACCTGGTTGAACCGTTATCGTTGGATGAAGCGTACTTGGATGTCAGTCACAACCAATCCGGCCTTAGCACTGCCACCGACATTGCGCAAACCATACGACAAGAAATTTTTGCCGCCACACAATTAACCGCTTCGGCCGGTGTTGCACCCAATAAATTTCTCGCCAAAATTGCCTCGGATTGGCGCAAACCCGATGGCTTGTTCGTGATCAAACCGCATCACGTGTTGGCATTTCTCGCACCGCTACCGGTGGGCAAAATTCCGGGAGTCGGCAAAGTCACCCAAGCACATATGCAACGGCTCGGCATTCATACCGTTGGCGAATTGCATGAATGGTCGCAATATAAACTTGAAAAAGAATTCGGCCGTTTGGGTTTACGTTTATATCAATTAGCACGCGGCATCGACAACGCGCCCGTTGAGGCCGATCGGCCGGTGCAATCCATCAGTTCCGAAGACACCTTCGCCGTGGATAAGCGTGTGGATGAGTTGCATGATGCGATCCGTGAAAACGCATCACGCGCATGGACATCGGCGCGCAAAACCGCACGTCTGGGCCGCACCGTTATACTCAAATTAAAAACCGCCGACTTTCGCACGATTACACGCAGCATCACGCCACCAT
>CAZYUS010000209.1:0-3556 GCA_964650615.1 uncultured Pseudomonadaceae bacterium | reverse complement strand
TATAACGTTCGTAAAGCAATGCGTTGCTAAACGGAAATGCGGTGGCCAGCAACGCATTTTCCAACTTAATTTTGGCACCTACCCGAATGCGTTTGTCATTCAACATCGCGCCGGAACCACGCGTGGCGGTAAATAATTCGTCATGGATAGGATCGTAAACCGCACCATGTTCGACGCGACCTTTGACTTGCACCGCAATCGAAACGGCAAAATGCGAAAGTCCGTTCAAAAAATTAGTGGTGCCGTCAAGCGGATCAATAATCCAAACGACATCATTGTTGCCACGCGCACCGCTTTCTTCAGCGAGGATGGCATGATCAGGATAGGATTTGTGAATGGTATCAATGACGGCCTGTTCGGCCTTCAAATCGGCTTCTGACACAAAGTCGTTGCGACCTTTAGCATTGGCTTTAATCGAACTTAAATATTCGCGTGAGCGTACCAAGCTGGCACCACCGGCGCGCGCGGCGCGCACCGCAATGTTTAACAATGCATGCATGACAGAAACCATTTAGTGAAAGAACGACTTTCCGGCAGTTGCCGGACACGGGGCGCGAATTGTAGTCAAAGGCTTTAAGCCTTGCCAGTTATCGTTAGAATATCGCTCCGTTTTTGAGGTTAGCCATGCTCGACTCGATCCGCATCGTACTTTCACACCCGCAGCATCCGGGCAATATCGGCGCTTGCGCGCGCGCCATGAAAACCATGGGATTAGCTGACCTGCGTTTGGTCAATCCGCGCGAGTACCCGAGTGAAGAAGCCAATATGCGGGCCTGCGGTGGTCTTGATGTGTTGCAAAACGCCACCTTACACACACAATTATCCGATGCCGTTGCCGATTGCGAATTGGTCATCGGCACCTCGGCGCGCGAACGGTCACTTGATTACGCGGTGTTAAATCCCCGCGAAATGGCGCATCGCATAGCGGCTGAAGCGTGGGGCCGTAAGGTCGCGATTGTGTTTGGCCGTGAAAATAACGGTCTCAATAATGATGAATTATCCAATTGCCACTTTCACGTTATGGTGCCGACCAATCCCGATTACAGTTCGTTGAATATCGGATCGGCCGTACAGATCATGGCCTATGAACTGCGTATGCAAAGTTTGATCACGTCACCAAATGTCCGTGCTGCCCCGATTATCGAGCGTGTCAGCGCTGAACAGTTGGACCAGTTTTTTGTACATCTCGAAGATGTGTTAAAACAAATCGACTTTTTGAAACCGACAGCATCGACACAATTAATGCCGAAATTCCGTCGCCTCTACATGAAGGCGAATTTGACCGGCGAAGAAATGAATATTTTACGTGGCGTTTTACGCGCGACCCGCGATGCCATTAATCGACAAGGGAAATAGCCATGTTTACGCGTTTGCGTGAGGACATAAAAAGCATTTACGCCCGCGATCCGGCGGCGCGCAACGCATGGGATGTGCTGACCAATTATCCCGGCATGCACGCGATCTGGATGCATCGAATCACCCATCCCCTCTGGTGTTGGGGTTTCAAATGGCTCGCGCGGTGGTTGTCAAATGTGGCGCGCTGGTTAACAGGCATCGAGATCCACCCCGGTGCCACCCTAGGACGACGGTTTTTTATCGACCATGGTATGGGGGTCGTGATCGGCGAGACGGCTGAAGTCGGCGATGACGTTACGCTCTACCATGGCGTTACCTTAGGCGGCACCAGTTGGCAGGCAGGGAAACGTCATCCTACCTTGGAAGATGGCGTCGTGGTCGGTGCCGGTGCCAAGATATTAGGGCCGATCACGATCCACGCGGGCGGCAAAGTCGGGTCTAATGCGGTGGTGGTTAAAGACGTTCCAAGTGGTGCAACCGTGGTTGGCATCCCGGGCAAGATCCTTGCCGAAGAAGAACGCGCCGCCGGATTCCAAGCCTACGGTATGGTGGGCAAGTCACAAGATCCGCTGACACCGGCGTTAGCCAATTTGTTGCAGCACATTGCACTAATGGACGCGCGCACGGCGGCGCTGGAAGACGCGCTGCGAAACAGCGGCGCGAATCTGGATTGCTGCCCAGAATTCAAACCGCTCGATGGGCAAAAATTCAAACCGCTCTTAGACGGCGAGCCGGTGGTCGAGCTGGATTATCACATCTAAATCCTCTGTTTTTTCTTCGAATAATACATGACTAAATTACTCGGGATTTGTTAAACTTGCCCCATCGACCCGCAGGTGGGGCTGTAATGACATGAAACTCAGTACCAAAGGCCGTTATGCCGTCACCGCTATGCTTGATTTAGCACTTCATTTCGAGCGTGGCCCGGTGGCGTTGGCCGAAATCTCGTCGCGACAGGGCATTTCGCTGTCCTATCTTGAACAGTTGTTCGCGCAACTTCGCCGTGAAGGATTGGTTTCCTCCGTACGCGGTCCCGGTGGCGGCTATCGTTTGGGGCGCGACCCCGAGCAAATTTCGGTTGCCGAAGTGATCACCGCAGTCAACGAAAGTTTGGATGCCACCCGTTGTGGCGGCGGCGGCGATTGTCATGACGGCGAAGTGTGTTTGACACACAAGTTATGGCTAGAGCTCAGTAAACAAATCTACGATTTTCTAAGCAGTATTTCGCTCGCGGAAGTGATCGCACGGCATGACGTCAAATCCATTGCCAAACGACAAGATCAACGCAAAAGCGGTCGCATCGACGTAGCGCTTGAAGATGTTATTGGTTAACGCATTGAGTTAAACACATGAAATTCCCGATTTATTTTGATTATTCCGCCACCTGCCCAGTTGACGAGCGCGTCGCGGCCAAAATGATGCAGTACCTCACTCAAGACGGTATGTTTGGCAATCCGGCTTCCCGTTCGCACAAATTCGGTTGGCAAGCCGAAGAAGCGATTGAAGTGGCGCGCGAAGAAGTTGCCAAATTATTAAATGCCGATCCGCGTGAAATCGTCTGGACCAGCGGTGCCACCGAATCCGATAATTTAGCCATTAAAGGCGTCGCTGAATTTTATAAAGACAAAGGCCGTCATATCATCACCTGCAAAACCGAGCACAAGGCCGTGTTGGACACGTGTCGTTATTTAGAAGGGCAGGGTTTCGATGTGACGTATCTGGAGCCTGAAAAAGACGGTTTGATCGATCTCGACAAACTACAAGCCGCCATTCGCCCCGACACCATTTTAGTTTCAATCATGCACGTCAATAATGAAATTGGCGTCATTCAAGATATCGAAGCGATCGGCAAAATTACGCGCGAACGCGGCATTTTATTTCACACTGATGCGGCGCAAAGCGCGGGTAAAGTTGAATTGGACATGGAAAAAATTCCAGCCGATTTAGTGTCGCTCACCAGCCACAAGATCTACGGCCCGAAAGGCATTGGCGCGTTGTATGTTCGACGCAAACCACGCGCTCGTATCGCCGCGCAAATGCACGGTGGCGGACACGAACGCGGTATGCGTTCTGGCACGCTGCCTACCCATCAAATCGTTGGCATGGGTGAGGCCTATCGTATTGCGCGCGAAGAAATGCACCGCGAGAACGAACGCATTCTAATGTTGCGCAACAAGTTATGGACCGGTTTTAAAAATAT
>CAZYUS010000208.1:0-3591 GCA_964650615.1 uncultured Pseudomonadaceae bacterium | reverse complement strand
TTCAATCGCGCGCTGACCAATCGGCACATAACGATCTTTGCGGCCTTTGCCTTGTTCGATAAACACCGTGCCACGTTCGCGGTCAATGTGATGCAGTTTTAGATTGATGAGTTCCGAACGGCGCATGCCGGTCGCGTACAACACTTCCAAGATCGTGCGATCACGCACGCCGGTTAAGGTGGTCACATCCGGTTGTTGCAAAATCGCGATCACGCTTTCAATCGACAGGATGCCACGCGGCAACCGTTTCGGTTTGCGCGGCATCACCAGATCCGCCGCCGGATTAAACGGGATGTGATTCTCGCGCGCTAAAAAACGGAACCAGCCACGAATCGATTGCAGGTAGCTGATCTGCGTGCTCAAGCCAATCGGCTGACCATCGGCTTTGCGGCTGTAAAACAAATGGCGTTGATAGCGTTCGATGATCGGGCGTGTAATTTCAGTCGGTTGTTGCAGGCCGCGCTCGTCGCACCATTCAATAAATCGGCGTAACGCCGCATCGATACCAACCTGCGCATGCGCGCTGAACGCGCGGGTCGCGCGCCAATCGAGATACAACAGCTGATAGGGATATAAACCATTGTGCTCAACGTGACGCTTTTTGCTTGGCTTTTTTTCGCTGCCGCTTTTTTTATTGCGCAAGGCCATGATATTTACTCGCGCGCTTTGGCGGCGATAACACTACGGTACGATGCGCCGTTGTTTTTATTTGGTAGTAGTGCGTTTTCGGCTGTTTCATTCGCTAAATCGTTATCGAGATTATTTTTCTCGATGATTTCGTTTAAATCAGCACTCCGACCACGGGCCGACATCCCCCCGACTTGGGGCCGACCGAGGGCCGACTTCTCGCCATTTAGCCCCGACTTCTTTTCGTCGTAACTCAATTTCTTTACATCTATCAGGCCCGGCAAGAAGGTGTTGCCGTCCTCACTGCCACCGTTCCACACCAATTCGTACACGAACGCTTGCCCGCGTGTGCCGCGATGCGCGATCAAATATTCCATTTCTTCTAAGCGGTGCAGATGCAGTTTTAATTGCGTATCACCCCAACCGCTGTGATCGCGCACGTCCTTGCGGCTAAAACGATAATCGCTGACTTTCATCACTTGTTGTGTGCAACGATCAATCACCATCTCGTCAATCAGCTTCAACAATTTGCGCGTTTGCGGTGGCAGTTCATCGAGTGAGCGGCCAAGCACGTCATGCGCCAGTTGGTTCGCTTTCGCAATGTCGCTCAAGGTGACTTCGACGTATTCG
The DNA here is from genome assembly GCA_964650615.1 of uncultured Pseudomonadaceae bacterium. Taxonomy (GTDB): domain Bacteria; phylum Pseudomonadota; class Gammaproteobacteria; order Enterobacterales; family Permianibacteraceae; genus Permianibacter. The sequence goes on along the minus strand of CAZYUS010000208.1, from coordinate 2,334 downwards.
AGTGATTGGCCACCATGCAATAAGGTTTTGATCGGGCGCTGGTGTTGGTGCAGTAACGCGATGCTGTCGATTAAGCTGAGATATTTTTCGTGATCGCGCCGCGTGCGCGTTTTGCTGTCGAGGAAGGTCAGTTGATCAGCATACGGATTGATCACCGCCAATGGTCTTAAGAGACGTTGTGCATTCGCGTGCGCGCGGATAATGCGCTCGCGTTCAACGCGCGCTTGCAGGCCCGCCAGCGTGCGCCGTGCGCGCTGCTGTGCGTGGATCGCGCGCGTCTGCTCACGCGATTCGTTAACCGATAACACGACACAGCGATTCAATAATTCTTCGTCAATATCAATCGCGGTCGTCGTTAAAAAGATCATCACCGGGCCTTCGACACGGTATTCCTGCGTGATTAAATTGCCGGTCACCGGGTCTTTACCTGTTGACGCAATCGTCAACGAGCCATCACTTTGCAACAGCTTTAACGCATAAGCCGCGCGCGCCGCGCCTTCTTCTTCGGCAATCGCGAGGATCTTGTGCTTGAGATTGGTCTCGCCCATGTAAAACAACGATTGCCCGGTCATCGCGCTGTATTGCACACGCTCCTCACTCGGGATCATTTGCAATACGGCGTCCATCAATGACGATTTGCCCGCTGCCGAACTCGACTGGATGATCACGGCCAGTGGCTTATCCAATTTGCGTGACACGCACGCGAGATAACCCACGAGCTTGTTGGTTTCTTCGCCGACAACACCGCAGCGATTAAAGTCATCGAGGATGCGTTGTAATAAATCCGGTGCTTTCAATAACGCCAATGCTTCGGCTTGTTCGGCATCATCCAGTTGAGGGCCTGCTGCTTTTTGTGGCGTGGTGATTTCTTTTAACTTAGCGTCGTGCAGATTTTCTAAATGCAATAACACTTTGCCGATATCGGTTTTGATTACATCTTCGCCAGCGCCCAATTCAATACTGGCCTGTTTGATAAACGCCTGCCGTGCTTTGGCGCTGTACAGATCCAGATTATCAACGTGCATGGCCACTCCTGCGCATCCTGCGCCCGTGGCATTCGTGCATCCCTGCACAGCACCGCTGTCATTCGATACCAACAGATTGATTTTGAGTTGTTCCGGCGCCGTGTTCTTGTCGTGACCACGCACGCGATAACGGCGGTCGGCAAACGTGATATGTACATCGCCGTCTTTGATTTCGGCATCAATCGCGGGGGTTTCGATTTTGGGTAGTGGCGATGCCGGTAAGGGCAGCAATTTGATTTCTGGCAGTGACGGTTCAATATCGGCAACTAAAGAAGGAACGCTTGTGATGCTGGTTGCTCTTGTTGGCTCACTATTTTTTTCAGTGGCTTGTAGTTCTGTTGTCGCTGTTACTTTGCTTTCAGTCACACTGGTTTGATTGACCGTTAACGATGGTGCAGCACCTTTGCCGAGCCATTCCGCTTTTCTAAGCACCACACCAAGACTTTTTGGCGCTGGGCCCACTTTCAGTGCGTACTCGTTGGCATCCATGCCCTTGGGGAACAACACCCGGAAGCATTCAAAGCCTTCGGCGATCAATTTCTGTGCGAGTGCCGCCGCTGCTTTGTCACCGGCGTCATCGCGGTCATACGCGATCAAGATCCGTTTTATATTGTGTTGCTTAAACGCATTCAAATGATGCGACGTGAAGCCTTCAATACCGTAACTCGCCGTCACATTCTTGTAGCCATTGACCCAGAACGTCATCGCATCAATCAATGCTTCACATAAAATCACTTCGTCCGTGTTCTGCAATCCGGCGACATTCCACACGCCGCGATGTGGCCCCGGCAAATACAAGTGATACGCGGTGCCATCGCGCAGTCGCTCGGTGATCTTGCGCCCGTACACATCGCTAATGACGCCGCTTTCATTAATCACTGGCACCACCAGCGAACCGGTTAACTGTTCATGACCACTGGCGCGATAAATACCGATGTTTTGCAATTTGCCGCGCAACACCGCACCCTCGACACGATTAGCGTGTGGCAAACGATAACCAATCGTGCGATTGGCAAAACCCAATTTAAAGGTGTCGATTAAGTCTGTGTTGTTTAATCCGCGTTTATCGAGATAAGCCAGCGCTTCCGGGCTGGTTTTCAGGCAATCGTGGTAAAACGTAATCACCTGTTGCAGCAAACTTTGCTCGTCAGAGTCGGCGGCTAAAAAGGACGCCAGTTTCGGTGTCGTGCATTTTTTGGCGACGTGTTCGATCGGCGTTGCCGTTACCGCCGATTCACTGCGCAGCATCTCAACCGCCAATTTGAATGACACACCTTCGGCTTTCATCACCCAATCAATGACGCTACCG
>CAZYUS010000207.1:2001-3638 GCA_964650615.1 uncultured Pseudomonadaceae bacterium | reverse complement strand
CGGGGGCTTGAATTTTCAACGTGTGGTACAACAAACCGGTGGCGCACAACCTGGAGTGTTGGTGTCTTACTATTTGTATCCGCATCCGAGCAATCCCGATGTGCTTTATTACATATGGGGGCCGGCCTTATACCGTTATGATGCCGGTTCGGGAAACCTAACCGTCAATGATGCTACTTATGAGTTAACTGATGCAATCAGAGGATTGGCCTTTCACCCAAGCGATCCTCGTTATATTTACACAGGTTTGATCAAACATGCGCCGATAACTGAGCCTTAGTGGTTTATTACAAACGCCCGGTTCTTGCCGGGCGTTTGCTTTTGTCTGCATTGATCACGGTCAAAAAAATCTTTTTTGTCGGCCCGCCCCATTTCCTTGTGACATCAACGCCCTTGCACTAAAATCCTGCGGCATTTTTGCGGTCTATTTAATAAAACGAGCAGCAAAAGGCTTGTAGCGAGCCATACTTGGTGAGTTTTGAAAACTGCGGTTTCCAACACACGTCATCAAGATTTCCATAAAAACAGTGGGGAGTACCTCCGAATGAGCAACGATGGTGTTGATTTAGGCCGTCGCCGCGTTTTAGCTGTCGCCACCGCCGCGATTGGTGCGGTTGGGGCCGGTTTCGCGGTTACGCCGTTTATCAAATCTTGGTTGCCGAGCGCCAAAGCTCAAGCAGCGGGCGCGCCGGTTGAAGTTGATATCAGCAAAATTGAGCCGGGTGAACAGATCACGGTGTCTTACCGTGGCAAACCAGTGGTGATTTTGCGTCGCACCAAAGCAACCTTGGACGCCTTGAACGGTCTCGCGACGGAATTAAAAGATCCGGATAGCGCAAGCTCGTTACAGCCGGACTATGCCAAGAACACGCATCGCTCGCAAAATCCCGAATTTTTTATCGCCGAGCGCACCTGTACCCACCTCCGCTGTATTCCGGTTTTTCACGGAGAAGCGACCGCCGAGTTAACGGCAGGCGGATTTTACTGCCCTTGTCACGGTTCCAAATTCGATTTGGCGGGCCGTGTTTATAACGGCGTTCCCGCCCCGGCCAACTTGGATATTCCTCCGTATTCGTTTGCTAACGATCACACGCTGATAATCGGCGTCGATGACAAGGTGGGTGCATAATGGCTGCCGAACAAAAGCCCGAAAAAAATCTGATGGATTGGGTGGACAATCGTTTTCCGGCGACGGAAACGATGGAATACCACATGACCAAATATTACGCGCCGAAGAATTTTAACTTTTGGTATTTCTTCGGTGGTTTCGCGATGCTGGTGTTGGTGAACCAGTTATTGACCGGTATTTGGCTCACCATGTTCTACAACAATTCAGCCGAAGGTGCATTTGCTTCGGTCGAATACATCATGCGCGACGTCGAGTTAGGCTGGTTATTGCGCTATATGCATTCCACCGGCGCTTCATTCTTTTTTATCGTGGTTTATTTGCATATGTTTCGTGGTCTGTTGTACGGATCATTCAAAAAACCGCGCGAATTATTGTGGTTAATCGGCATGGGTATTTTCCTGTTGCTGATGGCCGAAGCCTTCATGGGTTATTTGTTGCCGTGGGGCCAAATGTCGTACTGGGGTGCGCAGGTCATCATCAACTTATTCGGAGCCGTTCCGTTTGGTAT
>CAZYUS010000207.1:0-1991 GCA_964650615.1 uncultured Pseudomonadaceae bacterium | reverse complement strand
GTGATGCGTTGACGTTGTGGATCCGTGGTGATTACATCGTTTCCGGTGCTACCTTAAATCGCTTTTTCTCGTTACACGTTGTGGCGTTACCGGTGGCATTATTGGGATTGGTTTTTGTGCATTTGGTTGCCCTGCATCACGTTGGCTCGAATAACCCAGATGGTATCGAGATCAAGAAAAACAAAGACGCCAACGGCATTCCGCTCGATGGAATTCCGTTTCACCCGTACTACACCGTGAAAGATATTATGGGTGTCGCGGGCTTTTTAATCGCATTTTGTGCGGTGATCTTTTTCTTTCCTGAAGGCGGCGGTTATTTTCTGGAAGCGCCGAATTTCGAACCGGCTAATTCGCTTAAAACGCCCCCGCATATTGCTCCGGTGTGGTACTTCACGCCGTTTTACGCCATCTTGCGCGCGATCCCCGATAAATTAATGGGCGTGTTAGCCATGGGCGGTGCCATCGCCATTTTATTTGCCTTACCGTGGCTCGACAAAAATCCGGTGAAGTCGATTCGTTATCGCGGCTGGCCTTACAAAGTGGCATTGGGTTTGTTTGTGGTGTCATTTGTGGTGTTGGGTTATCTGGGTTCGCAGCAACCGACCGACACCAAAAAATTGATTTCACAGATCTGCACCACTTACTATTTTGCGTTTTTCTTGTTGATGCCGTGGTTTACCCGCTGGGAATCCCGATTCAACAAACCCGAACCGACGAGGGTTAAATAATGAAAAAACTCGTATTAGGTTTATTGAGTTGCGTTGTCAGTGTCGTGTTCGCCTCCGGCGACGGCATTCAACTTCAACACGCGAACGTGCAACCGGATAATTTCGTGTCGTTACAAAATGGTGCCAAGCTTTATGTAAATTATTGCTTGGGTTGCCATTCGCTGGAATTCCAGCGCTATGAGCGTTTGGCCAAAGACTTGCAATTACCCAACGATTTGGTGGCCAAAAACCTGATGTTTACGGGTGAAAAAATTGGCGATCAAATGACCATCGCGATGAAAAAAGACGACGCAGCGAAATGGTTCGGCGCACCGCCGCCGGATCTATCGTTAGTGTCACGTTCACGCGGCACCGACTGGATTTATACGTATTTGAAAAGCTTTTATAAGGACGAAAAACGTCCTTACGGCGTAAACAATACGGTATTTCCCAGCGTCGGTATGCCACACGTTTTGCAACCACTTCAAGGTCTACAAGCGCGTACCGACGAGCATGGGTTCGAATTGGTGCAAGACGGCTCGATGACACCGGACGAGTACGATAGCGCGGTGCGCGATATCGCCAACTTTTTGCAATATGTCGGCGAGCCGGTAAAACAAGAACGCAAAGTCATGGGTATTTACGCCATGATATTCTTACTGGTGTTTTTCATCTTTGCGTATATGTTGAAAAAAGAATACTGGAAAGATGTTTACCCAGATGGTCACTAAGTTTTAGTAACAAGGCGGCGTGAAGCCGCCTTTTTATTGTCTGATCTTTCGCCGACTGAAATGAGTATAACGATGACCACCAACACGATAACTTCCTCACGTCCCTATTTGATTCGAGCCTTGTATGAATGGATGTCGGATAACGGCTTAACGCCGCATATCACCGTCGATGTCAGCGATGAACGCGTGCAAGTGCCGCGCGAATTTGTACAAGAGGGAAAGATTGTGTTGAACATCGCTGCGCGCGCTGTGGGCCAATTTAGTTGGGATAACGAATGGTTGGCTTTTTCGGCACGCTTCGGTGGTGTGTCGCGCCGTTTGTCGCTGCCGATGGGCGCGATCATCGCCATTCACGCACGCGAAAACGGTGCCGGTATGATGTTCGGTGAAGCAGAAACGTCGCCACAAAGCACACCAAAACCAAACGAGAATGCGCCCGTAATAGTCAGCACGAGTGAAAATGCCAATGCCGATGCCGGTGACGACAAACCGACACCGCCTAAGCCCGGCGCAAAACGCCCTTCATTAAAAGTAGTGAAATAAAAAAGGCGTC
>CAZYUS010000206.1:0-3789 GCA_964650615.1 uncultured Pseudomonadaceae bacterium | reverse complement strand
GGTGCCGTTATTGGTTGAGGTTGGCGTCGGCCAGAATTGGGACGAGGCGCATTGAACTTTTCCTTGATGAAGACCGCCACCGGCGTGGCAACATCTGTTTACAACCCATAACGGAAACCAACACGAAACTCTGGCGTCATATCACCCGAGCGCTCATGACGGGCGCTCTATCCCGCTCGACTCCCTCCTTAGGCGGGATTTGAAACCGGCTTCCCCAATCCGGTTTCGTATCGCCCCGGTTGCGCCTCGCACCGGGGTTATTTTTTTACTCAATCACTGATTTCGCTAGCCATTCATTCAATTTGCGTTGCAATTCCTCGACGCCAATATTTTCCATGGTCGAAAACATTTGCACGCTGCGGTGCGAAAACGGCGCGCAGTCGCGTTGCGCTTTCAGAAAGGCGTTTTTGCGCGCACCGAATTTAAGTTTATCGGCTTTGGTCAGCACGATATGAATCTGCTTATGCGCCGCTTCGGCAAAATCGATCAGCATTTGATCGGGTTCAGTAAACGGATGGCGGATGTCCATCAGCACCACAATGCCGATCAGGCTTTGACGATGATGTAAGTAATCGGCCAACGCTTGGTGCCATTGGGCGCGTAGTTCTTGCGACACTTCGGCGTAACCGTAACCCGGCAAATCGACAAGGCGGCGATGCGGATCGAGCGCAAACAAATTGATCATTTGCGTGCGGCCCGGTGTTTTGGATACGCGGGCCAGTTGGTGTTGCGCGGTGAGCTTGTTTAAGCACGACGATTTGCCCGCGTTGGAGCGGCCGGCAAAGGCCACTTCAACGCCGTAGTCACCGGACAGTTGGCCCCGTGTCGGTGCGCCCATCAAGAATTGTGCTTTGGTAAAATCAATATTCATCTATTTTTAATCACACCCTGCGATGCGGCGTGTGGCCTTGTATAATTCGCCGCCTTTGCCGCCGGACTGTGATCATAGCAGTGTGTCGCAGACCGTCTGCGATTCGAACGGCACGAGTGGCGTAATTCCTTTCCATCATCAGCGGACTTAATTACATGAAAAAACTGATTGTCCTGGCGGCGCTGACATTCGGCGCGCTACCGATGGCGTTTGCCGGTAACGCCGAAGCCGGTCAAGCCAAAGCGGCGGCCTGCGCGGCCTGTCATGGTGCGGATGGCAACAGCGTAACGTCGATCTGGCCGAAATTGGCTGGTCAAAACGAAGCGTACTTAGTTAAGCAATTAAACGATTTCAAGAAAGGTTTAGAAACGCAGGGCAAGGCCGGACGTTTTGACCCCACCATGGCTCCGATGGCAGCGATGCTGGCGACTCCGAGCGATGTTGCCGATGTGGCGGCGTATTTTTCCAAGCAAAAACCGCAGGCGGTAGCGGCCAAGAAAGAGGGGTTGGAAGCCGGTCGCAAGTTATATAACGGCGGTGATAGCAGCAAAGGTATTCCCGCTTGTACCGCTTGCCATGCGCCGAATGGTGCTGGTGTTGCGGCGGCGGGCTTCCCGAGTGTTAGCGGTCAGCACGGCGACTACGTGATCAAGCAGTTGAAGGATTTTCGCGCGGGCAGTCGCGCCAACGATGCCAACAACGTGATGCGCGATATTGCTAAAAAAATGAGCGATGAACAGATCGCCCTGATCGCCAACTACATGACCGGTTTGCACTAAGCGACGAAAGGGCGGTTTTCACCGCCCTTTTTTGTGGCGGTGGTAAGCCGCATTGCTCATTTCGGTTCACTATTTTGTTTTTATCGTCACGTCAAAATTCATCCTTGAGAACGCCAATCCGCACTATCATTTAGGGCCTACGTGTCACTGTTGCTTGGCCGTTATCATGCCGTCGTCGTCCTTGCGTTTGCTGTCATGGAATATCCAATGTGGCATCGAAACGCAAACCACTCATGAATACTTCACTCGCGGTTGGCGTCATGTGCTGCCACACAAGGCCAGCCCCTCTAATTTGCGCCGCATGGCCGGTCTTATCACGAACTTCGACGTCGTTGCCTTGCAGGAAGTCGATGGCGGCAGTTTGCGCAGCGGATTTCTCAATCAGGTTGAATATTTGGGCGATTTAGCCGGGTTTCCTTATTGCCACGCCCAGCGCACGCGCAATTTGGCGCAGTTAGGCCAGCACGGTAATGGGCTGCTGTCGCGTTTTCCGGTGCAGCACCTTACCGAACACCGTTTGCCCGGGTTGATCCCGGGCCGTGGTGCCATCGAGGCCCATATCGGCGGCGGCGACCAACCGTTGGTGATCGTGGTGTTGCATTTGTCACTGGGCGCGCGCGGGCGGGGCCGCCAGTTGCGCTACATCGCGCAAAAAGTCGCGCATCACCGTCACGTCGTGGTGATGGGTGATATGAATGGCGATGGCGTCGAAGTGAGCGCCCATTTGCAAGCCGGTGGTTTGCCGGTGCAACCAATGTCACAGCCTCCGCTCACGTTTCCGAGTTGGAATCCGTCGCGCAGTATTGATCATATTTTGGTGACGCCATCGCTCACCGTGCAGGAATTGGAAGTGCTGCCATACTGTTACTCGGATCATTTGCCGATCGCGATGCAAATTGCGATCAATCACGACTGGCAATTGGGTGAGCCGGGTCATCGAACGCCGCTCGCCCCACCGGCCCCGGCCAAACGAATTGCGCGACCATGAATCAGAAATCCAGCAACTTTGATTTACCCCTGACCACGCCAAGTTCGGTAGACGATTTGGAGTCGCTCAAACGCGTGATCGTGAAAATCAGCTTTATCGGATCGGGTCTGCATAAAAATCTCGATCTCGCGCTGGAACAATTGCGCGGCATCATAAAAAAATCGGGCGACATCAGCGCGATTCAAAAACAAGTCGACGTGGTGACGCAGGTTCTGCGTGAAATCGACGATGACGCCACGCGGCAGCAAAAAGCGTTGCAAGGCGTCACTGCCGTGCAATTAATGGACGAATTTCTGCGCGCCGATTTACCGCCAGCGGTGCTTAATTTACTAAAACAAATCAACGTCAATGACGAAGACAGCGTGCATTTGGCGGGCAGCATCGCGCACGCGTTCTTAAATTGGCCGCAACAGGAAAAGGCCGGATTCTGGACGCGTTGGTTTGGTGATCGCAAAGCAGACGCTACGTCTCAGACTAAAAGTGAAAGCAACAAAGAATCTGCTAAAGCGATGACGTTGACTCCAGATCTGCTAACACCATTATTGCGGCTGATGGATAATTTGAATGTGCCGGACAGCAGTGACGAACAATTACAACAATTACGCAAAAAAGCCGCCAGCTTGCACGATACAAGTCAACTGATGGAATTGCTCGAAGATCTGTCGGTGTTAGTGCTCGATGCCAGCAGTGAAGAGCAAGCGCAAATCGAAGCGTTTTTGGCGGCGCACGGTGAACGCGAACAAGCCTCGATCAATGAATCGGATCGACTGAACAGTGATGTTCGCGAGCAAGTGTTAAGTATGCAGGCTAACGTGCGACAAGCGAGCGACCTGCAGCAATTACAGCAATCGTTGTCGGCGCAGCTGGATAATATTGTGGGCAGCGTGGAAAAATTTCGCAGCACCCAGTTCAAGCGTCAACAAACCAGTGAAGGCGAAATCAAGCGGCTGCGCGAACAGCTACGTGCCAGCGAAAGTGAATCGGAGCAGCTGCGGCAATCGTTGCGTGAACAACGTCTACGCGCCACCACCGATGCGCTAACGCAACTACCTAATCGTCATGCGTATCACGATCGTTTGCATCAGGAATATTCGCGCTGGCGGCGCTATCGCGGCAAACTGTCGGGCCCCTTGCTCGACCGCATCGACGTG
>CAZYUS010000205.1:0-3842 GCA_964650615.1 uncultured Pseudomonadaceae bacterium | reverse complement strand
GGTATTGTGACAAGTGCTTTGCGCTTTTGGCTGGATCTCGCGCTAAAGGATGTTGCGCACTTACCACGATGCCGTATTGCAATTGACCAATGGCCTTAAATTGCAAATGACTCACATTGACATCATCGGTTGCGATTAAAGCGATGTCGCCGGTAGCGTGCCGAAGATGCTCAAGTGCCGTTGTGCGCGATGTGCTGGTAATGGTCAGTGTGGTGTTGGGGAAATGCTGCTGAAAATCGCGCAACAGCGTGCTCAATGGCATTTGACGAAAAACGCGTTCGTCCAACATTACGTGAACGTTTTCTTCTGAATGTTCATTTAGACGATTTACGCGAGCGAGTAAATCGTGATGACGATTGACTACCGCTTCGGCATGTTGCAACAACGCGTTACCTTGCTTGGTTAACGCGGGCCGATTCTTGCTGCGGTCGAATAAAGCACATCCGGTTTCGATTTCGAGATTGCTGATAAGCCCGCTCACTGACGACTGTGCTTTGTTGAGTTTACGCGCGGCCGCCGAGAAGCTACCGGTTTGCACCGTGACCACAAATGCTTGCAGTTGTTCGATCGACAACTGATAACCAGAACCGGAGGCAATGCTGTGGCGGGGAGCAAGATTCATGATCACAACTCCGACAATGAGGGTAAAGCAAACGGTAACGTCATCGCGTCTAACTGCGCACGCGTGCCTTGTATTAATTGCGGCTGCTGAGTCGGATCGAGCCAATTTAAAATCGTCAACAGATCCGGTTCACTTAACGCGGTGCATCCGGCAGTGCCTTCAAGGGGCGAGCGCCAAATATGAATAAAAATACATGAGCCTTTGTTGTTGCCGACGCCGTGTTGAACGGGGTGTTCGGTGTTGTAGGAAACCACCAATCCCCATTTGTAGAGATCGTCGTTATGGAATAAATCACGGCGCATATGCTCGCTGCTGTTCCATCGAGTGAAAGCGCGGGCAGATGATTGATTGACGATGCGGTTGTAGGCTGTTGATGCTACGTCATCAACACATTCAGCGTCGGCGCTCATGGCGCGATAGGGCATCTTCATGGTTGAGGCTTTTTCGCCGCTATAACCAAAACTATCGACGAGACTAAAGCGGCCAGAAGGCGCGCGACCATCGCCTTCTTTGGTTTTATTGACGCCATTTTTACCAACGACGGCGCGCACGCCAGTGCCAATGTATTGCCATGAATTTTCTATTGCTTGCACGCGATAGACAGTTGCCAACGGTTGATCGTTATGTTCTGCGATGACCAGCAACACTTGTTTCGTGGGTGCCAACGACGTGTGCGTTTCCGCTATCGCCTGACTGGTCAAAAACAGGATGGAGGCAAGCACAACGCTCGTTTTCGTTTTCATGATGTTTGATGCTCGCCGAGCAAATGATACAAACAATCAAACAGATGTTGTAACGCGAAGCGGTACAACATGGCAGCGATTTCTGCTTGTTTATCATTGGCCGAAACGAAGAGTGCCAAATCGGCCAATGCGTGAATGTTTTTTGCGGTGAGACGCGTGACTGAAACCACTTTGGCGTGACGGTCGCGCGCTTTGTGCGCGAGCGCCATTAAGTCGGCATGTTGTTCATTCGACGAAACGATAAAAAGAAGATCGTGTTCACCGATTGAATTTAGCGCCAATCGCATCGAGAACGGATCGCTGTCGGAAATAACCGTGTAACCCCGCGCCATGAATTGCAGCGCTAACTCGCGTGCCACTAAGCTGTCTTCGGCGATACCGATAATGTAAAGCTGTTGGGTGCTCGATAACCATGCAATAAATTTTTGCAGATCGACGTTAGCGTTAATGGCCAGCGTTTCTTCAACGGCGCGCCACTTTTGTTGCAAGAGTGTTGACGATATTTTAATGATTTGGGGTTCTGGTGATTGCTGTTCTTGCGTTAGGTTGGCGGGTTGGCGCACCACTTCTTCATGTATCGCCAATTTCAGATCCGGATAACCCTTGAACCCGAGTCGTTGACAAAATTTCACCACGCTGGATTGACTGATGCCCAGCGCACTGGCCAATTGTTGCGAGGAATAGTCGCGGATCAAATGCGCGTTATCCAATACAAAATCGGCGATTCGTCGTTCGATGGCTGACATTCCTTCGCGCATGCTACGTATCGTGATTAAAGCCGACATCGTTTCTCCTTGTCGCTCAATTAAACCACGTGACCTGTTCAATGGCGCTCACGCCTAAACCGGGCGCATTGCCAATACGAATTTCGGCGTCGTTAAACGTCACGCCAGAGACGATTGGGTCAAATTGACACAGCGATGGTCCATCGAGATCAATTTTGGTGATCGCCTGCGATTTGGCGGCGGCCACATGCGCCGCCGCCGCCACGCTGATGCTGCCTTCCAGCATACAGCCGATCATGCATTCGATATCGTGCATGATGGCAATGTCGGCAATGTGTAACGCGTTTGAAATGCCGCCACTTTTCATCAATTTAATATTGATAATGTCGGCAGCGCGTTGGCGAATTAATTCAATCACTTCTACCGGACCGAATACACTCTCGTCGGCCATCACCGGCGTTGTTACGCGCTCGGTAATGTATTTGAGTCCGGCGATATCGTGCGCTTTAACCGGTTGCTCGATGAGTTCAAGATGTATGCCGGCTTCTTCAATAGTGCGCAGCGCAAACACCGCTTGTTTGGCCGTCCAGCCTTGGTTTGCATCCAAGCGTAATAATGCGCGTCCTTCCACTGCGGCGTGAATAGCTTTTACGCGTTCGATATCGACGCCGATATCTTTGCCGACTTTAATTTTCAACGAATCAAATCCGCGTTCGACGGCGGCCACCGAATCGGCCACCATTTTGTCGATGTGATCAACGCTAATCGTGATGTCGGTGGTGATAACCGGATCGCCGCCACCGAGAATTTTGTATAACGGTGCTTGATAAAGCTGTGCAAACAAGTCGTAAACCGCTATTTCGACCGCCGCTTTTGCACTGGTGTTTTTCACTAATGCCGATTGAATCAAATGCGTAATGCGATTAAGGTTAGCGATGTCTTCGCCGATTAATTTCGGTTTAATCACGGATTCAATGGCATCACGGATACCGCCGTGAGTGTCGCCCGTGATGATGGCGGTTGCGGGGGCTTCACCGTAGCCGCAGTGTCCGCTGTCGGTTTCGATGACGACAATAATGTCGGCAATTTGATCAACCGTTCTGAGGGCCGTTTTGAATGGTGTTTTCAACGGCACGGTGAGTAATCCTAAACGAATATCGGTAATTTTCATGGCGGTTAATCCAGCGGCATAAGATGTTCGATTGTTGTAATGGTCATGATCGTCGGCGTACGGTCATCGGCCATTAGGGCCAATAATGGCGTAACATAAACCCCGTTCAAGGTGTGCGTTTTGACGTGATGATTATGATCGGATAGGCGAATGCCGGTGGTATCGTGAATGACAAACACTTCGTCATGGTGATGACCGATCACCATCATCACGTGACCGGGAATAAACACCAGATCACCGACGCGCGTTTTTCGCAAAATCGCTTTGCGTTTTTCGATATTATCCTGCGCATCAAAAGTGATTTTTTTGACGCTTGGATTACGGGCTTGGTCGCCGGTATTGCGTGGTAAAAACATACCCATTGAGCGATAAACGTCGGACACAAATCCGCTGCAATCACGCGCGTTATAGCGATGCCCCCAGCCGTATCGTTCGCCTAAAAACTTAAACGCTTGTTCAATAATGGTGGCTTCGGTGTAAGGGCGATAGTTGCGTTCAGCATCCACGTGGCGGGGTAGCAGGGCGCTGGTGAAAAACAAATTACCGTCAGCATCGCGTGCGGGTAATTGAATGACATGGTG
>CAZYUS010000204.1:0-3864 GCA_964650615.1 uncultured Pseudomonadaceae bacterium | reverse complement strand
CCAACGGATGTGCCGCCGTATTTTTGAACAATCAGCGCCAAGGCGTTAGCTCAATCGTGTAACGACGAATGCGCGAACCTTTTCAAGCGCGACGTTCACATCGACACCGACATTCGCGCCACCTTGGGCCATATCGGGCTTGCCCCCTCCACGACCGTTCAATTCATTGGCCAACAGCGACACCACGTCGCCGGCTCCGACTTTTGTCGCCGTCGATTTGCTGGCACCGGCACAAAAGCTCAATTTATCGCCGTCGCGAATCAGCAACAAAACCAGACCGTTGGTTTTATCGCGTAATTTTTCGGTGAGTTCGCGCAACCCTTTGGCGTCAACACCTTCGATTTGGGCTAACACGTAACGCGTACCGTTGTGTTCGCTGGCTTCATTCGCTAATTCAGTGGCGCGATTGGCGGCGAGTTTTGATTTCAACGTTTCAATTTCTTTTTCTAAGGCTTTGCTGTGATCGATCGCTTGTTTAATGCGGGCGCCCACGGCGTTGACATCGCTTTTGAAAAATTGGGCCAACTCGCGCAATTGCGCCTCTTGCTGGTGAACGGCGGCAAGCGCGTTTGCACCCGTCACCGCTTCTATACGGCGCACACCGGCGGCAATGCCGCCTTCGCTAATGATTTTGAAAAAACCGATATCTCCGGTGCATTTTACGTGCGTGCCACCGCACAATTCCTTGGAAAATTCGCCCATGGATAACACGCGAACTTTGTCGCCATATTTTTCACCGAACAGCGCCATCGCGCCTGCTTTTACCGCATCTTCCGGTGCCATGACATCGGTTGCTACCGTGTGATTGCTGCGGATATGTTCGTTCACCAAGGTTTCGATGACTTGAATTTGTTCCGCGTTGACACCTTCGTTATGTGAAAAGTCAAAACGTAAACGGTCAGCATCGACTAACGAGCCTTTTTGCGTCACATGCGTGCCTAATACTTTGCGTAACGCGGCGTGCATTAAATGGGTCGCAGAATGATTTAAAGCGGTTGCGCGGCGTGCCGACAGATTCACCGACGCATTCACCGTGTCGCCGACACTTAATTCACCGACCATTTTTCCTAAATGGACAAACGCGTTTCCGGATTTTTGCGTGTCGCTAACGGTAAAGACGGAGGCACCGTTTTGGATCTCGCCTCGGTCGCCTACCTGCCCGCCGGATTCGGCGTAAAACGGCGTGTGATCTAAGACCACGAGCGCATCGCCTTGCGAAATTTTCGTAACCGATTGACCTTCTTGAAATAACGCTATGATGGTTGCCGTTTCTTGCAGTGATTCGTAACCGTGGAATTCGGTGGTGCCATCAACTTTGAGCGCTTTTGTGTAATCCACATCAAAATGGCTGGCGGCACGCGCGCGTTCTCGCTGCTCTTCCATACACTTATCGTAACCGTCTTGGTCGATGGTCAATTCGCGTTCCCGCGCAATATCATTGGTTAAATCGACCGGAAAGCCATAGGTGTCGTACAGTTTAAATACGACATCGCCGGGAATGATTTTTCCTTTTAAGGAGACGATGGCTTGATCCAGAAGTTTTAAGCCTTGTTCGAGTGTGCGAGCGAATTGTTCTTCTTCTAATTTCAACGCGCGCACGATGCGATCTTGCTCGCGTTTTAGATCCGGATAGGCATCGCCCATTTGAGCAATCAGTGCCGGAACCAATTTATAGAAAAAGGCGTCTTTCACACCCAGCATATAACCGTGGCGAATGGCGCGACGAATGATGCGACGCAGGACGTACCCTCTACCCTCATTTGATGGCGTTACGCCGTCGGCAATTAAAAACGAGCAAGAACGAATATGATCGGCAATGACGCGCAACGATTTTGAATGCCCTTCTTTAGTGCCGGTCACGTCGATCGCGGCGTTGATAATGTGTTGGAAAAGATCAATTTCATAATTGGAATGCACATGTTGCAACACCGCCGAAATACGTTCTAACCCCATCCCAGTGTCAACACTGGGCGCTGGCAACGGGTGCATCACACCATCAGGTGTGCGATTGAATTGCATAAAGACGTTGTTCCAAATTTCGATATAACGATCGCCGTCTTCTTCTGCTGATCCCGGCGGGCCGCCCCAAATATCGGCACCGTGATCGTAAAAAATCTCGGTGCAAGGGCCGCACGGGCCGGTATCGCCCATAGCCCAGAAATTATCAGACGCATATTGCGCGCCTTTGTTATCACCGATGCGGACGATGCGCTCGGCAGGAACGCCCACTTCTTTGTTCCAAATGTCATAGGCTTCATCGTCGGTTGCGTAAACCGTGACCCATAATTTTTCTTTAGGTAAATTCAACCATTGCGAAGAAGTTAAAAACTCCCATGCAAAATGAATAGCGTCTTTTTTGAAATAATCACCGAAGCTAAAATTGCCCAACATTTCGAAAAAAGTGTGGTGACGGGCGGTGTAACCGACGTTCTCCAAATCATTGTGTTTACCGCCGGCGCGCACGCATTTTTGTGAACTCACCGCGCGCTTGTAATCACGTTTTTCGACACCTAAAAAACAATCTTTAAATTGATTCATGCCAGCGTTAGTAAACAGCAAGGTTGGATCGTTGCCGGGAATGAGCGAAGAACTGCTGACGCGAGTGTGGCCTTTTTGCTCAAAGAAACGTAAAAAAGCTTCACGGATTTCGTTACTGGTACGGATCACGGCGTTAACACCTGGTTGGTTTATTGAATTCGGTTGGGTAACAAAGGTGATCGCGCTTAAGGCGGCATTACTCGTGGATAACAGCGTGTCGAACCGTTTTCATGACGCTGCGGATCTGCTCAGAAGAAAACCCCCGACGCATCAAAAACGCCTGCAGTTTTGCTTTGACTTTGAGATCACTTGAGTCTTTGCCGCGCAGATATTTCTCGGCGGCTTGGTGAGCTTCCTGCTGCCAATCAACGTTTTCGGTGGCTAATTGTGCAGCGGAAAGTGAAGCATCAACACCAGCACGTTGTAATTGCTGACGGATGCGAAGAGGACCATGACCTTTGCGCGCACCGCTATTAACGGCCGCTTGCGCATAACGATCATCACTTTGCCAGCCTCTGCGCGCGAGCTCGGCAAGTGTGGCAGAAATGGCGTCGGGTTCACAACCTCGTGCCAGCAATTTGGTCTGCAGCTCGCGCGCCGAATGTTCGCGTCGCGCGAGTAAGCGCAACGCGATATTCAGCGGCGAAGGATCAGGCATCGACCTCTTCATCATTACTGCTTTCTTGACGCGTGATCGGCGCAATGCTGGTGGCACGGATCTTGGCTTCGATCTCGTTCGAGATCGCTGGATTGTCGCGCAGATATTGCACCACGTTTTGTTTGCCCTGACCGATACGGTTGTTGTTATAGCTGTACCATGCGCCGGATTTTTCGACCAAGCCTTGGGCGACTCCAAGGTCGAGGATCTCACCTTCCAGCGAACAACCTTGGCCATAAAGGATCTCGAAATCGACTTGTTTGAATGGCGGAGCCATTTTGTTTTTGACCACTTTGACGCGGGTTTCGGAGCCGACCACTTCTTCGCCGACTTTGACGGAACCGACACGGCGGATATCCAGACGTACTGAAGCGTAAAACTTCAACGCGTTACCGCCGGTAGTGGTTTCCGGGTTACCGAACATCACACCAATTTTCATACGGATCTGGTTAATGAAAATCACCAAACAATTCGAGCGTTTGATGTTGGCCGTTAATTTGCGCAGCGCCTGTGACATCAAGCGTGCTTGCAGACCCATGTGCGAATCGCCCATCTCGCCTTCGATTTCAGCCCTGGGTACCAGAGCGGCTACGGAGTCGATGACCAGGAGGTCAACACCGCCGGAGCGCACGAGCATGTCCGCGATCTCGAGAGCTTGCTCTCCCGTG
>CAZYUS010000203.1:0-3876 GCA_964650615.1 uncultured Pseudomonadaceae bacterium | reverse complement strand
CTATGACTTAACCAAACAGCCGGTGCCGATCGTGCCGGCCGCGCATTACACCTGCGGCGGCGTGTTGGTGGATTTGAACGCCCGCACCGATTTATCGCAATTGTATGCCGTAGGCGAAGTGTCGTGGACCGGTTTACACGGTGCTAATCGCATGGCGTCCAATTCGTTATTGGAATGTGTGGTGTTTGCCGAGAGTTGCGCCGAAGATATTTTGGCGCAATGGGATCGAGTTCCGATGCCCCCCAAATTACCGGATTGGGATGCCAGTCGCGTGACTGACTCGGACGAAGAAGTGGTGGTGTCGCACAACTGGCACGAACTGCGTCAGTTAATGTGGGATTACGTCGGTATTGTGCGCACCGATAAACGACTGGAGCGCGCGCAACGCCGCATTCACTTGTTGCAACAGGAAATTCAAGAGTATTACGCGCATTTTCGCGTCAGTAATGATTTGCTGGAGCTGCGTAATTTGGTGCAAGTAGCGGATTTAATTGTACGTTCAGCGATGAGCCGAAAAGAGAGTCGCGGTCTGCATTCCAATCGCGATTACCCGAACACGGTTGCGAGCGAGTTCGCCAAAAACACCATCCTTTCGCCTTAAGATTTACTAGAAGCGGTGAATTTTTCGCTCCAATACAAGCGGCTTAGGTGACGAAAATCACTCTCGCTCAACGCATCACGCCAGATCACGATCTTTCCCGCCCGCGCTTCATCGTGGTGTTGCCACTGCAGCAATAAAAAAAACGGCGTCGCGATACCGGCGCGTTGCAACGTGATGGCGGATTCAACACCATCGCTCGATCGCAATCGCCACCCGTTGTCATCATGAAACAAACAGATTGGCGGCAATGGCGACGTGTTTCTTTGCCGATAAAGCAGATAAAGAAAGGCGAATGACATCAGCACGGCCATCGCCAATGAAATCACCGACCAGCGCACGATCAACAACACGATAACAACCGCAACACACCCTCGTTGCAACGATAAAAACTCGGCCGAGGGTTGGATCTCGAACGTCGCCATTACGGCTGTACGGTGCGCCGGATCTCGGCCACCATATTTTTTAGCGCTAACGTTTCCGGCTCACCAAATCCCATCAACCAATTATAAAGATCCGGATCTTGCGCATCGAGTAAAGCGGCGAAATCACGCCATTGTTCATCGCTTAAGCGCGCTTCGGCGCGTTCAAAAAACGCCAGTAAAATAATGTCGATTTCTAACATTCCGCGTCGGCAACTAAAATGCAAACGACGTTTATCCAGATCGGAAATACTCATTTTTGTTCAGTTTCTCGGTTTTTTGGTTTGGCTTTATGAATTAGAATGGCGCAACGACATTCACTTTCAGCGTGTTCAATGCACCCACTTCTTCAATCGGTATTACCGACCAGCGATTTTAGCGTTTCACTGCCCTCAATGGGTACTGTCCAGATCAAAGGCGTCGACGCCGCCAAATTTTTGCAAGGCCAGATCACCCAAGACGTACTTTCCTTGAGCGAAGGGCAACAGCGTTTGTCAGCGTGTTGCAATCCGCAAGGCCGTATGCGGGCGATTTTCCGCGTGATCAAAACCGTTGATGGCTTTTTCTTGGTGATGCCACGCTCGATCATCGCGGGCTTTATCGACGCGCTAAAAAAATACGCGGCGTTTTTTAAAGTTGAACTCAAAGACAGCAGCGACGAATGGACGGTTAGCGGGCGTTATCGTATCGAAAACGACCACGTTTTGACTGCCACCTTAGACGCCATCTCGGTAGCACTGGACGATCACCGGTATTTGCAATTATGCCGACAACCAAGCAGTGAACCGATCGCCATGGATGAAGCGCGTTGGTTGGCGCTGGATATTATTCACCGCCAAGCGTGGGTGTGGCCCGAAACGGTTGAGCAATTACTGGCTCATGAGGTTGGTCTTAAAGAAGCCAACGGCATCAGCTTTGAAAAAGGCTGCTATACCGGACAGGAAATCGTGGCCCGAATGGAATATCGCGGCAAACTCAAATCAACGGTTGCCATCGCGTTTTGTGCTTCAACCGAAATCGTTCCGGCCGCGACCGAAGTGGTAGCGGGCGACCAATCTGTCGGCACAGTGATAAGCGCCGCGCGCCATCCGATCGCTGGTCAACTGTTGTTGATTAATGTGCAACAGTCGGCTTTGGAAAACCCGATCACACTGAACTTGCCAAGCCGTTCTATACTTCAGGTGCTAACTTGAAGGGGTGAACCACCACATGAGCTTGGAACAAGACTTTCTCAGTGAACTACTCGATGCCATTGAGCACGACCGTTTGACGCTGCCGACCTTGCCGGAAGTCGCCCTGCGTATTCGTGATGCGGTGGAAGATCCGGATGTGTCGGCCGGCAAATTAGCGACCATGATTTCGCAAGATGCGGCCTTGGCGGCGCGCATCATCAAAGTGGCGAATTCGCCGCTCCTGCGCGGGCGCGTACCGGTCGATAATTTGCAATTAGCGATTACGCGATTAGGGATCACCTTTGTGCGTAATCTGGTTACCGGTTTGGCAATGCAGCAAATGTTTCAGGCAACCTCTGATTTGGTCGATATGCACCTTCGTAAAGTGTGGGAACACTCGACCAATATCGCCTCTATTTGTCATGTATTGGCGACCCATTACACCAAGTTAAAACCGGATCAAGCCATGCTCGGAGGTTTGGTACACGAGATAGGGATTTTACCCATTCTCACCGCCGCCGAAGACGTCGCGGAGTTGTTAGCGCAACCGGATGTGTTAGAACGCATTATCGATCAACTGCATCCACGCGTTGGTACCGCCATTTTAACGGCGTGGGATTTCCCGCCCGAACTGGTTGCCATTCCCGAAAACTATATGAATTTCGGCCGCGACCCGGGTGCCAAAGCCGACTACGTCGACTTGGTCACCGTAGCGACATTACAAAGTCATGCCGGAACCGATCACGCATTAGGAGGACTGGACATCAGTCACGTCACCGCTTTTGCGCGCTTAGGTATGTCCTCTGAAATTGACGTGCACGGCGTGGAAGAATTGAATAACGATATTGCTGCTGCACGCCAGATGTTTGGGTGAGCCGGAAATTAGCAACCGTCCTGTGGACGGTTGCTCCGGCGAACGCCCGCACAAGGATGTGCGGGTCGGACGGTGCCGCAGGAACTCATGTTCGCGACAAACTTATCTTTTAATAATTCGTGCTCTTCGTGATTTAGAACCCGCAGCTTGTTTTTAAATCTTTTCTACCCCACGCATATATGGCCGCAAAATTTCCGGAACGGTAATTGAGCCATCCGCATTTTGATAATTTTCCAAAATCGCCACCAGCGTGCGACCGACCGCCAAACCGGAACCGTTCAAGGTATGCACCAGCTCCGGTTTTCCGGTCGCGGGATTGCGCCAACGTGCTTGCATTCGGCGCGCCTGAAAATCAACAAAGTTTGAACACGACGAAATTTCACGATAGGTATTTTGGCTCGGTAACCACACTTCCAAATCATACGTTTTAGTCGAGCCAAACCCGATATCGCCGCTGCATAACGCCATGACGCGATAAGGCAAACCGAGTAATTGCAAAATGCGTTCGGCATTTTGGGTCAACGATTCGAGCGCATCGAACGACTCTTCCGGTTTAACAATTTGCACCACTTCCACTTTTTCGAATTGATGCTGGCGAATAATGCCCCGTGTGTCACGACCGTATGATCCGGCTTCAGAACGGAAGCATGGTGTATGACAAACAAACTTCAACGGCAGTTGCGCGGCGTCGATAATTTCATCGCGCACCAAATTTGTTACCGGCACCTCTGCCGTCGGAATTAAATAATATTGCTTGTTGTCTTGATTATTGGTCGATAACGCAAACAGATCTTGTTCGAATTTTGGCAA
>CAZYUS010000202.1:0-3936 GCA_964650615.1 uncultured Pseudomonadaceae bacterium | reverse complement strand
AGTTATTTTCTTAGATCCGATCGCGCTGTATCACGTTAAAGATCTGCACGAGAAAAACGACAACGGCTGGGCCTTTGTATACCCGAAAGACGAAAAAGCCTTAAGCTTTGGTGAACCCGGTGTTCATTTCGACGGTAAAGACATGGTGATCGTCACCTATGGAAACGGTAACTATCTGTGCCATCAGGCTGAAAAGATTTTGCGTGAGAATCACGACATTAACATTAAAGTGGTTGATTTGCGCTGGGTCGCGCCGCTGCATGTCGATCAATTAATGAAAGCGATCGACGGCTACAAAAAAGTATTGATCGTCGATGAATGCCGCAAGACCGGATCCCTATCAGAAGAAATCACTACCGCAATTGTTGAACACAGCAAAAAAACGCCGCAGATCCGTCGCGTTACTGGCTTGGACAGTTTTATCACTACCGGTAATTCATGGCAGTATTTATTACCTAGCACCGATGATGTGGTGAATGCAGTAATGGACTTTCATAAAACGAAATAAGACTATGCCGGTTGGGCTTTAAGGAATGAAGCCCAACCGTCTAAAAATATCACGCCCCGCTCGGAATTATTTTTCTAATTAACGCATCCAGACTGATTTTCCCCGCGCCAAAGAAGATCAGCGGCCACAGCATGACTAAAAACAATAGCGGCAGTTTGAAATTTCCATGACCATTGTCGGTAATGACGTAGCCGCGCCAAAGATCGGAGAGGGTGTGCCATTCACTCGGCCAATGTACAGCGATGGTCGCGACAATCGTCAGCACAACCAAGCTCATTGCAAAAAAGCGAGTCGCTAACCCGGCCATCATCGCCATGCCTCCGATGATCTCGAACCATGTCGCCATCGTCCAACTGATTGATGGAGGAATGACATTAAACGGAAAGGGAAATTGCGATTGAATTTCAGCAAACCAATTTTCGCCTTGCCATTTTTCCAGACCAGATTCGAAAAATTCCCAGCCAATCAACAAACGCAAAAAAAGTAGACCAATGCACGGGGCAAGTTGGTCCAGAATTCGAATCGAATGGGCATACCAGTAAAGAATCATGACGACATTTTCCGTTGTGGATAACGATTAAAGCTTAGAGACGGCACGCTCTCCTCTGTTACAGAATACAGAACAAAAAATATTTTCGGCAATGCTCGTTTTAGCATGATCGACCACTTTCCCCTTGTCGGATCAATTCGTCAACCAGCGCGGCAATCATGGGGGAACGGCTTTGTCCCTTGCGCCGAGCGATCCATAATCCTGGCAAACTCAGCGCAGGATAGTGTTTTAATTCGATCAGCGTTTTTTGGCGCAAGGCGGCTTCCGCCGAACGGCGATTAATCATGGCAATCGCGGGTTGATAGTGCAGTGCGGCAATGAGTAAACGTTCATCATCAAAAACCGCAAGTCGTTTTCGATCTCCGAAATGTTCGTAAAAATAACGGCCTCGCTCTTCATTAAGCAGATCGTGCTCAAGACAGATCAGACCTAATTCGTCGTGATTGATGTTGCGATTATGCGCCGCGCAAACGGCGATCCATTCGTCATTAAGAAAACGGCTTTCTTCCAACCCCTCCAATTGCAGAGGTCGGTAGCCGATGGTGATATCGACGTCGAGTTCATCGACATAACGCGCCGTTTCATCCGTCGAAATTAGCGGAAATAATCCCGGAATGTTTTCTTTTATTTCGTTCACGCGCGGCAGTAACCAGCCGTGCGCGATCGGAGCCGGACACACGATCACCACCAAGCCCGGATCAAGATAGGCACTGATGCGCTCCAGTCCGCTGCGCATCATCTCCAGCGAGCGAGTCACCGTCCTTTGCAAGGCCTTGCCCGCCATCGTCAATTCGACCCCGCGCCCCGTTCGACGAAACAGGGTTTGTCCTATCTGTTCTTCCAATTGCGCAATTTGATGACTGATGGCGCTTTGCGACAGACACAATTCATCAGCAGCGCGCGAATAATTGCCATGCCGCGCGGCGGCTTCGAATCCCAATAACAGGCGAACTGAGGGCAATCTGGCCATTGTGATATGAGACAAATTAATCAATTAGTGCATAAAACATCGCTTTTTGTTCATGGATTGTCAAGGCAGACTCATTTCGCAGCGTTAAATTAAAGGTGTAAATCGTGAAATCGTTTGATTGCAGAAGGGCCGGTCTACGTATGCCAGCCGAATGGGAAACACAACAAGCCGTCTGGCTCGGTTGGCCAACATTAATTGGTCGTGAAGAACTTTGGGGTGAACACTATGACGCGGTGTGCAAAGAGTTTGCCTTGTCAGCCCGCACGATCGCTCATTTTCAATCCTGTTATGTGATGGCGCATCACGAATGCGTGGCACACGCCCGTCGCTTGTGCGGCCCCACTGTTGAAGTGCTTGCCAGTGACGCCGAAGATAATTGGTTGCGAGATTGCGGGCCGATTTTTTTAAACGGTGATGGCGGACTCGCTGCGGCACTTTTCCGATTTAATGCGTGGGGCGAAAAATATTCACCTTATATCGGTTGCGCTCAGGTCGGCGGTGAAATGGCGAAATTGACCAACGCACGTGCCTATTTTTCCGAAATGATTTTGGAAGGCGGATCATTTTACGTCGACGGCCAAGGCACGTTGCTTACTACCGAAAGTTGTTTGCTGAATCCCAATCGCAACCCGCATATGAGCCGCCGCGAAATCGAACAAGAATTACGGCGCATGTTAGGCGTAGAGAAAATTATTTGGTTGCCGGGCAATCCACTCGAAGTGGAAACCAACGGCCATATCGACGGGATCGCTTCATTTATTGCACCGGGTAAGATGTTGTTTCAATCAGCGCATCCAGATCAGGGCGATTACTTTCGGATTATGGAAGAAAACCGCCGTGCATTAGAACTGGCCAGCGATGCCAACGGTCGTTCATTCGAATTATTGGACCTGCCATCACCGCGCGTTACTGAACGCTATCACTCAGAACGATATTGCGATTGCTACGCCAATTATATCTTGGTGAATGGCGGTGTAATTTCGACCGCATTTGGTATTGAAAGTGATCATCTCGCCTACGACGTGTTCAGCAAAGCGTTTCCCGATCGACAAGTACGCTTGTTACCCATCACACATATCTCCATTGGCGGTGGTGCATTGCACTGTTCAACACAACAACAACCCTTGATTTAACTTACGGAGATTGACTATGTCACGCCACATCACCGTCGCGTCGATTCAAATGGCCTCAAGTAGTTGGCATATCGCCGACAATATCGCCTGCGCCGAGCGCCTTATTCGGCAAGCAGCCAAACAGGGTGCGCAATTAATTCTCTGCCCCGAGTTATTTATGCTGCCGTACTTTTGCAGCGAACAACACTACGAATATATTGAACTGGCGCAAAACTTTGACGGCAATCTGCATATTCAACATTTTGCAAAATTAGCGAAAGAACTCAGTGTCGTCATACCGATTGGTTTTTACGAACGCGCGCACAACGCCAGCTTCAATTCGATTGCAGTTGCGGATGCCAATGGCGAAATATTAGGTGTTTATCGTAAAACCCATATCCCTGATGGACCAGGTTACAACGAGAAATTTTATTTCACCCCCGGTGACAGCGGATTTCGTGTGTGGAACACCACATTCGGAAAAATCGGCATCGGTATTTGTTGGGACCAATGGTATCCCGAAACCGCGCGCAGCCTTGCGTTGATGGGTGCCGAGGTTCTGTGCTTTCCAACTATTATCGGCAGTGAGCCGCACGACAACAGCATGGACACCAGTGGTCATTGGCAACGCACAATGCAGGGACATGCTGCCGCCAATATGGTGCCAGTTGTCGCCGCGAATCGCATTGGTAACGAGATCGCAATGCGTTCACGAAATGAGCAAGCAACGTCAATGACCTTTTATGGCTCCAGTTTTATCACCGACGAAACCGGTTTTAAAGTAAAAGAAGCCAAT
>CAZYUS010000201.1:0-3965 GCA_964650615.1 uncultured Pseudomonadaceae bacterium | reverse complement strand
TGCACATCAGCTCGTGCAGCGATTCGGCGATGGTATTCATCCGCAACCAGAAGCGGGCGATCAGGATCTGCGCATTGCAAAACTCGAATGGCTGGATCAAACCTGTTCGCAAGCCGTGTCACAGATCAATCTGGTTGGCAAGCATGAACCAATCATTTCACTACTGCATTGGCAACACGCGCAACGGCGCCCGACAAAAACCGATGCCGACCATGACAATTCGGTCGATTCTGACAGTCATTCGGTTGAACAAATTGACCAACTAATTGCTCAAGCCGGTGTCGCATGGTTTCGCGAACAAAGAACAATACTTAATACCGCACGATCGCATGTCGACGCTCTAAAGACAGGCCTACAGTCGTTAATGGGCGATGATGCGCCGCGCCTCGCCCAGTTGCACAACAGCACGTCGCAGCTGCTGCATTTTTATCAACGTGCATTACGTCAGCTGGGTGACGAGAGCGATGTTAAATCCGAGGAACAAGCCGCGCCAGTCGTCACTTCGGAACAATGCTCAACTGTCCATTTAACCGAACAACATATTAGTAATCGCCAGCAAGCTGCCGCGCAACTGCGTCAGGTCGCGCAATTTTTTCGCCAGAACGAACCGCATAGCCCGGTGAGTTATTTGATCAATCGCGCGGCGAGCTGGGTGGATATGCCACTGGAGCAGTGGTTATCGTCAGTCATCAAAGACGATGCTACGCTGGGTGGATTAAAGGAATTATTGGGTGTTAAAAGTGAATGAACTTTTTTCGATGGGAAGCGTAAATCATGTCAACTATTTCTTTGCGAGCATTAATCAGTAAAGCACGAAGCGACTTACATAAAGCATTGGAAAATGCAGCGACTAGAGCGCTAAAGCACACACATCACGAAGTCGATATCGAACATTTTTTGCTCGAATTGCTTGATAGTGACCCGAGCGATTTACGTGTGTGTTTGCAACAGCAAGGCATTTCGCTTGAACGAGTATTATCGGAACTCAACTCCGCTCTTGCACAACACCGAGGTGGCAACACACGTAATCCTGTTTTGTCACAGCGACTCGTTCAGTGTTTGCGCCATGCGTGGCTGCACGCCAGCTTAGAAGGCAGCAAAAACGATTTCAGCTCACGCGATGTTCTTTTTGCCTTGCTTAACGACAGCATGTTGCGACTCATTGTGGACCAGCAATTACCGACGCTGGCGAGCATTCCGCATCAAAATTTGCGTCAGCAAGCATCCATCAACGGCGATGACTCGATAACTAAAACCGTTGCTGTCGACGGAAAAACGCCCAACTTGGATCTTTACACCATTGATCTCGTTGAACGCGCGCAACGTGGAGCTATCGATCCGGTATTAGGACGCGACCGCGAGATCCGCCAAATGATCGATGTATTAATGCGTCGTCGTCAAAACAATCCCATCTTGACTGGTGAAGCGGGTGTTGGGAAAACCGCCATCGTCGAAGGATTGGCGTTGCGCATTGTGGCAAACGATGTTCCTGAACCATTAAAAAATGTTCGCTTACTAACATTAGATCTTGGATTGTTGCAAGCGGGTGCGTCGGTAAAGGGGGAGTTTGAAAATCGTTTGCGTGGCGTGATTGACGAAGTGCATTCTTCGCCGCGTCCGATCATTTTGTTTATTGACGAAGCGCACACGATGATAGGTGCCGGCGGCGCGGCGGGGCAAAACGATGCGGCCAATTTATTAAAGCCTGCGCTAGCGCGTGGCGAATTGCGCACGATCGCCGCCACAACATGGGCCGAATACAAAAAATATTTTGAAAAAGATGCGGCTCTTTCTCGCCGTTTTCAGCGCGTCGCCGTTGATGAACCCAGCGAAGCACAGGCCATTGATATGTTGCGTGCGATGGCAACCACTATGGCCAAGCACCACGGCGTTCGCATCATAGATAGCGCGGTTGCTGATGCCGTGCGCTTATCCAGTCGATTTATGCCCGATCGCCAGTTACCTGACAAAGCCGTCAGCGTGCTGGACACCGCCTGCGCGCGAGTCGCGCTGTCACGCACCACAACGCCATCTTTGCTAGAAGACAACACGCGTCTAATGGAGAGCATTGAACGTGAAATGGTGGCGCTGGAATCTGAAAAAATGGGCAGTGGCCACCACGATCAACGTCTCGCGCGTTTACGAGGTCAATTAGATGAATTGAAACAAGACCGGCAACAACTAAGCGTTGCACTACAACGCCAAAAACAGTTGGTGGAACAAATTGATGAACTGCGTGAAAAAATCATTAGCGATTATGAAGGCACCGAAACCGTGCGCCCGAAACGTGGACGCAGCAATCAATTATTGTACACACGCTTAAATGGCTACGAAGACGAACTTCGACACTTACACGAAATTTGTCCATTAATTTTTAACTGTGTCGACAGCCATACAGTGGCCGAAGTGATTTCACGTTGGACGGGTATTCCTCTCGGAAAAATGTTGAATGATGAAATTGCCGCCGTGCGAGAACTCGAACACACACTGGGACAACGAGTCATTGGCCAAGAATCGGCGTTAAGTACCATCGCGGAACGCATTCGTATTGCTCACGCCAGTCTCGAAGATCCCTCGCGTCCAAAAGGCGTATTTTTGTTAGTCGGACCATCCGGTGTGGGCAAAACCGAAACCGCGCTAGCGTTAGCGGATACCTTGTATGGCGGTGAACGCAACGTCATTACCATCAACCTATCCGAATATCAGGAAGCACATACCGTTTCCGCGTTAAAAGGTTCACCTCCTGGTTATGTCGGTTTCGGGGAAGGAGGCGTATTAACCGAAGCCGTACGACGCAAACCACACAGCGTTGTGTTGCTGGATGAAGTCGAAAAAGCTCACCCTGATGTCATTGAATTGTTTTATCAAGTGTTTGATAAAGGTTATATGGAAGATGCCGAAGGTCGCTTGATTGATTTTCGCAATACGGTGATTTTGCTCACCAGCAATGTGGCATCACAAAAAATTCAAATGGCTGTCGAACATGGTGTACATGATCGTGGAAACGATGACGCAATATCACACACACCAACCGCAGATGAGTTAGGTGAGCTTATTCGGGATGATCTAGTTCGCACCTTTAAACCTGCTTTTATCGGACGCGTCACTGTTGTGCCGTATTTTCCGTTAGGTTCCGATCACCTTCGGCGCATCGTCGCATTGAAATTATCTCAAATGGCATCTCGCGCCAAAAATAATCATCAGGCAGTGTTTACGTGGGATGACCCAGTAGTCGATTCCATCGCCAATCGCTGCTTGGATGTAGACAGCGGTGCGCGCGATGCTGATCGTATTTTAACGCGAACAATTTTAGCGGAAGTATCACAGTCCATTTTGGCGCGTATGGCCGACAAATTACCGGTGCGCCGTATTCACGTCGGAATCAACGCCTCCGCCGAGTTGTTAGTCGAAGTGAACTGACATCATGGGAAAAATTGCCGTTCCACTGAAATTATCAGTATTGGATCGTCTGCGCGAAAATACCGGTGCCAATACAGATTTAGCCACATTAAAACGATTGCTCGGACGCGACTTGGAAATGTTACTTAACACTCGACACGCACACGACGAAACGATGTGGGGAAAATATCCGCATTGCGCAAATTCGTTGCTCACTTACGGTTTGCCGGACTTTTCGGCAATATCCTTTAAAGATCCCGCCGGCCGTGAATTTTTGCAAAATGCTATTCGCACCGCGATCGATCGCCACGAAAAACGCTTAAGCGACGTGCGGGTTGAATTGGTATCACCCGATCGCAACGGTCATCACCTGCATTTTCGTGTTGAAGCTACCTACATCGTGCATCCGTCGTTACCCAGCGTGCAATTTGACGCGGTACTAAATCTGCATTCGCAACGGTACGCGGTACAAGGCATCGCAGCTTAGTTATATTTTTCATGGAGGATTACACCATGCAACTCTGGGCCGAACAACTTAAAAAGATGAGTGAACAACTCGGTGTGCA
>CAZYUS010000200.1:0-3967 GCA_964650615.1 uncultured Pseudomonadaceae bacterium | reverse complement strand
GTTCATGTAAGAAAATATATGTGAGTTTCTGACATGTGGCAACCACAGGTTGCCTCTGGTGGGACAGTGGTGCATTCTGGTCGGGCGATGGTGCGCTCCAACCCTGGTGCCAAGTCCGGCTGTAACTCTCTGATATACAAGGGAGTTGAAAATGGCGTTCCCGGACTTCGCCCCCCGGCCTCCGGGAGGGCCGGAGAGAGAACCGGCCCGGGAGAGAGCAGGCGGGGGCCGGCAGGTGCTGCGGGAAGGCACTCTCCCAGTCCGTAAACGCGGCAAGGATTCCCCGCCAGTCCGCAGGTTTACGAAAGAAAAAAGGCCAACCATCGCTGGTTGGCCTTTGGTGCTTGGTGGAGGCGGCGGGAATTGAACCCGCGTCCGTCAATACGCGACCGTTGGCGCTACATGCTTAGTGTCGTCTTTGATCTCGTAGGCCACCTGCCGACGCACAGGCTAGTGACCTACCATCCCGGTGATTTCCGTGCCGCTGACGCTGGGCTCCCCAGCGGCCTTGGCCTTTGTAAATGACTGCGTGCCGGTACCAAAGGCGCTCCCGGTTTGCAGGCTTAGGCCTTAAGCGGCCAGAGCGTAGGTTTCGTCGTTTGCGACTATGTTTTGCAACGAAGTGGTTACGAGGTCTCGTTGCCGCCTCGGCATGCTCCTCGGGCTTTGTGATCAACGTCGAAGCCGATCGTCCCCAAGTGCGAGTGCGATTGTAGCGTTTATTTGGAGCAGCGAATAGCGAAACTCAAGTCATGAGCGTGGCGATATTTTTTTTTGGTTCTCAAAAAAACTTCTGGTGATTTGAAAAGTGTTGATGCGTTCGGCGTTACGCGCGAGTTATTTGTAAATAAAACGACACGCGAAATACATGCCGTGTAAACGGTGTTTGTGCAGTTGTACACAGCATTGAGTTTGAGGGCGGAATGAAATCAATTACTTGAGTCATCAAGCGCGAAAACAGTCGCAAGGTTTTGTTACAGGTGGTGTGAATTTCAACGCAACCGTTTTGAATTTTTGTGCGACAAATGGCTTGCACAGTTCAACAACAGGAGCCAGAACATGCGCACATTAACCCGTATCAGTTTGTTAGCCAGTCTTGCCGTGATCGCCAATTCCGCGATGGCCGCGACCAAATACGTTGCCGCCGATGCGTCGATCGAATCGCAGCTTTGTGTCAGTTCCGCCACGGCGTCACCGTTACAATTTCATACTCAGGTGCGTGATTCGGGTATCAGTCTGCGCACCGTGGCACGCAAAATAACCTGTAATGATGTGCCGATTGGACGCTTTGCCGCCGATGCCGGTAATGTGCGCAACGGTCAACGATTGCTGCGTTTGAATTCAGTGGATGGTCATGTCGAAATTCGCGATGAAGTCTCACAAAATGCCACGCCTTCGTTGTTGGTCGCGAGTGCTGATCGTGTGGTGTATATCAAAGGCCGTTAAATGCAGCGGTGTCATTGTCAAAACGAAAAAAGGTCGGCGTCATTGTGTCGGCCTTTTTTTTTACGACAAAAAGGACGGGCGCTGCCGCATTCAGCCTCAATTCAGTTGTCGTCACCGACACTGCGTCCTAGCATTAGGCGAAACATTGGGAATGAGGTTAATCATGAAATTCAAGCAATCAGTGGCGGCGGCGTTATTGGGATTGGGTTTGCTGAGTTTGGCAGGATGCGGCGCGGTTCACACCGCTGTCGCCAAGCGCAATCTCGATGTGCAAACCAAAATGAGTGCCAGTATCTTTTTGGATCCGGTCGAGCCGGAACAGCGCACGATTTTCGTCGACATTCGCAATACTTCCGACAAACCTGAATTTGAAGTACGCGATGAGGTTATTAACGCTTTGCGCGCGCGTGGTTATCAAGTGATCGATAGCCCTAAAAAAGCGCATTACTGGTTACAAGCCAACGTGCTGCAGGTCGGGCGCAGTAATGCGCGTGAAGCGCATCGCGCATTAGCTGCCGGTCCCGGCGTTGCCGGTGGTGCGGTGACCGGTTATGCGCTGCATCGCGCCACCGGCGGCTCAGGCAGCAATGCGGCAGGTGCGGTCGTAGTCGGTGCCGTGGCCGGTACCGTGATCGACGCTATGGTGGAAGATGTGTATTACAGTGTGATCACCGATATTCAAATCATGGAACGATTTGACGGTGTGGTGAAAGAAGATTCGCATCACGATTTGCGTCAAGGCACCAGCGGCGGCACCGAATCGACGTACGTACGCGACACCGATCAACGCAAATACCAATCGCGCGTCATGAGTTTTGCCAATCAAGTGAATTTAGAATGGCCAGAAGCCGCGCCGCAATTGCGCGTCGGATTAGCGCGATCATTAGCCGGTCTTTTTTAACTGACGTTGCACAGTCTGCAACCGGAGCAAGGACGCTCCACTCGTTTTGATTTCAATCGGATTTGATGATGTTACGTTCATTGCTTTGGTCTTTTATGTTTTTGAGTTTGCTCAGTGGTTGCGGCGCTGTACACACGGCGGTGAGTAAACGCCATCTCGATGTGCAAACGCGCATGAGTCAAACCATTCATCTGGACCCCGTCGAGCCGGAACATCGCACCGTTTTTGTTGATATTCGAAACACATCAGATAAAGCCGAATTCGATGTGCGGAATGATGTGGTGAAGACCTTAAGTCAACGCGGTTATCAAATTATTGATACGCCCGAGCGCGCGCATTATTGGTTGCAAGTGAACGTGCGTTCGGTGCAAAAAAAACACCCGGCCGATGCGCTCGCTGACGGTGACGAACCGATGGCCAAAGAAGACATTGACGCTTTACTAAATCCCGAAAATACCGTGCTGCCGCCTGCGCCGGATGAGGTCGAGTATCACGACCATTCACCGGTTCACGTTCACGCTTATGGCGGCGGTCATGTTGATTCTGATGATCTGAAAAAAGTGGTCGCGGCGGCCATTATCATCGTGGCAGCGGAATCGATCGGCAATGCCTTGGTGCATGATGTGTATTACACCGTCATCACCGATATCCAGATCGCCGAAAAAACCGAGACGGCGATCGTGCATGAATCGGCTCACCATGATCTGGTGCAAGGCGACAGTGGAGGCACCGAATCGATTTGGCAACGTGACACGAATCGGCGCAAATACCAAACCCGTGTGGTAAGTTTTGCCAATCAATCGAATTTGAATTGGGAAGACGCACAAGAAAAAATAGTGCAAGGCTTAACGCGATCGTTGTCGGGAATTTTTTAATTATTTTGTCAGCGCTGATGCATTTTCATGTTGAATCGCCAATTCGAATAATTGCAGCATCATGCGGGTGTGAAACTGCCACAGTGCCTGCCCGTGTGTGCCGCTGATCTTTGTCGCTTGTTTGGCGACGTCGGTGGTGCGGTAAAAATACCTGACCAGTGCTTTAAGCTCTTCTTCTGGCCAGCGACAGTGAAATCGTCGCAATAACATTGACCAGAATTCAATTTGCGCCACCTCGTGTTGTGCTTCCATTTCGGTCAGTGACGGGATCAATTCCATCGCCTGCCACAACGCACCGTAGCCAGAAAATTCATGATCGAGCGCGCCGAGTGCCTCGTCTAATTGTTGCAAAGTGGTGGCCAAATCTAATTGTTGGTCGGCGATGCGTTGTTGTACCTCGCGCACCGCCTGCAACCAGCGCTCCGCCAAGCGAAAAATAATCGCTTCTTTATTGGGAAAAAAATGATACAGCGATTTGATCCCGACGCCGGCTTTGTCGGCAATCGCATTGGTATTGAGCGCGGTAAAACCTTGCTCACTTAAGAGGGCAACAGTGGCTTGTTCGATTTGTTCAATCACGTCGCGCGAACGCTTTTGCTGTGGTTCGCGGCGCATTTGCAAGGCGCTAAAAGTTCGGGACGAAAGAGTGGTCATCGTGTTCGACAAGGTGTTTCGATACGAGCACTTTAGGCAGCTGACTAGATGGCGGCAAGTCGGGCATGGTTGCAAAGTGCAGTCATTGCTG
>CAZYUS010000199.1:0-4031 GCA_964650615.1 uncultured Pseudomonadaceae bacterium | reverse complement strand
AGTGGCGTTGAAAAACGCGTTATTGGCACCGTATAATTGTCAGAAAAACCGCAACTTATCAGACCAAGTTAAGACCATTTCTAATTGGCGGAGCTATCTATTTGAGAGATTACAATTAATCAATAACTTAAGTCACAAAACAAGGTGCAAATTGCTTGTCCCTCGTTCATAATCCTGCGCTCTAACCTATTGATAGACCTAGGAAAGCCGATGACCAAGTCGGAACTTATCGAACGTCTTGCCGCGTCACAGGGACAGTTGTCGGCAAAAGACGTTGAGTTGGTCGTTAAAACCATTCTTGAACACATGGCGCAATCGCTGGCCAAAGGCGAGCGCATCGAGATCCGAGGCTTCGGCAGTTTTTCGTTGCACCGGCGTTCTCCGCGTGTTGGTCGCAACCCCAAAACCGGTGAATCGGTACAATTGGGCGAGAAATACGTCCCGCATTTCAAACCCGGCAAAGAACTTCGTCAGCGTGTCAATGAGAGCACGGCCGAGATCATGCCGTTGGAAGATTAGGATTGTTACCGTGCGCGCACTCATCGTTTTTATCGTTATGGTGTTGTTACTGGTAGTGGGCTGGTTGTTTGCTGCTGCCAACACCGCCGAAGTGACCATCAATTATTTGTTCGGTCGCGTTCATTGGCGTTTGTCTTACGGCTTACTCGCGGTATTTGTGATTGGCTTTGTGCTAGGGGTGGTGTACTGCGGCATGGGATTGGTGCGCGCGCGTCTGGCCAATCGCCGTCTGCGCGATCGCCTCGCGGCGCAAGAATCGGAATTGCAAAAACTCAATGCCCAAATCGCCCGTCAAACGGGCCGCTAATCCCCAATGTCTCCGCTTGCCGTTGCGCTAGCCGTTTTTTTTGCCTTTACCTTTGGATGGGTATTTGGGCGGCGTCACGATCGCATCAAAGAAACACGCCGTTCAGCCGAACGCGCCAAACGTTACTTTAAAGGACTGGGTTACGCGCTTTCCGACCAACCGGATAAAGCCATCGACGCCTTTGTCGAACTGATGAAGATCGACGATGACACAGTCGAAACGCATTTTGCATTGGCAACGCTGTATCGCAAACGCGGTGAAACCGAGCGCGCAATTCGCATACATCAGGCCATCGTCGCGCGCGCATTGTTGCCGGAATCGCACCGCGCGCACGCTTCTTACGAACTGGGGCTTGATTATTCATCCGCCGGTTTATTGGATCGCGCCGAAAGCATATTTTTGGCCATGCAACATGATGAGTTGTATCGCCGTTCCTGTTTGCGTGAACTGCTTGCGCTTTATCAAAAAACGCAAGAATGGGATAAAGCCGCTGCGATTGCTGATCGCCTGCAGCACGAAGGTGTAGATGACGCTAAACCGGCGCTTGCTCATTTTTATTGCGAGTTGGCTGACAGTTTGGCGCACGCCCAACAATTTGAACTGGCATTGCAAAAAGCCGAATACGCGCAGCAACTGGATGCCCATTGTGTGCGCGCATTTTTAATCGCGATCCGTTTGCATATTCAAACCGGCCATCACGAACTCGCACTCAAACATCTGCGTGAAATCATTGCTACCGATGCCGGATTATTTTCGGAAAGTTTGCCGTATGTGCAGCAATTAGGACTCGCGCCAGCCGAATTACAATCGTTGTTGGCGCAAGCGTTACAACACGGTGCCGGAGCGTCAGTAGTGGTGGCGTTAGCCGACAGTGTGCGACAAAGCGATGGCGACAGAGCGGCTGGCGAAGTGCTAGTACAAGCACTCAAAACGCGTCCCAGCTTGCGCGAACTGCAACGGTTGGTGGAATTGTATTTGCCACAAGTGTCGGGCAGTACGCGCGTTCAGTTGCAGCTATTACACGATGTCGTACAAACACTGCTCGATCGATTACCCATTTATCGTTGTCAACATTGCGGTTTCGCCGGCAAAAAAATGCACTGGCGTTGTCCGTCTTGTAAACGTTGGAACACGGTGCGCCCCGTAACGGGTGTCGAAGGCGAATAAATCATGGTGAACAAATGAACCCGTCAGATCCCAAAATTGTTGTCGCGCTGGATTACGCCGATCTCAATCAAGCCTTGAAATTGGTCGATCAATTAGATCCAGCTTTATGTCGATTAAAAGTGGGCAAAGAAATGTTCACGCATTTCGGTCCAGCATTGGTCACTTCGTTACATGAGCGTGGCCATTCGGTATTTCTCGATCTGAAATTTCACGATATTCCGAACACCGTGGCGGGTGCAGTCAAATCAGCCGCCGATCTTGGGGTGTGGATGGTTAATGTACACGCCAGTGGCGGTCCAAAAATGATGGTAGCGGCGCGCGAAGCTTTACACCCCTACGGCGAACAACGACCGTTGTTAATCGCGGTGACAGTATTAACGAGTTTCGATAGCGAACAATTACGCGCGATCGGGATCAATCGCAGTATCGACGAACACGTGAGTGCGTTGGCGGCCTTAACCAAATCATCAGGTCTTGATGGCGTTGTCTGTTCGGCACGCGAAGCCACCGCGTTATGCCAACAAAATGGTGATGATTTTGTGTTGGTGACACCGGGCATTCGTCCTGCCGGTGCGGCCGCCAACGATCAAGTGCGTACCATGACACCGCGCGAAGCCTTAGCAGCGGGCAGTCATTATCTGGTGATCGGGCGTCCTATTACCGGTGCAGCGGATCCGGGTAAGGCGTTGTGCGAGATCGCTGATTCGCTGTAGGTTTCACTGTTTACGCAGTCGTTCACCTTTCACTATGCAACCGCCGTCATGCGTTGTCGTTGACGGCGGTTTTTTATTTTTCGGGCGCACGGATTGCGCTTCATCGTGCGCCATCATGGTTGTATCAAACAGGAGGATGAAACCATGGCAACAGAACGTAGCAATTCCACTAACGCAGGCGATAACAAATCGGATCGCAACAAAGCGTTAGCGGCAGCATTGGGGCAAATTGAAAAGCAATTCGGCAAAGGCAGCGTCATGCGTTTGGGCGATGTGCGAGCTGCCGCCAATGTGCAAACCATTTCGTCCGGTTCATTAGGATTGGATTTGGCACTCGGGATCGGTGGATTGCCACGCGGACGTATTATCGAAATTTACGGCCCCGAAAGTTCCGGCAAAACCACGCTCACCTTGCAAGCGATCGCCAACTGCCAAAAGAATGGTGGCACGGCAGCCTTTGTCGATGCCGAGCACGCGCTTGATCCCGTGTATGCCGAAAAACTCGGCGTTAATCTCGATGAATTATTAGTGTCGCAACCGGATACCGGCGAACAAGCGCTCGAAATCGTCGATATGTTAGTGCGTTCCAACGCAATTGATTTAATTGTCGTTGATTCGGTTGCGGCGTTGGTGCCGAAAGCTGAAATCGAAGGCGATATGGGCGACTCGCACATGGGCTTGCAGGCGCGATTGATGTCGCAGGCACTGCGCAAACTCACCGCGAATATCAAGAAAACCAATAGCATGGTGATTTTCATCAATCAATTACGCATGAAGATCGGTGTCATGTTTGGTAACCCCGAAACCACCACGGGCGGCAATGCCTTAAAATTTTATGCGTCGGTGCGACTTGATATCCGTCGCATCGGATCGGTAAAAAATGGCGAGGACGTGATTGGCTCCGAAACGCGTGTAAAAGTGGTGAAAAATAAATTGGCTCCACCGTTTCGCCAAGTTGAATTCGAAATTTTGTATGGCCAAGGTTGTTCGCGTGAAGGGGAAATATTGGATCTGGGCGTCGCACAAGGTTTGGTCGAAAAAGCCGGTGCATGGTACAGCTATAAGAGCAATCGCATCGGTCAAGGCAAACAAAACGCGGTGAATTATTTGCGTGAAAATAACGAAGTAGCGCAAGCTTTAGAGCAGCAGATCCGCGCGGCACTGATTGTTGAGCCAACATCCTGCAATGAAACCGATGACGTGGATGAGGCGTTGTTGGCGGAGTAACGACGACAAGTTCGAGAAATGCCATTTGTTTTAGACGCGAATGGTGTCATTCGCGTCTAAAACAAAGCACATAAAAAGTTTGTTATTTTAATTATCAA
>CAZYUS010000198.1:0-4038 GCA_964650615.1 uncultured Pseudomonadaceae bacterium | reverse complement strand
CGGTGCCAGATCAAGAAAACGCTGCGCATCGAAACGGGCGATCTCGTTAGTAAGCGGCAGGGTTTGTCCGGTGGCTTTGTAGTAATCGGCGGCCAAACGGCGCGCTTCGGTCATTAATTTAGCGACGTCATACAAGCTCATGGATACGGGTGTGGGATCAGCAAGACTGGGGAGCATGATAGGGAATCAAGACGCGAATTACACGCGCAGATTGATGGCCATTCCGAGTGCACTTTCTTCTTGCGCTTCGTCGTCAACACGAGCGCGGCGATTGAGCCCCGAGCGACGTTCATAAGTCACCGTCGATTTACGCTGACGACGATCCCGATCGCGCCGATCGGAGCGCGCCTTTTCATCACGTGGCGCTTGCTTCGGTGGCTCGATGGGCGGCGGCGATGCGGTTTGCGCGTCAACCTTGACCACCGGTGCCGCCGTAACGCGCAAGGCATCGTGTACATTGAGCGGGTTTAGCAGTGACATAACGGCCTCCGCAAAAAAAGTTCTCCCCCGTTTATCGGCTTAAATAAAAATTTCTAAAGTCGGTCAACCAGCATGAGGGTGCCGCGTTATCACGCTCATGCCCCTTCATCACCCGATCGCGATGAGCCTGATTGTCGTCCACTGGCAAGAGTCACTAGACTGCGTATCACGTCCCTCTCCCCCCAAAGTGATGACCTTGGATCACGAACGGCGTCGTCAACTCGATCAGTTTTTGGCTTCGGTCGAACGCCGTGCGTTTCGCATGGCGCTGATGTCGGTTCGCCAGCACGACGATGCACTCGAAATCGTGCAGGACGCGATGATGAAATTGGTCCAGTCGTATGCCCAGTTACCCGAACACGACTGGCCCAAATTGTTTCATCGCATTTTGCAAACTCGCATCCTCGACCATCATCGGCGCAAAAAAGTACGCAACCGTTTATTTGTATGGTTAAGCCGTGACGATGACGACAGCGATAGCGATCCGCTGGCGAACATCCCGGCTGAAGGCATACACGATCCTTTAGAGCGATTGACGCTAGAACTGGGCAACGAAGCGTTGGTGACGGCGGTTGAACGTCTGCCCGAACGGCAACGACAAGCGTTCCTGCTACGCCATTGGGAAGGATTGAACGAAAAAGAGACGGCCTACGCTATGCAATGCAGCGAAGGCTCGGTGAAAACGCATTTATCGCGCGCCATGCATACGCTGCGCGCCCTCTTGGCGGAGCATCAACCATGAACACGCCCGAAACCGAAAAACCGTTACTTGAAAAGGTCAAACGCGCGCTCGATGACAGCAACGACCAGATCGATTACGCCACGCAACTGGCCCTGTCGCGCGCGCGCGCCTCGGCACTCGCCCAGCCCGTTTCGCGTTGGTCATCGTGGCGACAGCCGAAATGGTTGTGGCTTGGCGCAGCCATACCGGCGACGCTGGCGGTGTTTTTTATGTTGCAATTTAACGTGGTGAAGGTAGCCCCACAGGAATCGCATAGCCTGTTTGAAGACGTCGAACTGCTGGCGGAAGCCGACGATATCGACACACTAAGCGATCTCGAATTGTATGAATGGATGGGCGAACAAGATTTAGGTGCCGACAGTTAAATCGCCGTTTTTTTGCGTATTGGCATTTATCACCTATAAATAAGGGGCTTCGGCCCCTTATTTATTTCCCGCTCGTTGTACACCCCATCGGGTTTTGAGCGCACCACGGCACAACAATAATGCCCAATGTCGCCAACGAATTTGACAACGAACCAGCGTTAAGCACAGCGGAAACGTTTCTGCCCACCGAAATTGTTTTGTTGCCTTTGTCCGAGCGCCCCTTCTTTCCCCCCCAAACCTTGCCGGTGTTAATGCACGAAGAGGTATGGCGTGAGACGCTGGATTTAATTGGGGCTTCCGAGCACAAGATCGCGGGATTGGCCCTCGTGCGAACCGCGAATCCGGATCAGGCGCAAGCACACGATTTTGTCGAGATCGGTTGTTTGGTGCGTGTGCATCATCCGGTTGTCGCATCAGGAAAAGTGCAATTTATTGCCGAAGGATTGCAACGATTCAAGATCCGAAAATGGGTAAGCAACACCATCCCGTTTCGCGTCATGGTCGATTATCCAGTGGAGCCGACTTATAAAAATCCGGATCAAATCAAAGCGTATGCAATGGCCATCATTAATACGCTAAAAGAGTTAATGCCTCTTAATCCGTTGTACAACGAAGAGTTGCGATTTTTTCTTAACCGCTTCAATCCCAACGAACCTTCACCACTCGCCGATTTTGCCGCCAGTTTAACCACTGCCACGCGCGATAAATTGCAACAAGTATTGGAAGCCGTGCATCTACCAACACGTTTAGGCAAAGTGCTGGAGATGATCAAAAAAGAACTCGAAGTCGCTCGCATCCAAGCCAAAATTCGTCAAGACGTCGACCATAAATTAAGTGAACATCAGCGCAAGTTTTTTTTGCGCGAACAACTTAAAGTCATTCAAAAAGAATTGGGTATACACAAGGACGATCGCACCGCCGATCTGGACAAATTTCGTGAACGCGTCAGCGTACTCAAGCTTCCGGTACAAGCCGAACAGCGCCTGCACGATGAAATGGACAAAATGGCCGTTCTCGAACCGGGATCTCCAGAATATGCCGTGACACGAAATTATTTAGACGTGTTTACGTCACTGCCTTGGGGTGTATACAGCAACGACAATCTGGATCTGGAACGCGCCAAAAAAATCCTCAATCATGAACACGCTGGCCTAGATGATGTAAAAGCCCGTATCGTCGAATTCTTGGCCGTCGGCGTGTTAAAAGGTGAAGTGGCAGGATCGATTATTTTATTTATCGGACCGCCAGGTGTCGGAAAAACATCGATCGGAAAATCCATCGCACATGCACTGAATCGCGAATTTTTTCGCTTCTCGGTCGGAGGTATGCGCGACGAAGCCGAAATAAAAGGCCATCGCCGCACGTACATAGGAGCCATGCCGGGAAAACTGATCCAGGCGGTACGCGAATGTAAACACGCGAATCCGGTAATCATGTTGGATGAAATCGACAAGATCGGCTCGTCTTATCATGGCGATCCGGCATCGGCCTTATTAGAAGTGCTCGATCCGGAACAAAATCATCAATTTCTCGATCATTATCTTGATGTCCGTTTCGATTTATCCAAGGTGTTATTTGTGTGTACGGCCAATCAACTGGATACGATCCCACGACCATTATTAGATCGCATGGAAATCATCCGATTATCGGGTTACATCACCCAAGAAAAAGTGGCTATCGCGAAGCAGTATTTATGGCCACGACAACTCGAACGCAACGGCTTAAAACCAGCACAAGCAAAAATAAGCACTGCCGCGTTAACCCGCGTCATTGACGATTACGCACGCGAAGCCGGTGTGCGTAATCTGGATAAACAATTAGGAAAAATTGCCCGTAAATTAGTGGTGCAGCGTGTCAGCGGCGACAACCAAAACGTAGCAGTCGATGCGGATCACATTCCACTGTTGCTTGGTCACGCCGTTTTTCAAGCCGACAGTCCTAGCCATGCCATTGGCGTGATCACCGGATTGGCGTGGACGGCCCTTGGCGGTTCGACCTTAAACATCGAAGCGGCCATCATTCACCGCCACGCACGCGGATTAAAATTAACCGGCACACTTGGCGATGTCATGAAAGAATCCGCCGAAATTGCCTACAGCTATGTGCTGTCGCATTTAAGCGAATTCGGTGCCGATGCCGACGCGTTTGATAACGCATTTATTCATCTTCACGTTCCTGAAGGAGCAACCCCCAAAGACGGTCCTTCGGCCGGCATCACCATGGCCACCGCATTGCTGTCGCTGGCGCTTAATCAAGCGCCTAAATCACTGGCGATGACGGGCGAGATCACGCTCACCGGTGAGGTGCTGGCGGTGGGGGGCATCCGCGAAAAAATCGTTGCCGCACGGCGCGTTCATCTCAAAGAATTGATTTTGCCCCACACTTGTCGCGGTGATTTCGACGAACTGCCGCCCTATATCAAAAAAGGACTGAAGATCCATTTTGTACAAC
>CAZYUS010000197.1:3218-4123 GCA_964650615.1 uncultured Pseudomonadaceae bacterium | reverse complement strand
CGGCACAACTGGGATTTAATAAATTGATCTCGGGTTGGTTACACAAAGCCTCGCACAAACACAATTTTATTCGCTAAATCATGGATAACGCATTTTGGTTAGATCGTTGGCAGCACGGTGAAACGGGTTGGCATTTGCCGCACGTTCATCCAAAGCTAAAGAATTTCTGGCCAATCATTCCGGTAGCGCCATCCGCCACGGTGTTTGTGCCGCTGTGCGGTAAATCGCAAGATATGCTTTGGCTTGCAAAACAGCAGCAAGCCGTCATTGCCTGCGAGTTAAGCGAATTGGCGGTACAACAATTTTTTGCTGAAGCTGAACTGCATCCTGTCGTCGAAAGCGTTCATGGTTTTAAAAAATACAGTGCGCAAAATATCACGATCTATGTTGGTGATTTTTTTGCATTGGACGCATCATTTTTGACGACCGCTTCGGCAATATATGACCGCGCGGCGTTAATTGCCCTACCTCCGGAAATGCGGTCGCGCTATGTCGCGAAATTGCGATCATTAATGCCGCAGGCTGATGTGTTATTGCTCACGCTGTCGTACGATCAATCATTGATGAGCGGTCCTCCCTTTGCCGTCACGGAAGATGAGGTGACTTCGTTGTATGCAAAAAATTGTGCAATCACTCGATTAGCGTCTCATTCCATATTGGATAAAGAACCCCGTTTTGTCGCGCGAGGATTAAATGCTTTGCACGAGTTGGTTTTCCGTCTGTCATGGACCAACGTTTAAGTCTTGATGACGTGGTCGCCGCGAGCGTTAAACGTCGTGGCTTGCAAGCGTGTGCGTCTTCACTCTACTGGCTTGAACAGCGACCACAAGAAAACGGGCGCGGTGTCATTGTGCGTTACGACCCGCAAACGAAAACGCGTCAAGATATTACGCCAAGCTCCTTTT
>CAZYUS010000197.1:0-3208 GCA_964650615.1 uncultured Pseudomonadaceae bacterium | reverse complement strand
TTCAAAAGTGTATGAGTACGGGGGCGGTGATTTTCTGGTGACGCCAAGTGGCGTGTTTTTTGTTAATGCAAGCGATCAACAAATTTATCGCCAGACGCCGCAAGGTGTTCATGCCGTAACGTCGTGCAACGAACAAACGCCGAACACGCGATACGCCGATTTTACGTTCTGTGCGCAAACACAGACGCTGTATTGCGTACGTGAAACGCATCAAAAAGAAGTGGTGAATGACATTGTTGCGGTGTCATTAACCGGCACGGTTGATGTGATTGTCAGTGGCGATGATTTTTATGCCGCACCGCGCCTTTCCTGCGACGCAAAAAAACTCTGCTGGTTGCAATGGTCATTTCCCAATATGCCTTGGGATCAATGTCGCTTAATGCAACTCGAACTGCATTCG
This sequence comes from uncultured Pseudomonadaceae bacterium, assembly GCA_964650615.1. Classification (GTDB taxonomy): domain Bacteria; phylum Pseudomonadota; class Gammaproteobacteria; order Enterobacterales; family Permianibacteraceae; genus Permianibacter. Next base: position 2,808 of record CAZYUS010000197.1, on the reverse strand, counting down.
TCGGCACCCTCGTCGCCGTACGCTATTGTGAGCGACGCCACTATCTCGGTGTTATCGCCACAGTACGACGCCAACAATCGTTTATGGTTTGTTGATGATCGTGATGGCGATTGGCGCGTGCGTAATCAGCAAAAAATGTCAGCGTACACGCCCGCACATTCGGATTGTGGTATCGCCGCTTGGAGTATGGGACAGCAACCCTTTGTGGTACTGGATGATGACACCGTCGCCGGTTTGTGCCTCGACTCTGGCGTCACGTTTTTAACCATTAATGAAAAAAAGGTCTCGCCGCCGTTTGCCGAGTGTGGTTCGCAACTGGTCGTCAATAACCACCATTTGTATTTTTTCGCCAGCACCGCTACCACGGAAGAAACATTAATCGACTATGCACTGAAAACGGCTACGTTTAGCGCTGATATTTTGCCCACGAAGGCGTTTTTTTCTGCTCCTGAAGCCATTATTCACGATGGCATCCAAGCGTTTTTTTATTCGACAACAACTATTGAACCGAGTCCGCTCGTTGTGTTTTGTCACAGCGGACCGACCGGATTGGCGACGGCGGCGCTGAATCTTCACTATCAGTTCTGGTTGCAACAGGGTTTTGCGATTCTGGATATTAACTATCGCGGTAGTTATGGTTTTGGTCGCCACTATCGTCAAGCATTAATGGGACGATGGGGCGAATTGGACGTCAGTGATTGCCGTGCCATGCTTGATCATGTCATTGCGACCCGGTGTATTGATTCGCATCGTGTTTATCTGCGCGGTAATTCGGCCGGAGGTTTGACCGCGCTGCGATGGTTGGCGATGACACCGTCAACTTTCCGGGCGGCCGCCTTGCGCTATCCGGTGGTGGATCTGTCGCAGCTGCATGCTTGCAGCCATAAATTTGAAGCGGGCTATTTGGGGCAGTTGCTAGGCAGTCAGAACGTACGCGAGCCAGTGTGGCATGAACGCTCGCCCATGCACCAAGCCGACCGCATTCAAACGCCGTTGCTTATCAGTCAAGGAAGCGACGATCCGGTTGTGCCGTTGCGACAATCGCAGATGTTGCAAAAGACACTACAGCGACAAAATAAACCGTGCGAGCTACTGGTTTTTAACGGCGAAGGTCATGGTTTCCGTCGCAGCGAGAGTTTAAAAACGGTGCTACAAGCAGAAGTGGACTGGTTTTCTCATCACCGCTGACAGTCGCGTTTTTTGCGCCGGGTGACGGGATTCGCTGTTGTTGGCTCGAATTTCTGCTAAAACCCATGGATTGAAAAGTCTTGCGCGAACTTGATTTGCGTCGCCAATCTCCAAACCGTCGTAAGTTTCGCGCGAAACTCTTTGATTTTTATAGCAGAGCCGTTGTAAAACCGAGCTTTGTGCAGTAGGCTTTACCAATCTTTATCGGGAGCCGACCCGGTTTGCGTGCGCCTAAAAGCCCGCCCGGAGTATCGCGGAGGAAATGACTATGAAAGCTTTTTTAAATCGCACGCTATTGCTGGCCTTATCAGCACTGGCTCTCGCCGGTTGTGGCGGACGCGGGGATTCCTCCACTGACGGCGGAACAGACGGGGGCGGCTCAACCGCAACGGCAGCCATAACTGTCCAAATTTTAGACGCTAGCGGTAGCCCCACGAGCAGTGTGACATCTTCATCACCCGCAACCGTAAAAGCCACTGTGACTAGTGACGGTAGTGCTGTTGCGGGTGTTGTGGTGACTTTTTCGACATCATTAGGTTCGCTTGAACCAACATCGGGTACGCGTTTGACTGACGCTAACGGCGTCGCGTCGATCACATTGAACGCTGGCACGACGGAAGGTGCAGGAACCGTAAAGGCTAGCGTGTCGGTGCCATCGACTGCCGAAGGTTCGGCGTCATTTTCAACGAGTGTGGCATCGAATTCCGTCACGATGATGTTGTCGGCCTCTAGCACGAATGTTTCCGCTGGCGGAACAACTTCGCTTACCGCTACTTTAACCAATAGTGATAGCACTCCTTTCGCAACCTCTGTTCCCATCACGTTTTCCTCACCGTGTACGACCGCAAAAACAGCCACATTGGATTCACCAGTAAGCACGACAAGTGGTACCGCAACAAGCACCTATTTAGCCAAAGGTTGTGTAGGTGATGACACGATTACTGCCACGGCCAATGTTGGCACCGTATTGACCAAAACCGTTACCTTGACTGTGGCATCTGCTACGGTAGGCAGCATTCGTTTTGATACCGCGACACCGTCCACCATCGCGATTAAAGGCACCGGTGGTGCTGGCCGTCAAGAAACATCAACGGTGAAGTTTCAAGTGCTTGATGCACAAAGTAATCCGGTTGCTAATTCGACGGTCAATTTTTCTTTGGATACATCAGTAGGCGGCATCACTATTGCCCCAACGACTGCAAACTCGGATAGCAACGGATTTGTTCAAACGGTTGTAGGTTCGGGAACGGTAGCGACAGCTGTAAAAGTGACGGCCGTTGTTAACGGTACTAACATTTCGACGCAATCCGACCGTTTGGTTATTTCAACGGGTATTCCGGATCAAGACAGTTTTACTTTATCAGTTGAAGGAGCTAAAGGCCTCAATCCCTACACTTGGGAAGTTGATGGCGTAAACGTCAAAGTCACGGCATTTTTAGCTGATGCATTTAACAATCCTGTCCCCGATGGTACCACCGTACAATTTACGACGGAGGGCGGTTCGATAGCGCCTTCTTGTCAAACCATGGGTGGAAATTGTTCTGTGAATTGGACATCACAGAATCCCCGCCCGATTGGTAAGGGCGATTCTGGCGACCTCTGTGTTTTGAATGAAGTGAC
>CAZYUS010000196.1:0-4133 GCA_964650615.1 uncultured Pseudomonadaceae bacterium | reverse complement strand
TGCAACCGCGTTTGCTGGCCATTGCGGGTGTGCAAAAAGCCGATATTTTAGGTGGTCGTACGTTTGCCATGCGGGTGTGGCTAAAACCGGAAAAAATGGTCGCGCTTGGTATCACACCGATTGAAGTTCGCAATGCGCTGGAAACCAATAATGTGCAAGCGGCTATTGGCCAAACTCGTGGTCAATATACGCAAATCAATTTGCGCGCCGATACCGATCTGAAAAGTGTCGAGGAATTCCGCCGCTTGATCGTGCGTCAAACGACGCAGGGTGTGGTGCGTCTGGAAGACATTGCCGATGTGGTCTTGGGTGCCGACGATTACACCGTCGATGTGAATTATTCCGGTGACACCGCCGTATTCATGGGCGTTTATGTTGCGCCCAATGCCAATTCACTGGAAGTGATTGGTAATGTCACCAAAGAAATGGAAAAGATCAAAAAAGAACTGCCCGGTGGCTTGGATGGGGTGGTGGCTTACGATTCCACCAAATACATACGCGCCGCCATTGATGATGTCTTAAAAACACTGACCGAAACGTTGTTTATTATCGTTCTGGTGATCTTTTTGTTTTTAGGTTTCAGCCGTTCGGTATTGATCCCAGTGCTGGCAATTCCGTTATCACTCGTTGGAGCGGTTGCCATGATGCAGTGGTTCGGTTTTTCGCTGAATTTGCTGACGCTGCTCTCGATCGTGTTGAGTGTCGGATTGGTGGTCGATGACGCGATTATCATGGTGGAAAATATCGAACGTCATATCGAAAACGGCGAGCCGCCCATGCGGGCCGCATTGGTCGCCGCGCGTGAATTGGCTGGGCCAATTATCGCGATGACCGTAACGCTCATTTCAGTTTATGTGCCGATTGGATTTCAAGGTGGATTGACCGGTACCTTGTTCCGTGAATTTGCCATTACGTTAGCGGGCGCGGTGACGATTTCGGCCATTGTGGCGATCATTTTGTCGCCGATGCTGGGCTCGCGTTTGTTAAAACCGCACGGTCACACCGCTTCGGCACCGCTCGCAACGTTATTCGATCGCTTCCAGATCTTTTATGAACGCAAATTGGACAGCGCGTTAAAAAATCGTAGCGGTTTGTATGTGCTGTGGATCGGAATTTCGTTGCTCATTATTCCGCTTTATATGATGTCATCGAAAGAATTGGCGCCGACCGAAGATCAAGGTGTGATCTTCGGCATCGTCGAATCGCCCGCTAATGCGACGGTTGATCACGTCAGTTTGTATGGTAAAGAGATTAATAAAATTTTTACAGCGGTTCCGGAAACCGATTTTACGTTTCAAATTAATTTTCCCAGCGGAGGCTTCAGTGGCATGGTCACCAAACCGTGGGCCGAACGTGAACGCACCGTATTCGAGATGCAACCGGAAATACAAAAACAATTAGGGCTGGTGACCGGGGTAAATATATTTCCAGTCACACCGCCCGCTTTACCGGGCGGGGGACAATTTCCGGTGGAATTTGTGATCAGCTCGACCGCCGAGCCGAAAGAAATTTACGAATACGCGCAAACCTTGCAACAAACCTTGACCAAAAGTGGCGTGTTTAATTTTCTCATGGTAGACATGAAAATCGATCAGCCCGATTTCGAATTGGTGGTCGATAAAGAAAAAGTCGCTGATTTGGGGCTGAACCTACAAACCGTAACCTACGATTTGGCGACGCTTTTGGGCGGTGGCTACGTCAACCGTTTCAGCATGGCCGGTCAAAGTTATAAAGTGATCCCGCAAGTGAAACGTAGCGCACGATTAACGCCGGATGATTTAACGTCACTGTATATTACGGGTCCCGACAAACATCTGATCCGCGTTGATCAAATCGCGCACCTTCGTCACAACACAGCGCCGCGCAGCATCAATCGGATGCAGCAATTAAATGCCGTAAAAATAAGCGGCCAAACCAATAAACCGCTGGATGAAGCATTAACCTATATGGAAACCGAAGCGCGCAAAATTCTGCCGAAAAATTATTTGATTGATTACACCGGTGAATCGCGTCAGCTGCGTCGAGAAGGCAATAAATTCATTCCGGCATTTACGCTGGCCTTAACCATGATCTTTTTGGTGTTGGCCGCGCAATACAACAGCTTCCGTGATCCGATCGTGATTCTGGCAGGTTCGGTGCCGCTGGCCATTTTTGGCGCATTGATTTTTACCTTTTTGAAAATGCCGGTGCCGATGATCCCGTTTTTCACCGATGGCTTTACCAGCACGATGAATATTTACTCGCAAGTCGGTTTAGTGACCCTGGTGGGATTAATCGCGCGCAACGGCATTTTGGTGGTCGAATTCGCCAATCGTTTGCAACGTGACGGCGTCGCCAAAATTGACGCCATTAAACAAGCGTCAGTGCTGCGTTTGCGTCCGGTATTAATGACCAGCATCGCGACGATCGCTGGTCACACACCGCTGATTTTTGCCACCGGTGCCGGCGCTCACGCGCGCAATTCCATCGGTTTGATTCTGGTGCTTGGCATGACGATTGGCACCATTTTGACGCTGTTTGTGTTGCCCGCCGTGTATATGTTGTTGGCCAAAGATCATCAACACGAAGCAAGTATTGATGTTGAATCGTTAACGGCCACAATGACGGAAAAGGTGGCGGAATAACCGTCCTGAAATCGTTTGTTCGTTCATTTCATTTAAGCAGCGGGCGTCAGGCCCGCTTTTTACTTAAATGTTGGCTTATTAACACATCAGCACGGCGGAATGCTCGCTGCTAATACTGGCGAGTGCGCGGCACAACACGTTCGCGGGTAAGTCATCCAATAGCAGCAGATCATCGTGTAAACGTCGGCACAGCGATGACGATGAGGGGGCGTCGTTTTCCTGTGCCAACCCTTCGCGTGCCATGGCGACAAAATAATCCAGCGCTTCGGGTGGAATGCGCGGATTTTGTTGTGCCAGATCGCGCAACACTTGTTTCAGTGTGTGCAGTCCTTCAGGTGGAGAATGGCGCAAGAGGATCTGCGCGATCTCCATGCGCGCGTGATGGATCGCGAGGATCGGCGCGTCGTGCGGCTGCTGCCGTGCTAAATGCAACAGATGCTGCAGTTGCTGGAAGGCGCGGCGTGCACAGTGCTGATCGCTGGCCAGCAATTCGCGGTGGGCCGGACAGATCACCGATGTCATGCTGGGTGCTCGACCGATTGCAGCAAGATTAATTGTCGTAACAGCGCGTGCAAGGCGTGTCGACTGTCGATCGCCTGCGAATGATCGGCGTGATGCAGCCACACGTGTTGGCCGCGCAATTCGACCTGCAGATGATGTTGCGGTGATGCCACATCCAGCACCGTAAACCCGGCTGGATTGGCGCTGACGCGCAGTTCACACACCATGATTCTTCTCCTGCTCATGGATTTGGCAATACGACGTTGCAGCGGTTTCCGCACCGGCCCATTCATCCGCTGTAGACGAGGTGGAGACCAGCAGATGAATGGGCGGCGGCACGGAATCGGTGGTGCGATGGCGTGACCGTGGCGTCCTGGCACCGTTGCTGCGGTCACACAGGAACGCGAGGTACGCCACACAGATAAGGATGATTCGCATTTGCGTTAATGGTAATGATTCTCGTTTGAGTGTCAAGTGCTTGTCGATGTAAATGATAATCTCTATCATTCGCGTCTGTTTGATTCAGAACAAGGCGAAACGAGGATGAAAAAGTTAGGGCTGGTGGTTTTTGTGGGTTGTTTGGCTACGGTAACGGTGGCCGATGAAAATTTGCTGGGCTATGTCAAAGGGGCGGAGACCTTGCCCGTGGGCAGTTATGAGGGGTATCAGATCTTCACCCAGCGACGCGATAAAAGCGTCGGTGACTACACCGCGCTGGATAGTCTCACCGAGCTGGAATACGGCGTCAGCGATAAGTTCACCGTGTCGGGTGGTATTAAGCTCATGCAACTCGATACCAGCGGTCTTTGGATTGACGGTTATCTGCCCGGCCCCAACCACAATAGCCTCGGTTTCGGCGGTTTTGAAACCAGTATGAAATACAATTTTTTAAGTCCGGCATTGGATGATATCGGTGTGTCGGGTTATTGGTCGTTTGATTATTTGACCGTCGATCCGCATTCCGGTCAGGACAAGAAAACGATGTCGCTGGAATCCATGGTGATCGTG
>CAZYUS010000195.1:0-4146 GCA_964650615.1 uncultured Pseudomonadaceae bacterium | reverse complement strand
TATTGGGTCTTTGGCGCGCCAGCATGGCTTTGAATGAGAAGGGCTATTACTTAACGTTGCTGTTGTATGGTTTGTTCGCCGCCGTATCACTACAAAAGGCCATCCGCGATCGACTTGAAAACATCCCCGTCACCTCACTGTATTTTTCACTTTGCTGGGGCTCGATCGGAGCATGTATCGCCTTACTCGCCATTGGCTTGTGGAATGCTGACTTAACCGCTAGCGAAAAAGGCTTCTATGGCATGGGATTTGTGCTTAGTCTTTTCGCTGCCATTTCCGTGCAAAAAAATGTGAGGGACATCGCTGCGTCGCTTTCTTGAATGCGTTTAAATAGCGTTAATTTCAGTAGCGATGAACTCAAATTTATCTTAAAAATGGCAGACAGCGACGCCATCGTTGTCAACATGGCATTCAGGAGAAACATATTATGGGACGCCCGATCATTCTTTTAGGTGACACCACCTCACACGGTGGCAAGGTAGTTAAAACCAATCAAACGGCTCGCACGATTAACGGCATTGCAATTGCTTGCGTTGACGATGAAGTAACCTGCCCCATCACAGGTCACGGTAAAAACAAAATCGTTGAGGGTTCGCAGATGATGACCATTGACGGTAAAGCGGTCGCTTTGGCGGATTGTAAAACCGAGTGCGGCGCAATGTTGCAGGCGACCTTGCAAACTGTTGTTACGGTAGAAAAGTAATGCTTGAATCTCTTCTACCTTATTACGAACGCGAATTGGGTTTTTTGCGCGAATTAGGCAAAGAGTTTGCCGCTCGATATCCTGGCACCGCAGCGGGGCTGTCGTGGAACGGAGATATCTGCGCCGATCCGCATGTCGAGCGAATGCTGGATGCGTTTGCACTTATCGGTGCACGCATTCATCGACGACTAGACGATGCCTTTCCTGAGCTTACCACCGGTCTTCTGGGCAATTTATTTCCTAATTATCTGCGTCCTATTCCATCACTTTCGATTGCACAACTGGTCGCCAATGATTCGCTTAAGGAAACCCAAACCATAGCGCGGCACACCTCACTTCGTAGCGCACGCGTTGAGGGTGTTCATTGCCAATTTCGCACGGTTTCGGATGTACAGCTTCAGCCCATAAAAATTGAACACACCGAGTTAATTTGGCAGAACGTCGGGCAACGGCAATGGGGAGCAGCCACATTAAGTATTCAGCTTAAAGCGACGCACGGCCAAACCTTCGACAAACTCGATTTAAGTCGGTTGCGTTTTTACATTGACGCCCCGTCTCCGCTCGCGTTTCGTTTGCACGAATTATTGTTGCGACACGTCACTCAAATACAGTTTGGTAAAGACTTAGCGTGGCTGCAGCTACCCGCCACAGTGATCACGCAATATGGTTTTGACCAAAATGACCGACTATTCACTAATGAATCTCGCGGTTTTCCGGGATTTGATTTATGGCTGGAGTATTTTTCACTACCGGAGCGATTTTTATTCATTGATATCAACGACCTTAACCGTCACAGCGATGTCCGTGAAAAGTGGGATAACGAAATAACCCTTAAAATTCATTTTAATCAATTACCGGACGATGAAATTAGCCACCGACTAATGAGAGAAGTGTCGTCCGAGACCATGCGATTAGGTTGCACTCCTATTATTAATTTGTTTCGCCGTTCAGCCGTACCGTGCCAAGTAAACGCTGAACAAGCTCGTTATCGCGTATTGATTGAAGCATCCGCTCAACACGGTTACGAGGTACACGCCATTGAGAACGTAACGCTGACGACACAAAACCAGAATAGAACGACAGTTAATTCAGTCCCGGAATTATTTGGCGAAGGACTATTTGAACGTAAAGCGACGCGATTAAGTTGGCACTGCGCCATGGATAGTTCGTCATTGCGTGCCGGTGGTAACGACTGTTTTTTACAAATCGTCGAAACCGCGCCTGCTGAGGAACACAGCGTTGAAACACTGAGCATTGAAGCCGAATGCTGTAATCGCAATTTACCATCGCAACTGCCATTTGGCGGAAGCATGCAACGTTTAGAGCCCAAAGAAAGTAATAGTCCTTATTCAGCCTATTATTTACGACGGCCGACGGCGACACTGCGTACGCCATTTGATAGTCATTTGCAGTGGAAGTTGATCGGTTTACTCTCTGCGCAACAACACAATTTATTGCAATCTGATGCCAAGCCTTTAAAGCAAATGCTGCACTTGCTAAATAGCGGAGAATCAGCAGTTCATCGACGCCATATCGAAGGAATTGTGGCGTTACGCGTATCAAGCACCGTTGCGCGTGTGCGCGGACCACAAATGACTGGAATGGCGCGCGGACAAAAAATAACAATCATGATTGAACCGGAAGCCTTCGCTGGAGGCGGAGCGTTTCTATTTGGCTCAATATTGGCACGCTTTTTTGCGCAACGCACAGGCATCAATCAAATTGTTGAAACAGAATTGTGCGACGCACTAAGTGGCGAGTCATTGGCGATTTGGCAACCACAATGCGGCGATCAATCATGGTAAAGGAATCACTCGCCGAACACGCGCCACGTTTCGACTTTACACAACTCGTCCGATTTTTATTGCGCGACCAATTAAATGGCGGAAACCAGCCCGCCGCCAGTCACCGCTTACAGACCTTATTGCAAAAACAACTACGTTTTTCTGCAACAAAAACCTTAGGATTCCCTGCGTCACCCGTTCAATCATTGCACTGGACAGGTGAAACGACGCAACAGGCACATATTCAAGTGAATTTTTTGGGTTTAACCGGCCCCTCCGGAGTATTGCCGCTACCCTATTCGGAGCTGCTGCTCTCATGGCAAGCGCAACGCGATCATATTGCCACCAAATTTTTTGATTTGTTTCATCACCGACTGTTGTCGCTATTTTTTGCCGCACAAACCAAATATTCGATTCCGGATATGGTATTACGTCGCGACAAGGCGTTTTTCACCATGCTTGACTCGCTGTCCGCCACTCATCATTCAAATGACACAAATGTCACACAACATGATTTGTGGTTTTTCGCCGGCACGCTGCGGCAAAGACCTTTACCCGCAAGCAGTTTGGAACAAATGATCGCCGCCTTACTACACGTCGACGTTAAATTGAAACCGTTACAAGGAGAGTGGCTTACTATTCCAGAAATCGGTCAAGGAAGCCTCGCGCGTGACGGCTTACCACTTGACGGTTCGATCGCATTGGGCGCGCGATTTTGGGATCCACAAGCCCGCGTTGTACTTCAAATAAAAAACGTTTCAGTAGATAAAATGAAACAACTGCTACCGGGAGGTTCTGCGCACTGCATCATCGAAACCTTGGTGCGCGATTGCCTCGCGCCCGATATCGCCTGCGATTTAGAATTACACCAACAAGGCGAATTGCTACCACCGTCCCGATTAACGTCCACCGAAAATCATCCCTCTGACGTGCAACTGGGGTGGTCTACAAAATTAGGCGTCGGTTCGCCACGAACGGCTTTATATCGCACGCGATTACGTCGCTAACGAATCGGAAAAAAAAGCACAAAGTCTACGATAAATAAACGCGCCGCGCCGAATAACTGATACGAAACGAGTCGTCAAAAAAACGATAAAAATACCAACACTGTTTTTTTGAAACGCGCAGCTGAGGCTTGAATGATGGTGCCCGGAACCGGAATCGAACCGGTATGGGAGATTGCGCTCCCGACGGATTTTAAGTCCGTTGCGTCTACCTATTTCGCCACCCGGGCTATGGGGGCTTCAACGACAACACCTTGCGGTGCGGATTAGCTTTGAAATCGCGAGCATTGCGTTACGCTTTTATGCCGAATTTCAACGTTGCCATTGAAAGGGCGCTCTTTATAAATCAACGGCTTGGGCTTGTCAAAAATATCCCGAAAAATTCGCAAAACGCTGGAAAAATAATCGGAATTCACAGCGGTTACACGCGATTCATGACGACGTTTACCTGCACTCGTTTGTTGCCGAGATAAGCGCAATGCCCCGCATCCCCCGCAACAGACACAAGCACTGCGTAGTACCAAACAGGCCACTCCGAGAACGTCATCAATAAGAAAATCGCGAGTAATAAAAAAGCCAACATTTAGCTGGCTTTTGGTGATTTGGAGGCGGAGCCCAGAATCGAACTGGGGTACGCGGATTTGCAGTCCGCTAC
>CAZYUS010000194.1:0-4158 GCA_964650615.1 uncultured Pseudomonadaceae bacterium | reverse complement strand
GCGACGACACCCTAACGGCGTATTTGCACGTTTATAGCACCAGTTCGATGGTACTGCCGTTGCGCTTGCAAGACGCCAATTCATTCGAACAAACCGCCCGCCATCTGGTGACGTACTGGAGTTTGTTTTACGGCATTATGGTTGGCTTGTTACTGTACAACGTGCTGCAATTTCTCAGCACGCGCGACGCGACCCAAGCGTGGTATGTCGTGTTATGCGCCGCCTCGATTTTTATTAATTCAGGTTTGGACGGCACCTTGTATTGGTTGTGGCCGGATTGGCCGCAATGGCAATCGCGCGCACCTTATGTGATGGTGGTCATCGCCAACCTCGCCGCCTTACGCTTTGCTCATTTGTTTTTGTCGGTAAAAAAATCCACCGACCCGCGCTGGTTGAAAGCGTTGCAACTGGTGTTTTGGTTGCAGTGGCCATTGTTGTTCTGGGATTTAACTCACGTTGATATCGTACCGCATCAAGTCACTGTTTTTAGCGCGCTTGGCGTTACCATTTTAATTAGCGTGCTGGGCCTTTACCGTTGGCAACAAGGTTCGCGCGTGGCGCGTTATTTTTGTTTGTCGTGGGCGGCATTTTTGGGTTCGGTGCTGTTTAGCAGTATCACCACGCTGGGATGGTTCAATGCGGATGCGTATGCGTTAAGTTCGTACAAGATCGGCACCGCCTTGCAAATGATTTTACTGTCGCTCGCGGTTGCTGAATTTTATAACGAGTGGCGACAACGCAGCGAAGAGGCCGCGCGCGAAACGCAACTCGCGCTCGCCCGCTCACAAGCCAAAGGCGAATTTCTCGCGCGCATGAGCCACGAATTGCGCACACCCGCGCATGGCATTCTGGGGCTGGCCGAATTACTGCGCCAAGGCGTCACCGCCGGTGAACAACAACAATTATTCCTCACCTTGTCACAATCGGCACAAACGCTGGCACGCTTGGTCAGCGATATTCTGGATTACGCCAAAATCGAAGCTGGCAAATTAAGTTTAAATCCGGAACCGTTTCGCTTGTTTGATTTGCTGCGTGCTACTTTGTCGCCTTTTGCGTTGCAGGCGCAACAACGTCAGCTCGAATTTTCTGTGCAAGTACCGCCATCGGTTCCCGATGCATGGATTGGCGATCCGGTGCGCATTGGCCAGATCTTGACCAACTTAGTCGGCAACGCGCTGAAATTTACCGAGCACGGATTTGTGCGCGTCAAACTCCACTTCACGCCAGTCGATCACGAACAAGCCATTCTGCGTATTGAAGTCAGCGACAGCGGTGGCGGTATTCCCCTTCACGAACAATCACGCTTGTTTACGCCGTTTGAACAAAGCGAAGAAAGCGCGCGGGCCGGTGGCAGTGGTCTTGGCCTCGCTATTACCAAACAGTTAACCGAAATGATGCAAGGCCAAGTCGGTGTCGACAGCGAGAAAGGACGCGGCAGCCGTTTCTGGTGCGAATTAACATTGCGATTAGGCCCTGCCCTACCCACTTCGCAAGACCAGCCCGCCAACGAAACCGTGTTAATTTTAAGCGATGCGTTACGTCGTTCACGCCTTTTGGTCGACCAACAGCGCCCATCACGCTATCAATTGCAATTGCTCGATCAATGGCCAAAAGAGCCGTCGCGTTTACCCGCCTATCGTTGGCTGGTGGTGTGGCCCGAACATTTGCATCTACTAAGCAACGACGACGATCCGGCATGGCGGCAACGTTTACTGGTGATCCGTGAGTACCCAAGCCAACCGATCCCCGCCCATCTACGCACCATTCCACTGCCGTGGATCTACGCCGAATTTGCGGCGCAGATCCCAGCGCCAGAGACCGTTGTCGAAGCGCGCGCAAACAACGTCGTCGCACCGCGTATTTTGATCATCGAAGATAATCAAACCAATCAATTAGTTGTGCAGGGTATGTTGCAGCGATTCGGTTTAAAAGCCGATCTGGCCGGCAACGGTCGCGAAGCCATGACGCTGCTTTACGAAGCCGAGCAACCTTATCGACTCATCGTCACGGATATCGAAATGCCGGAAATGGACGGCATTGAAACTGCGCGCGCCGTGCGCGATTGGGAGCAACGTCAACAATTAACGCCGTGTACGATTGTGGCGCTCACCGCACACGCTACGCGCGAATTCGAGCAACGCTGTCGCAGCGTCGGAATGAATGATTTTTTAGCCAAACCATTCACCATGGAATCGTTACGCCAGATCCTCGAACGTTATCTGGGTGAGCGTCACGTCTAATCATCCTAATTTGACGTATAAAAGCGCGCCTAAACGGTTGCACAACAACTGGTGCGCTGCCACACTGAATCGTCGTTTAATGGAGACACCTTTATGGCAGAAGTTAGTTTGTCACCAGAATTAATCGCTGAAATTCGTTTGCTGCTGCAATTTCCCTTACACAGTTTGCAAACCGGTTTAAAACTGCACACCACTGCGAGCAGTGAACTGCTCGCCGCCGCCGACAGGCTTTATCACAAAGGCATGATCACGCAATCCGATGGCGGTTATCTCACCGATCGCGGATTGGAAGCCACCGTCAGCGCCGTGCGCCTGATCAACGCCTTACAACCCGTTATGCATTGAGGATCGGTAATGTCCACTGCACTACCCGAAAACGCTTTAGCGCAACTCTTCAGCGCCGCCCGCACCCACAGCGTTTGGCTCGATAAAACCGTCGATGATGCGCTGCTGCATCGTTTGCATGACTTGGCCAAATGGGGGGCCACCAGCGCAAATTGCTGCCCAGCGCGTTTTATTTTTGTGAAATCGGCTGCCGCTAAAGAAAAGCTGAAACCCTGTTTGGCACCCGGCAACGTCGATAAAACCATGCAAGCACCGGTATGCGTCATCGTCGCTTACGATCTGGAATTTTACGAACAACTGCCAACATTGTTCCCGCATACCGATGCGCGCAGCTGGTTCGTCGGCAAAGAAAAAGCCATTCAAGACACCGCGTTTCGTAACAGCAGTTTGCAAGGCGCATATTTGATGTTAGCCGCACGTGCACTCGGTTTAGATTGCGGCCCGATGTCAGGTTTTAACGCCGAAAAAATCAAAGCCGCTTTTTTTAACGATAAACCGTGGATCGCCAACTTTATTTGCAATATCGGTTATGGTGAACACTCCGCACTGCACTCACGCAACCCGCGCCTCACGTTTGAAACCGCGTGTACGATCGCGTGATCACAACCTTGGCTGCGGCACCGGATGGTGCAGCAGCCACTGCAACACCGCGTCACGCGTAAAGGGCCAATCCAGTTCACGATCGTGATCACGCAATACCGGCAAACGCCATCCGTAGCGCGCGATCAACGCATCACTGTCATCGTGATCGGCGATATCAATATAAATGGCTTGCACAACGTTTTCCGCGATGAGTTCGATCACGATCAAGCGAGCCTCATCACACAAATGACACCCGCTTGTACCCAGCAATTCGATTGTGGGAACGCCTGACATGGCAATACAATTCTCTCGTGGTTGCATCATCGTCATATTATCTTCTTTTCAACGTTGCAAAATAATTGACAAGTGCGGCGTTTTCGCACATTTTTTGCGCCGTTGACAAACACCCTCATAATAAGGAACAACCTCATGGCCAAGCCCAAAAAACCGGTACCGGCAAAAGCGTCGGTAGCAAAGGCAAAAAAAGTCGTCAAAAAAGCCACCAAAAAAGCAGCGCCTAAAAAAGCCGCTGCCGCCAAAGCAGAAAAAGCGGAAAAACCTGCGAAAAAAACCACGGCTAAAACCAAAACCGTAAAGACCGCAAAACCGGCTAAAAAAGCCGCCACCAAAGCCAAACCGGCCAAAGCAGCAAAAACCGTGAAAGCGGCCAAACCCGCCGCGAAAAAAGCCACCACCAAAAAAGTGGCCAAGACAGTAAAAGCAGCGAAACCGACGAAAGCAGCAAAACCTGCTAAAAAAGCCGCAGCGAAAGTCGTGAAAGCAAAAGTCGTAAAAACCAAAACCGCCAAAACCAAAGTGGTCAAAGCAAAGGCCACCAAAGCCGTCGCCACCAAAACCCCTAAAGCGACCGCCGCCAAAGCGAAAAAAGCCCCCGCCACCAAAACCAAAGTCGTGAAAGCGAAAAAAGTTGCGGCGCCCAAAGCCACTGCAACCAAAGCCGAAAAAGTGGCCGCTCCGAAAGCGAAAAAAA
>CAZYUS010000193.1:0-4277 GCA_964650615.1 uncultured Pseudomonadaceae bacterium | reverse complement strand
GCTATCGGATTCCGAATCGCCTTCCAAAAATTGTTTATACGAGTCTAATTGAATGGCCAACAATTCCGGCACATCAAGAATTTTGGCGAGTTTGCCAAAATTCTTGCGTATGCGTTTTTTCTCGGTGTAAGAGTACGCCATCTTCGCGATCCTTAAAACTTAAGGTATATGAAACAATCGGGACTTGATACGGTGGTCCCGACTGCGACTGGTCATGTTGCAGGGCTAGCCCTATTGCAAACGTCTCTTAAAAGTTAGATCTTCAGCAACGTTGATGCGCCCGAAAGCACATCAGTTGATCACCTGTCGCGCGGTTGTTGTTTACTCACCTTACGACCGTGTCAACCCGTTCAACTAAAGGCGTCCGCCTTTTCAAAGAGCCGTATCAAACGTATTTGAACCAGTTTTTTCTACGAGTAATTCTGAAAACGGCAAAAGGCCGGTGGTAAAAACCACCAGCCCTTTGACTGCGACTGAAGGAAAAGCCCCCGTCGCAAAGGATGAAATCTTACTTGATTTCGACCTTCGCGCCAGCGTCTTCCAATTTCTTCTTGATCGCTTCGCCGTCGGCTTTCGACACGCCTTCTTTGACCGTGCTCGGTACGCCTTCGACCAAGTCTTTGGCTTCTTTCAAGCCCAGACCAGTGATTTCGCGGATCACTTTGATGACGTTGACTTTGTTGTCGCCAAACGAGGTCAACTTAACGGTGAACTCAGTTTGCTCTTCAACAGCGGCAGCAGCAGCTGGGCCAGCGGCCACAACAGCGGCAGCAGCCGAAACGCCAAATTTTTCTTCGATCGCTTTAACCAGCTCGACCACTTCGGTCACGCTCATCGCGGCTACGGCATTAACGATATCGTCTTTGGACAGAGCCATTGCTCTTACTCCTAAAAGGTTTCTTGAAAAGGATTAGTACGGTTACGCTGCCTGCTGTTGCTTGTCGGCCACTGCCTGGATCGCACGAGCCAACTTGGTCGGGATCTCCAACAATGTACGAGCCAGCAACGCGTAGGATTCCTGCTTGGTCGGCAAGCTGGCGACGAAGTCAAGCTGCTTACCATCCAAGAGCTTGCCTTCAAAAGCCAGTGCGGTGACTTTGAATTTGTCGCTACCTTTCGCTACGTCCTTCAACACGCGCGCGGCGCTGGAAGGTTCGTTCAACGAAAAGGCGCAAACAACAGGACCCACTAACGCGGGTTGCAGACAGGCGAAATCGGTGCCTTCTACGGCGCGACGAGCCAAGGTATTGCGCACAACTTTGATGTACACACCTTGAGCACGAGCTTTCACGCGCAGAGAGGTCAGTTCGGCGACCGTGAGGCCACGGTACTCGGCTAAAACTGCTGAAGTTGCCTTCGCGGCGATCGCGCTGACTTCTTCAACAACAGCCTTCTTGCCATCAAGACCCATTGCCACTTGATTCACCTCCACATGTTCGTTGTCTCGCAAGCGACACAACAAACGCCATGATCGAGTAAGTAACTGACGAGCAGTCATTTACTCCCCACGGTGAAACCACCTTAAGAAACTTAAGTGGGTGCCACCGTCTGCGCAGGGTTTTATTTTGAGTCCGCTTTTCCAAAAAAACGGCGAAAAAGCCGACCCCTGCGGTCTTTGACGTTTGCCGCGTTAAGTTCTTAACGCGGCAACCCAAAGATGTTTTGCTGTGTAGGAGCGACATTAGTCGCAAATTCGCGGTTAAAACCGCTCCCACAAAGCGAATTGCTAAAATTACTCGCCGATCGTCAGGCTGGATTGGTCAACGACCAAACCCGGACCCATCGTGGTCGACAACGAAATTTTCTTCATATAGACGCCTTTGGCCGTGCTGGGCTTGGCTTTTCGCAAAGCGGTCAACAAGGCTTCAAGGTTTTCACGCAATTTTGCGGTGTCGAAATTCGCTTTGCCGATGGTCGAATGAATAATACCGGCCTTATCAGTACGGTATTGCACTTGACCGGCTTTGGCGTTTTTCACGGCGGTGGCAACATCAGCAGTCACGGTGCCAACTTTCGGGTTCGGCATCAAACCACGGGGACCGAGGATCTGACCCAAGGTACCGACAACGCGCATCGCATCCGGCGTCGCGATCACGATGTCGAAATCGCTACGACCACCTTTGATTTCAGCGGCCAAATCGTCCATACCGATAATGTCGGCACCGGCGTTTTTAGCCAGTTCAGCATTGTTACCAGCGGTGAACACCGCCACACGTACCGATTTACCGGTACCGTTGGGCAACACCACCGCACCACGAACGACTTGATCCGATTTTTTCGGGTCAACGCCGAGGTTGACGGCAACGTCAACGCTCTCGACGAATTTCACTTTGCTGACACCTTTCAAGGTGTTCAGCGCGTCATCAACCGCATACGCTTTGCTGCGATCGACAGCGGCCTTAGCGGCTTTCATACGTTTGGTCACAGTAGCCATTGCATTAACCCTCAACCACGTCGACGCCCATCGAGCGGGCAGTACCGGCGACCGTGCGAACCGCCGCGTCCAAATCCGCAGCGGTCAAATCCGGCTGCTTCATTTTGGCGATTTTTTCTAATTGCGCACGATTGATTTTGCCGACTTTGGTCTTGTTCGGCACCGAAGAACCTTTTTCCAAGCCCAGTTCTTTGCGGATCAGAACCGATGCCGGCGGAGTCTTCATTACGAAGGTAAAGGAACGGTCGCTGTAAACCGTGATCACGACTGGAATCGGCAGGCCTTTTTCGACCTTGTCGGTAGCAGCGTTGAACTGCTTACAAAATTCCATGATGTTGACGCCCTGTTGACCGAGCGCTGGGCCGATCGGGGGGCTGGGGTTGGCCATACCGGCCTTCACTTGCAGTTTGACGTATGCTTGGACTTTCTTTGCCATAGCGGTGGTCCTCGTTTGGGTTCGAACGCGCCGATTCAGGTTTTGAATGGGCTCCCCTCTTTGGTGAAGGCTCTCTGCTTTTTTGGCTGAGACGCCGAAGGCGGCTTGAAAGCCGCCCTACATTCACACAGGTGAATACCGGTTTGGTATTAACCTTTTTCGACTTGACCGAAGTCCAATTCCACCGGTGTGGAACGACCAAAGATCAAGACAGAAACTTTCAGGCGATTCTTCTCGTAATCGACCTGTTCAACCACGCCGTTAAAGTCCGCAAATGGACCATCGGTAACACGAACCATTTCGCCAGGCTCGAACAGAACCTTCGGCTTCGGCTTGTCGGTACCTTCTTCGACGCGATGCAAAATCGTGTCGGCTTCTTTATCCGAGATCGGTGCCGGTTTTTCGGCGGTTCCGCCGATAAAACCCATCACGCGCGGCGTGTCCTTGACCAAATGCCAGCTCTCTTCATTGAGATCCATCTGGACCAGCACATAACCGGGAAAAAATTTACGTTCGCTTTTGCGTTTGGAGCCGGCGCGCAACTCAATCACTTCCTCGGTCGGCACCAACACCTGACCGAATAAATGCTCCAGCGCATGCAGCTTGATGCGTTCTTCCAATGTTTTCTTAACACGATTCTCATAGCCGGAATAGGCTTGAACCACATACCAACGCATTGCCATCGACCGTTCTCCTGTTATCGTTATCAGACTAGCCGACGATAAATCCCAGCGCCCAAACGATAAACAAATCGATAAGCCACAAGATCACGGCCATGATGACGACGAATACCGCGACAATTAATGTGGTTTGTACCGTTTCCTGACGGGTGGGCCAAACCACTTTACGCACCTCAACGTGCGATTCTTTGGCGAAATCGAAAGCCGAACGACCTTTTTCGGTGGTAAAAGCGATAAAACCGGCGACCAAAAAAGCCGCGATCACGCCACCGGCGCGCGCCCAGCCCGACAAGTTAGCGTAATGCTGGTTACCCCAGATCGCCAACAACACCAGCGCAGCGACGACGACCCATTTGATCGCGTCCAGTTTGCCATTGTTGGTTTGAACTTCAGTTGTCATGTTTTACTCGTTATCACCATCGTACAGAACGAAGCGACCGGAATATGGCAGGCCAGGATGGACTCGAACCCCCAACCTTCTGTTTTGGAGACAGACGCTCTGCCAATTGTGCTACTGAACTAAAAATCATGATCGGCTTGGCACTTGTCGATGGCACGCCGATCAAAGCTGCCATCGCCTTCTTTCGAAGGCAGCGGTAGAGCCACCTCTACCGCCGTACTACTTTTTCCGTTTGCGCCACGGGTTGCGCGGTGATAGTCACCGAACACCCCGAATGCAATCGGTATTACTCGATGATTTTGGCTACAACACCGGCGCCAACGGTAC
>CAZYUS010000192.1:0-4288 GCA_964650615.1 uncultured Pseudomonadaceae bacterium | reverse complement strand
CTGAAACATCATCAATCATCGAATCGGGGCGTGCTAAATAAACGTGTTCGAAAATACAAGGACGATACGCTGGTGCTTCGGCGCATTGCTGCGTGTGCAATTTTCCTTCGCTTTCGATATACACGGCTTCGCCGGGTTGAATATCACGAATTCGGTCATAGCCCAGCACCGATAACGCCACCGATTCCGAGGCGATCATGTACTCCACACCGCGATCGGTTAAGCGACTACCCAGCACCAGCGGGCGAATGCCAAATGGATCGCGAAATGCCACCAAACCGTGGCCCGAGATCATCGCGACTACGGCATACGCACCTTTGCAACGTTTGTGTACTTGCGAAATAGCCGAAAAAATATCGCCAGAGCTTAATGCTAGTTTGTGTGCGGCGGCTAATTCATGCGCAAATACATTTAACAACACTTCAGAATCAGAGCGGGTGTTGATGTGGCGACGATCGGTGCGAAAGAGATCGGCTTTTAATTGATCCGCATTGGTTAAATTTCCATTGTGACCCAACGCGATGCCGTAAGGTGAATTCACATACATCGGTTGCGATTCAGCGGCACTGGAGCAACCCGCTGTCGGGTAACGGACATGGCCGATACCGATGGTTCCGGCTAATCGTTCCATGTGTTCTTGACGAAAAACATCGCGCACTAAGCCGTTGGCTTTGCGTAAAAACATACGACCGTCTTGTTCGGTCAAAATACCGGCGGCGTCCTGACCACGATGCTGTAACACCGTGAGCGCATCATAGATGCTTTGATTTACGGGATAACGACCAACAATTCCGACAATGCCGCACATAGCTTGCTCCGATCACTTCATTACGGATGTGGCGTGTTGCTGCCACACATCTAAAAACCAATCACCAACTGTTTGCAGTGGCGAGATCAATTTGGCCTGTTGCCACCAACTGGTGTCCGGCATTGTGGTGAACGCTTTTGCCACCACAATAAATGCCGCGCAAACGGCGAGACCACGCAAAAAACCGAATCCCATTCCGATGATGCGGTCCGGCAGTGCCAACGGCGTCTTGGCAATGAGTTTCTGCGCCAACCACGCCGCAAGATGCGCAGCGAACAGCACAATCAGAAAAATCGCTACCCACGCAATGGCGCGACGGGCGTCGTAAGGTTGAATGTCGTGGGATAAATGATCGGCCAACAAAGGGTGAAACATACGGGCCAAAAAGAATGCGGCGATCCAGCCGGCCAGCGCGATGGCTTCGTGCGTGAAACCGCGCCATAAACTCAAACCCATGGATAACACGACAATGGCAACGAAAGTCCAGTCTATCCAAAGCATATCGGGATCTAAGGCCGCAAACGGGGCGCAAATTCTAGCGCAAAACGCGCCAAATTTTCAGTGTTTTAACGGGTCAAACGCCACGACGATACCGTTATTTCCGGCCAGTGTGCGAAGCTTCGGAAGTGCCGCTTCCGCTTGCGCTTTTTCCAGATGGGGCCCTTCCAATACGCGCGCGATCTCGACGCCATCGCGCTTCTCGCGCCTTAAGTACGCTTTGTATCCAGCGGCTTGCAAGCGCGCGACCAATTTTTGTGCATTATCGAGATTTGAAAAACTGCCCAACTGAATGACAAATCCGCGTTCATTCAATGTGGCGGGTAACGATTCGGTGACGTGGTCGGGAGTTTGTGGCGTCCCTGTTGAGGATGGGGAGCTTGCGGTAGCGGCAATCGCGATCGCCGTATCGCGATCGCTCATTTCTTCTAGCGGTCTTGTCCCGCTTAATTCAACCACTTGTTGCGTCGGCGCTTCCGGTTGCGGCGGAATGCGCGAGCGAAATTCATTGCGTTGTTTTTCGTCATCCAACAACCACGGCAAAATAATGACGGCCAATGCCAATAACACTAACGCGCCAATGATTCGTTCTTTATATACTTCCATTTTCGTCCACTGTTTATTTGCCGCTAGCGGCCAACATCACGTCGGCGACCGTAAGAAATGAACCCCATACCACAATCAAATCGTCGCGGTGGCTTTCAGCCACGGCGCTGCGCCAAGCGTCGCGCGGTGACGCAAAACATTTCGCATTTGTTTGTTGTTCCGCTGCCAGATTCACGTACAGATCAGTGGCCTTCGACGCACGCGCTCCCTGCAGATCGGCAAGATACCAATCGGCGGGCATCGCGTTGAATGCCGCTAAACTACCGCGCTGATCTTTGTCGGCTAACATACCTACGACCAAACGAATTTTCGATTTATTGCTGGCCTTGATGCGCATCGCTAAACGCGAAGCCGCTTGTGGATTATGACCAATATCGACAATGGTTTCAGGATTATTCCCGATCCGTTGAAAACGACCCACGATATTCGCCTGTGTAATCGCGCGTTTGACTTTTTCGTCAGACCATCGTGAGGCAAATTGCAAATGAAACGCGGTCAGCGCGCCGGCGATTAAATCAGGACCGAGTTGAAAAGGTGCTTCCTCTATTCGCCGTTGTGCAAACGACCAGAACAAACCGGAGGGCGTTGTGTGCCAGTGAAATTCGCGACCTGCGGCAAATACATGAGCGCCATAAGGTTGGACGGCGTTTTCGATAAGCGATATCTGATCCCGATCTGAAATCACAACAGGTCGATGTGAACGGCAAATGCCGGCTTTTTCGGTGGCAATCGCTTCTACGGTATTACCTAAATATGCTTCGTGATCTTTCGCTATGGTTGTGATCACGGCGATATCGGCATCGACAATATTAACGGCATCAAGACGTCCACCCATACCCACTTCTAACACGATGAGATCGGGGGAAACGGACTTAAAAATAACCAGGGCTGCGAGTGTGGTGAATTCAAAATAGGTCAGAGAAATGGATTCGCGCGCTTGTTCGACGCGTTCGAATGCCCGAACTAATTCATCATCGGAAACCGCAACACCATTGAGGGCAATTCGTTCATTAAACGTCAGCAAATGCGGTGATGTATAAGTGGCTACAGTTAGGCCATGCGTCAGTGCCAGTGATTGCAAGGTCGCTACCGTTGAACCCTTGCCATTGGTTCCAGCAACCGTAATCACCGGATGAGAAAACTGCCGACACTGCAGCCTTTCGGCAACCAGCGCAACGCGTTCTAGACCTAAATCAATAGCCACAGGATGGCGTGATTCTAATTGTTGCAGCCAAAATTGAAGTGCGCTTGTGGTCATATCGTGAACCAAAACAAAAGAGCGGAATTTTCCGCTCTTTTTTATTTACGCTGCAGGGCGTGCATGTTGTAGCAGCTTGGCGCATATCGACGCCAACCGCGCCTGCATTTCGCGCCGATCAATAATTAAATCAATGGCACCTTTTTCCAACAAAAATTCGCTGCGCTGAAATCCTGGTGGCAAGGTTTCGCGCACGGTTTGTTCAATGACGCGCGGACCGGCGAACCCGATTAATGCACCGGGTTCGGCGGCGTTAATGTCGCCTAACATGGCTAACGAGGCGGACACACCACCCATCGTCGGATCCGTCATTACCGAAATAAACGGTAATCCTTCACGACTCAAGCGCGCGAGTGCGGCTGAGGTTTTCGCCATTTGCATCAAGCTTA
This sequence comes from uncultured Pseudomonadaceae bacterium, assembly GCA_964650615.1. Classification (GTDB taxonomy): domain Bacteria; phylum Pseudomonadota; class Gammaproteobacteria; order Enterobacterales; family Permianibacteraceae; genus Permianibacter. Next base: position 729 of record CAZYUS010000192.1, on the reverse strand, counting down.
ATAAAGCTTCTTGCATACGCGCACCACCGGAAGCGCTAAAACAAATCAAGGCGCAGCGATCTTCAATGGAGCGATTGACGGCACGAACAAATTTTTCACCGACCACCGATCCCATCGAACCGCCCATAAAACTGAATTCAAAAGCGGCGACCACGACAGGAACATTCAGAATACTGCCACGCACGGTAACCAGAGCGTCTTTTTCACCGCTTTGTGCCTGCGCGGATACGATGCGATCTTTATATTTTTTCGAATCTTTAAATTTCAACGCATCGACTGGCTCTAAATGCGCAGCGATCTCGTCGCGATTTTCCGGATCCAATAATCCATCCAAACGCGCCCTTGCACTGATGCGCATATGGTTGCCGCATTTTGGGCAAACTTCTAGATTTCGTTCCAATTCGGCGCGATACAAAACCGCACTGCATTGTTCGCATTTAATCCAAAGACCTTCTGGAACCGATCGTTTTTTGTCGGACACCGGCTCTTTGGTACGCGGCATTAATCGTTCAAACCAGCTCATCTTGTTCGGTGCTCTTTTAAGGGATTTCGCATGGGGCGGTCATTTTACACAGTTCTGCAAGTGTAGATGATCGGAGCTTTTGGACAGAACCCATGGTGACGAAAACACACACAGCGAAATCGTTAATGGGGGTTCAGGGGAACGAATGAAGATCAGAAGAATGATGGCGGAGAGGGAGGGATTCGAACCCTCGGTAGACTAATGCC
>CAZYUS010000191.1:0-4301 GCA_964650615.1 uncultured Pseudomonadaceae bacterium | reverse complement strand
CGCCGTTTTTTGAACATCGCCATTGGTGATGTTCAAAACCGTTCACGATTAACGTGCGGCTTGGGGCAACTCGGCCACCAAACGCAAGGAAATCGTTAATTCATCGAGTTGATAGTGCGGGCGCAAAAATGCAGCAGCTTTGAAGACACCGGGTTTGCCGGGAACTTCGATCACATCTACACGCGCTTCGCGTAAGGGAAATTTTGCTTTCGCTTCTTGGCTTGCCGAATCGTCCAGTAAAACATATTGCGATAGCCAGTTATTCAGGAAAGTTTCGACACTGCCCTTCGATGCAAAACTACCCACTTTGTCACGCATGATCGCTTTTAAATAATGCGCTACGCGTGACACCGACATAATGTATTGCAGCTGTGTTGATAAACGTGCGTTTGCATTCGCTGCATCGTTGCTATAGATCTTGGCGCGTTGCGTCGACTGTGTGCTAAAAAACGCAGCGTAATCGGTGTTCTTGCAATGCACGAGCGGTATAAAACCTAATTCTGCTAACTGCTTTTCATTACGGTCGGTGATTGCCACTTCGGTCGGGCATTTCAGCGCGATTTCCCCGTCATCGGTACGAAAGGTATGCGTCGGTAAACCATCCACCAAGCCACCACCTTCCAGACCACGGATCGCCGCACACCAACCGTAGTTGGAAAACGCATGAGTTAAGCGCACGCCAAGCGCATAAGCGGCACTGGTCCACAAATATTTATCATGGCTAGCACCAGCCACATCTTCGGTGAAATTAAATTCTTCAACCGGCAACATGTCAGCACCGTAGGGTAAACGCGCTAACACGCGCGGCAACGTCAACCCAACATAACGTGAATCGTCAGAATCACGGAAACCGCGCCATTTTGCGTATTCCAAAGTCTCAAATGTTTTGCCTAAATCACGCGGCTTACTGATGTCGGTGTAGCTGTCTAAACCAAACAGCTGGCAATCGGCGGCGGCGATAAATGGCGCATGAGCCGCAGCGGCAACGTGCGAAATCTGTTCCAACAAATAAAAATCTTCTGCGTTGCGCGTAAATGAAAAATCACCAAGCAAGGCTGCATACGGCGCGCCACCAAAAGTACCGTACTCTTCTTCGTAGATTTTTTTGAACAAGGTGCTTTGGTCAAAATCAGGTGAATTGCGAAAATCCTTCACCAACTCCTTTTTATTGGCGTTGAGCACATTGATTTTAAGTAAGGGACCATGTTCGGTGCTTGTCACTAAATGGTGAAGACCTCGCCACGAACCTTCTAATTGCTGAAAATCTGGCGTATGCATAATCGCATTCAGCTGATCGGAAATAAGTTTGTCGAGCTGAGCGACGCGAGCATCAATGGATGCGGCCAAATCTTTGGAGACGACAACTGCACCCGCCAACACCTGTTCAACCAACTCTTGAATGAGGTCACGCGCTCGCGCTTGCTCGACATGGTCGGCTGCCATTTTGGCGTCATTGATAATTTTATCGAGCAAGCTCATTTCACTCGCTCGTTCGATCACCGCGTCAGGTGCGGCAACAGCTTGGGCAGAAGTATTCGCCATGATTACAGGTCCTTTGTAGATTGATGTGAATTAGACATGGAAGTCAACGCTTCAGTATCACGCACAATTTCATCCAGAATTTCTTCCAATTTTTCATTGCCCATCATTTTGTTACGCAGATCGGCAAGGCGATTTCGTGCTTCCAGCAGTTTTCTGAGCGGATCGACTTGTTGCACAACGTTTTGCGGTTCGAAATCGGACAATTTATCAAAAGTTAAATTGACTACCATTTCGCTACCATCACCTTTGAGGGTATTTTCTACACGCGTCGCGACACGCGGTGTCATCGCGCACAACACATCGTCAAAATTTTCGCCATCAATATTGATGAATTTGCGGTCCTTCAATCGTGCTAATGGTTTTTCCGGTTGTCCGCTAAAATCGCCCACGACGCCCAAAACAAAAGGTAATTCCTTTGATTCCATTGCTTCACCGACTTCCACATCGTAAGTGATTTGAACACGAGGTGGACGGACGCGACCGAGTTTTTTCTGAACACTTTCCTTTGACATTTTTTTACTCCCGAATGAATGGCAACGACCGATTCGTCGTTGTTAATCGCAACCGCGCGCGGCGCGGCCACACCTTTTACCAGCCCTACAACATCGGCCAGCGACTCTGACGCAGCGCACTGCCGATTTCACGGCAGAAACTGAGCAATACGTTTAACGGCAACAACGGATTGGCGCACACCCGTGACAATGCAAATGCAACACCAGCAAAGGCTTGGTGCGATCGCCAATGCTCTTGCTCACCAGTGCAATCCAACATATATCGCTCGTCTTGATGATGCGAAAGCAGCGCCCACAAACCGAGATCTGGCATCGGCCCTAGCGCCGCCACGACACCGTTGCACTCATTATCTCGGCGCAACAAATAACTGCCACTGCCATGCTCGTGGTCAAGGTTGGCTAATAGGTGCAACCAGAAACATAAAAATGAATTTTTCATACCTTCATTTTCGGGCAGTGGCAAACGAATAATCTGATGTAATGACAGCGGCTTGAACTGCTGACTGTAATGGGCCAAAAAAATTAAATTCGTCAAATAGCGTTCAACACCCACCGCTGGATAGTGTTGTTCAATCAATGCAAATAAATCACTTAACGGGGTTTGTGCGATAAATTGTTCTTGTAATTGCACGCCCAATCCGCAATCGACCACATAACGGCTGGCCACTTCGCGCAATTCTCGCGCCGCAATTTGAACATCGTTGCCTCGCAATGCTTGGACTAGTCCACTGCGCAATGCGGTATGCAAGCCCTCGGCGGCAAGCGGAAAAAAAACACGTTCGGAAACCGGCACCGATTGATAACGACGAAAACCAACGGATTCAATTCGACCAGCGACGAGCGGCGAACGCCTACCGGCGCGATCATGGCTGGGGATCATCGCGCCCACAAACGCTTCATTTCTGTGTTGATAACCAAATTCGATGACACCACACTGGTCATAAAAGGATTCCCATTGTGGGTAATGCTGCATCGCCGATTGTGCGGATTGTAACCATTCTTCAAATGACTCAAGCAAAGGCGAATGGATTCCGGGTCGCACAAAATCGGCGCTATCGGGTGCCTTACCAAAACACACTCCCAATGCGGACTCTTCACGACGAGGGTGACGAAAAAACGACAACATACTCATGTCACAGCACCACTTTATTGGGTAATTCGATTTGCCTTAAATAGGCATATCCCAGTGGATTACCACCGCTGATGGCGCGCATTTTCATTTGCACTTTGCTGTTGGCATTTCCCGGTACCGCCCACGACAGGATCACTGTGCCGTCCGCTTGTGATTGTGATTGCGCTTGTAGCAATAACCGGATTAGTCCCATACGACCATTAAATGATGCGATGGCAACGGGCGCGCCGGCAAAAGTTGTCGCGCGCAGTGAAGCGCCGGTTGTCCCACTACCGGGCCATTGCAAACCACTCCAGTTTTGCGGACCGTTGCGATAACGAATTGCTTGCCCGTCGATTTCGAGCAGTAGTTCGCTCATACCCGGCGCAGGAACGGGTTGAAATTCCAATTGAAAACTGTCGTTGCTGCCAGTTCCAAACGTTAATCGGCCATGACGTTCGAGCGTCTCTAACGCCGATAAATAACTGGGATGCAATCGTACTGACGAATTACCAAAACTCCTCGGCACCCAGTGACCATTACGCAATGTCACCAGATCGGCAATCCAACTTTGATGAAACTTTAATAAGGCACCATCATTTGGTCGCAGAAGACGCGTCACATCATTGATCGCCGCTTCGTTATCGCTAGGGCTAAACGGAAAACGTTGGTGTAATTGCTGCCAGCCCGCATACACTTCGCTGGACCAGACTCGATTTAGCTCTCCGGCTAATAAATCATTCGAACTTTGATAGGCCATCGCAGCGGGAGCCATTAAGACGCGACCTAAGGCATCACGCTCGCGTTCTGGAATGCGATTATCAAGACGCTGCGACAAGAACTGCTGCAATACGTTTATCTCCGATCCCGAACCGTTTAAGGTTTGAACCACTAACTGCCTTGCAACACTACCCGGTTGACTCGCTCCCGCCACACCGGCGAATCGTTCTTGTAACCGATTAAGTGCTAAAAAATAGTCATCAAAAGATATCTTCCCTTGTGAGTCAACCGTCGTCAGCAGCGCTAAATTATCGAGCAACGGAACGTTTTGAATATCATTCTTAAACAGCGCTTTATCAACAACGTTTAATTTCGTGCCGGACTCCTGCAGCACAAACATGATCAATCGTTTGGTG
>CAZYUS010000190.1:4095-4311 GCA_964650615.1 uncultured Pseudomonadaceae bacterium | reverse complement strand
TGGTTATGAAGTTTTGACGTTGAGAAAAGAAGAACAAATCTAAACATACAAGCAGTGTAGGAGCGCCTTCAGGCGCGAACGCATACTTCATCGCGTCTTAAGGCGCCCCTACAAATGCGATCAGCTTCATTCTTGCCACCAAACACATAAACATGACGCGCATTGGCCCCAGCTTACTAAATGAAACGGATCGCACGACGCTAAGTGCGTGCGAAC
>CAZYUS010000190.1:0-4085 GCA_964650615.1 uncultured Pseudomonadaceae bacterium | reverse complement strand
GCCTTCGGCGACCGCGTGGCGCAGCCGCTCGGGGGTCGGCGCCACGCCGGTGAGCTGCGCGCTTTTTTAAAAGATCATGCCGACCGGCACGAAAAATTATTCGACGCTGGCGCACCAGTAATGCAACTTGTACAAGCGCGCGCCGAAATTATCGACACGCTGTTACAACATTTGTGGCAACAGTTTGGCCTGCACCATCACCCCGAAATCGCTCTGATGGCGGTAGGCGGTTACGGTCGCGGCGAGTTGCACCCCTATTCCGATATTGATTTATTAATCGTTCACCACAAATGCGAATTGCCGAGTGAAAAAATCGAGCAACTGATTGCGCTATTGTGGGATTTGCGCTTAATCGTCGGCCATAGCGTCAGAAGTTTGAGCGAATGCGCCAACGCCGCGCGTGACGATTTAACGATCATGCGGCTGTTAACGGGCGATCCGTTAATGCTGGTGTTATTGCAAAAAAGCTTAAGCCCAGTGTTAATGTGGCCAGCCGATGCGTTCTTTCGCGGCAAGCGCGAAGAACAACACGCGCGCCACCGCAAATTCGAAGGCACTGCGTATAAACTCGAACCCAATTTAAAATCATCGCCCGGCGGCCTGCGCGATATTCAAAATATCTATTGGTGCGCCAAACGGAGATTCGGGGAATCTTCCTTACAAGCCTTCACGCGTCGCGGCGTTTTATTACCCTCAGAATACCGCGCGGTAACGCGCTGTCTGCATTTTTTATGGCGCGTGCGCTACGCCTTGCATTGCGTCGCGGGTCGCGCCGAAGATCGGCTTTTATTCGATTTGCAAATTCAAGTCGCCGAACGATTGGGCTTCAGTGATGAACTCGGCAAACGCGCCGTCGAACAATTTATGAAGCAGTATTTCCGCGCCGTGCTGACGGTTCGCAACCTCAATGAATTACTGTTGCAGTTATTTGACGAAGTGTTGATCGGTCATCATGGCGAAATTACACCCGAACGCATCGACGATTGGTTTCAGCATCGACAAGGTCGCATCGAACTGTGCGAGCGAGACATTTTTAAACAACACCCCGAAGCAATGTTGAAGATCTTTGTGCGCATTGCCGAAAACGCTCATTTGCATGGAATCAACGCCACAACATTGCGCGCACTGCGCGAAAATCGCAGCCGCATCGGCTTGCACTATCGAGCTAATCCCAAACATCAGCAACTATTTGTACGAATATTGCGCGCCCGCGACAACCTTGCGACCGCCCTTTTTTTGATGAAAGACACCGGCGTTCTCGGAGCTTTTGTTCCCGCGTTCGCCGCCATCACCGGTCAGATGCAGTTCGACCGTTTCCATCATTACACGGTCGATGAACACACCCTGTTTTTGTTGCGCAATCTGGTGCGTTTATCCGAACCAAAACACGGCGGTTTATTCCCGCACGCCGAGCAAATTATGCAACGCCAAGTCGGACCGGAAATTATTTATCTGGCCGGTCTGTTTCATGATGTGGGTAAAGGACGCGGTGGCGATCACGCAGAATTGGGGGCCGTCGATGCCAGCCATTTTTGCCGCGAAATAGGTTTATCGGATGACGACGCAGCATTAGTGGCTTGGCTGGTGCAAAAACATCTGGCGATGTCGCACACGGCACAACGCAAAGACATCAACGATCCCGATGTGATAGCGGAGTTCGCCGAATTAACCGGCTCGGAGCAACGGCTCGAATTACTGTATGTGTTAACCATGTGCGATATTCGCGCCACCAACGCCAGTTTGTGGAACAGTTGGAAAGATGCCCTGCTACGCGATTTGTATTTGGCGACCGCCGATTATCTGCGACGCGGCAGCACCTTATCGGCAGCCGACTTAGCCCAACGCACCCGCGAGGCCGCGCTGTTACGTTTGCAAGAACAAGGCGCTGACGCGCAAGCTGTGCATGACTTATGGCGCACGCTCGGTGCCGATTATTTTTCAAAAGTCAATGCTGAACAATTAGTGTGGGTCACAACCACGTTGATGCACCACGCCCACCCCGATGAAGTGTTGGTGACAGCACGGCAAAATAGCGAAATGGGTGGCACCGAATTTCTGGTTTACGTTGATGATCAGGATTATTTATTTGCCGCCATTACCGCGCTGTTAGCGCAAAAAAAAGTCAGCATTTTATCCGCCACCATTCACACCACACCGTATGGCAAAGGTCTGGATTCGTTTTTGGTTTTAGAAGACTCCGGCGGAGCCATTACCGATGCTCCGCGATTGCACAGTATTCAACGCCATCTGGCGCAACATTTACGCGACGCCGCCAAAGTGATGTTAAATTTATCGCAAGGGCAACACCGTCGCCAACCGTTTGAACTGGCCACACAAATCACCATCCACAATGATGATCGCAAGCAGCGCAGTCGTTTGGAAATCATCACATTGGACCGACCTGGTTTATTAGCGCGCATCGGCGCGGCATTCAAGTATTGCGATATCGTGTTGCATAACGCCAAAATTATTACGCTGGGCGAGCGCGCCGAAGACGTGTTTGTGATCAGCAATCATGATCTGCACGCCTTAAACCACGAGCAACAACAACAGTTGATTCATCGCCTGAATAGCCTGTTGGATACCCCGAATTCCACTAAACGTCACTGAGAAAAATCATGTCATTGCAACAACAAATCGAATTGGCTTGGGAACGCCGCAGCGAATTAAACGCCGCGCATCGCGACTCACAAGACGGCGTCGCCGTTCAATCCGTGCTGGAAAAACTCAACCACGGCGAGCTACGCAGCGCCGAGAAAATAAACGGCGAATGGCAAGTGAACGAATGGGTAAAAAAAGCCGTTTTACTGTCGTTTCGGTTGAACGACAACGAATTGATGCAAAGCGGTGCCTTGCATTTTTTTGACAAAGTACCCACCAAATTTGCGCATTTAAGCGAAGATGAATTGCGCGCCACCGGGGTTCGCGTGGTACCACCAGCGGTCGCACGATACGGATCCTATTTAGCAAAAAATGTCGTCTTGATGCCTTCTTACGTCAACATCGGCGCTTATGTGGACGAGAACACTATGGTCGATACCTGGGCCACCGTTGGCTCGTGTGCGCAGATCGGTAAACATGTGCATTTATCCGGTGGCGTTGGGATCGGAGGCGTGTTGGAACCGTTGCAAGCGCGTCCGACCATCATTGAAGATCATTGTTTTATCGGCGCACGATCCGAGATTGTGGAAGGCGTCATCATCGAACAAGGCAGCGTATTGTCGATGGGCGTGTACATCAGTCAAAGCACGCGCATTTATGATCGCGAAACCGGTCAAATTAGTTACGGTCGCGTGCCAGCCGGTTCGGTTGTGGTTCCCGGCTCACTGCCCGCCAAAGACGGGTCGCATTCTTTGTATGCCGCCATCATTGTCAAAAAAGTTGACGCGCAAACACGCGCCAAAACGTCTTTGAATGAGTTATTAAGAGCGGATTAAGTTCTCTTGAAGGAGCGCCTTGAGGCGCTCTTTCAAAAATAGATGAGAAAATAATATGGTCACCCTCTACGGCATACGAAATTGCGACACCGTTAAAAAAGCGCGTTTATGGTTAAGCGCCAATAGCATCGACTATCGCTTTCACGATTTTCAAACCGATGGCCTCGATCGCGCGACATTAAACCGATGGTGCAAATTGTGGGGGTGGGAGACCCTACTCAATAAAAAAGGCACGACGTGGCGGCGATTACCGGAACATGAAATCAGCCAACTTGACGAAGCCAAGGCTTGTGCGTTGATGTTAAAAAACACCAGTATCATTAAGCGCCCAGTGTTAGATGATCAAGGCAATATGTTACAAGGATTTGACGAATCACTTTACGCCGAGCATTTTAAAAATCGGAAAAAGTAAAATTGACGTAGGAACACCTTTGGGCGCGAACCTAAATTTTATAACCCATTTATTCGCGCCCAAAGGCGCTCCTACATAACCTGACTTGCTTAGTCTGAACGGGCAGACTAGGCTAGCGGCGATTTCACACAGGTAACCCATTCCGAATGAACGCCTCGCGTCGCCATCAACGATTACTCTGGCTTATCGCCGGATGGTTGTTTATTGCGCCGTTTCTGGGCTTTCAACACCTTTAT
>CAZYUS010000189.1:0-4359 GCA_964650615.1 uncultured Pseudomonadaceae bacterium | reverse complement strand
GATATGAATGGTGGCAATGATATTTCAGGATCGAATGGGATTTTAGCGGCCAATCCGAAAATGTATAAAGCCATCGCGCAGGCGTTAAAAGGTCAGTAATTTCATGGCCAAACTCAACGTTATGTTGAGGTCGGGGCAATAAAAAACGGCAGCTTGCGCTGCCGTTTTTTATAGCTTAGAAAATTATTTCCAACCAGTGATGTCAGCGACGCCCTGACCGATCTCCGCCGGGCTACGAACGACATGCACTTTTGCGTCGGTCATCGCGGCGAATTTTTCTTCGGCGGTGCCTTTGCCACCGGAAATAATCGCCCCAGCGTGGCCCATGCGTTTACCAGCCGGTGCGCTTGCTCCGGCGATAAAACCGACTACGGGTTTGGTGACGTGCGCTTTGATATAGGCACACGCTTCTTCTTCGGCGCTACCGCCGATCTCACCCACCATCACAATCGCTTCCGTTTGCGGATCGTTCTGGAATAATTTCAGCGCATCAATAAATGACGTACCCGGGATCGGATCGCCACCGATACCGATACAGGTCGACTGTCCAAAACCGCGATCAGTTGTTTGTTTAACTGATTCATAGGTCAATGTACCTGAGCGCGAGACGACTCCGACTTTACCCGGTAAGTGAATATGGCCTGGCATAATGCCAATCTTGCATTCGCCCGGTGTGATAATGCCGGGGCAGTTAGGGCCGATTAAACGTACGCCTTTTTTATCGACATACAATTTCACTTCCAGCATATCGAGTGCCGGGATACCTTCGGTGATACAAACAATTAATTGCACACCGGCATCTGCCGCTTCAATGATCGAATCTTTGCAATACGGAGCTGGGACGTAAATGACCGATGCATCCGGTTTAACGGCGGCATACGCTTCGCGCACGGTGTCAAAAACCGGCAAACCTAAATGTGTTGAACCGCCTTTACCTGGGGTGACGCCGCCAACCATTTTGGTGCCGTAAGCGATCGCTTGTTCGCTATGGAATGTGCCTTGTTTGCCAGTGAAACCTTGGCAAATGACTTTGGTATTTTTGTTAACTAAAACGCTCATTATTTGCCTCCCACAGCAGACACAACTTTCTTCGCTGCGTCAGTTAAACCATTTGCCGGTGTAATGTTCAAGCCGGATTCGGATAATTTCTTGGCACCGAGTTCGGCGTTATTGCCTTCAAGGCGCACAACAACCGGCACATTGACGCCCACTTCTTTTACCGCACCGATGATGCCGTCAGCGATCATGTCGCAACGTACAATGCCACCGAAAATATTGACCAAGATACCTTTCACATTGCTGTCGGACAAAATAATTTTGAACGCTTCAGAAACGCGTTCTTTCGTCGCACCACCGCCAACGTCCAAAAAGTTTGCCGGCTGACCGCCGTGTAATTTAACGACGTCCATGGTGGCCATCGCGAGGCCTGCACCGTTCACCATGCAACCGATATTGCCTTCGAGTGCGACGTAATTCAGTTCCCATTGTTTGGCGCGAATTTCACGCTCATCTTCTTGGGTCGGGTCATACATTTCGCGTACTTTTGGTTGGCGGTAAAGTGCGTTGTCATCGACATTAATTTTTCCGTCCAAGCACAACAATTTACCGGCACCGGTAATTACCAGCGGATTGATTTCAACCAAGCTCAAATCTAATTCGACAAACATTTTGCCGAGGCCCATCACCAAGTTGGTGAAATCTTTCACTTGATCAACGTTTAATCCCAAACCAAAACCTAAATCACGGCATTGATAGGGCATCACACCGACTAAAGGGTCAACGGTAATTTTGAGAATTTTTTCCGGTGTGTCGTGCGCGACTTTTTCAATTTCGACGCCGCCTTCGGTCGAGGCCATGATCACGACACGTTGCGTTGCACGATCGAGTACAGCGCCTAAATATAATTCTTTGGCGATATCGCACGGTTCTTCGATCAAAACGCGGTGCACCGGCTGTCCTTTGGCATCGGTTTGATAGGTTACCAAGTTACGGCCAATCATACCTTTAACGGCTTCTTCCAAATCGGTTTTGGTTTTTACGATTTTAACGCCGCCCGCTTTACCGCGACCACCCGCGTGAACTTGGGCTTTAACCACCCAAACATTGGTTCCCAATCGTCCCGCCGCCGCTAACGCTTCTTCGGCACTGTGAACGGCTTCGCCGCGCGAGGTTGGCATACCGTAATCACGAAATAATTGTTTCGCCTGATATTCATGCAGATTCATGCTCTGCTCCTTCGATGTGCAAGGTAAATGGTTTTATGTAGGAGCGCTTTGAGGCGCGAATATCTTTGAAATCGCGCTTAAAGGCGCTCCTACATTGCGGGATAATTAAATGTTCAATAATAAACGAGCTGGATCTTCGATCAGTTCTTTAATAGTTTTCAAGAAACCAACCGATTCACGGCCGTCGATGATGCGGTGATCGTAAGTTAAGGCGACGTACATCATCGGTTGAATAACAACTTGACCATTGACTGCAACCACGCGGTCTTCGGTGCGGAACATGCCCAAGATCGCGGACTGCGGTGGATTGATAATCGGTGTTGCAAACAGCGAACCGAATACGCCACCGTTTGACACAGTGAATGTACCGCCGGATAAATCTTCAACACTTAAGGCATTGTTTTTGGCTTTATTACCTAAATCGCCAATCGCTTTTTCGATATCGGCTAAGGACATGCGATCCGTATCACGCAATACCGGCACCACTAAACCACGCGGCGCACTCACGGCAACACCAATGTCGAAATAACCGTGATAGACAATGTCGTTACCATCAATAGATGCATTCACTTCAGGATAACGTTTCAACGCCTCGGTAGCGGCTTTCACAAAGAAGCTCATAAAGCCCAATTTAACGCCATGCGTTTTTTCAAACTGATCTTTGTATTTGGCACGCAAATCAATGACCGGTTTCATATTGATGTCATTGAATGTCGTTAACATGGCTGTCGTGGATTTGGCGTACATCAAACGCTCGGCAATGCGCGAACGCAAACGTGTCATCGGCACGCGTTTTTCTTCGCGCGCACCGAGTTGTGCTGCGGGTGCTTGCACGGCGGCTGGAGCCGGTTTTGGGGCCGCTGCCGTCGCCGTAACAGATGCTGCGGGTGCGCCGCCTTTCATGAATTTTTCGACATCTTCTTTGCTCAAGCGACCATCTTTGCCCGAGGCAGGAATTTTGCTGGCATCAAGATTATGCTCGGCAATTAAACGACGCACGGCAGGAGAAAGTGCATCAAGGTTAGCCGAAGCCGTTGTCACCGCGACCACCGGTGCGGCTACCGCAGCGGCCGGAGCCGATTTCGGTGTTTCGGTTTTTGCGGCCGGTGCCGCCGCACTGCCTTCGCCTGCTTTAAACATGGCGATAACTTCTTGTGCGGTAACGGTACTACCTTTGTCTTTTAAAATCTGATCGATAAAACCGTCGGCCGGTGCAACTACTTCCAAAACGACTTTATCGGTTTCGATATCCACCAAGTTTTCATCACGCTTGACGAACTCACCGGGTTTTTTGTGCCACGTAGCGACTACTGCATCAGCCACCGATTCTGGCAATACCGGAACTTTGATTTCGATACTCATTTGATTTTCTCCTAGACGCCCTTTGCGCCGTGCTTACTGGCCTAATGCTTTATTGACCAATTCTTGTTGCTGATGATTATGAACAGACGCGTAACCGACAGCGGGTGCCGCCGATGCCGGACGCCCAGCAAATTGCAACGTGAAACCATCTGGCAAACATTCTTTGAAGTGATGTTTGCTTTGGTACCATGAACCTTGATTTTTGGGTTCTTCCTGACACCACACCCATTCCTTGACGTGTTGGAAGGGTTCTAACACTTTCTTCAAACTTGAGGTCGGGAATGGATACAACTGCTCCAACCGAATGATCGCGACGTTGTCTTTTTGTAATTCGCGACGCCTTTCGAGCAAATCAAAATACACTTTGCCCGAACACAGCACCACGCGTTTCACTTTTTTGCTGTCGAGTGCATCAATTTCGCCAATCACGGTTTTAAATTTACCGGTTGCTAATTCATCTAATGTTGACACCGCCAAGCGATGACGCAACAACGATTTTGGCGACATCACAATTAACGGACGGCGCATCGGACGTATCATTTGACGACGCAACATATGGAACACTTGCGCGGGCGTAGTCGGCATGACTACTTGCATATTTTGTTCAGCACATAATTGCAAATAACGTTCTAAACGCGCGGATGAATGCTCCGGACCTTGGCCTTCGTAACCATGAGGCAACAGCATGGTTAAGCCGCACAAACGGCCCCACTTCTGCTCCCCTGACGAAATAAATTGATCGATCACTACTTGCGCGCCGTTGGCAAAGTCG
>CAZYUS010000188.1:0-4522 GCA_964650615.1 uncultured Pseudomonadaceae bacterium | reverse complement strand
CCGTTACGGCGCGGGAATTGTGGTTGATTGGTGGCGGTGAGCGCGTCTGTTCCAGTGTCGACTTACGGTATTGTCAGCCGGATAAACGTGCCGAAGCCGAGCGCTATTTTCATGAACGCGAAGCGTTATTCGAAAAATCAATGCAGTTCAGTGAGGATAAATTATCCGAGTTATCGCGTTTAACGAACTGGGCGGGCGGCGACGAACATAAACAAGTGATAATGAATTATCTCGTGGCTAAGAAAAAAGCCGTAACGGAAAACCTGTTAACCGAAACGCAATGGCATCAAGCGCTTGGCGATTTTCCGGGTTCTGAGGACGAGCTACAATTAATCGACGATGTATTTGAGGTGCGGGTAAAAAATCGTTTTGGTGCCGATAAAAAAATCGAAGTGCATTTCGATGCCAGTTACGATTCGACCAAAGCGACGTTGCGCGCCTATCTTGCCTCGGCAAAAGTGTTCGCCGACAAAAAACAACACGCCAAACCGGTGGTGGTGATCTTTACGGCTTCATCCTATAACCCGCTGGAGTATGTCGATTATTACCTCGATTTATTTGAACAAGTCGGGGCCGATGCGCGCTGGCTACCGTTAGAGCCGGGCTTTATTCGCACACAAGATTGTCAGCTACTTAATCAAAAACGATTCGAGATGAATGGCGCTTACGATCGCGGTTCACGTTTTGTGAAATGGCAATCCTATCAAGAAGAGATGTGCCGTCATCCCGAGAAATTAAGCCAGTTGGTGAATGAGGCGGACGCATTTTTTATTAACGGTGGCGATCAATCATTGACCATGCGCAGTTTACAAAACGATTTTGGTCAGTTTACACCGTTAGCGCAGCAATTTTTAACGCAAGTCGAAAGCGGTGTTCCGTTAGCAGGAACCAGCGCCGGAACCGCCGTGCAAAGCGGTAGACACAATGGTCGTATTCCCATGATCTCTGATGGCACCACGAAACAAGCCTTACTTACCGGCGCACTCGCCGCCGAAATTAACGCGCCGTTGTGTCCGATGAGTCAAGCCTGCACGCTCAATGTTCCCAGTGGTCAATTAACGTATCGCCCGCTGGGTGGTTTGCAAACGTTTACCTTGGGCGTGATGGACACGCATTTTTTTCAGCGCGGACGCGAAGGGCGTTTGCTGCGTTTATTAAGCGATACGCAAACGGCGTTTGGTTTCGGTGTTGATGAAGGAACTACTTTGCATGCTAAATTGATTAGCGATGATGAAGCCGAATTGGATGTGTGGGGAGCCGATGGCGTGTGGATCGCCGATACACAGCATGCTACGCAAACGCGCTCTCCAACACAGTGGAAAATAGAACACGCCTATGTTTCGCGTTTATTAGCCGGTGATAAAGCGCATTTTAAAAACGGCAAATTAACGGCTTCTGTGTGTGAAGGAAAAACGCTGGCCGCTCACGATAAACGAATCGACGCCGACGCTTTTGTGAATCAAGCGGGGCGTCAGTGGCTGCGTGAAAAAGGACCAGCGGTGCCGTCATGCCAGCGAGAAGATGGTCGTTGGCGTTACGTCGCATTACCGATCGGATTGCAACAAGACCTAACAGGGAAACAGTAATGGAGCATGCAGCGAAAAAAGCCTGGCGTATGCCCGATACGTTATTAATTGTGTTTGGCGTGATGTTGGTCGCCGCCGTGATGACGTTTTTTGTGCCACGAGGTTTTTTTGAAACCCAGCCTGATCCCGTCACTGGCCGTCAATTATTGATCCCCGGAAGTTTTCAATTTGCGGACAATGGCGCGCCTAAGCCGGTGAGTTTATTTGCCGATGGCGAACACACCGGATTACTCACTGCGTTTTTTGATGGCATGACATCCGGTTCGCGCAGCAGTTCGGCGATTGGCGTGATTGTTTTTATTTTTATCGCTGGTGGCAGTTTTGGTGTGGTGCTTAAAACCGGCGCGATTGATGAGGCGTTAAAATCACTGATCATGCGGCTACGACATCGTGCCTACTTATTGTTACCCGTAATGGCGGTGTTTTTTTCATTAGGTGGTGCGGTGTTTGGCATGAGTGAAGAGGCCATGGTATTTGCCATGTTCTTGGTGCCATTGGTCAAGCTATTGGGTTACGACGCCATTACCG
The DNA here is from genome assembly GCA_964650615.1 of uncultured Pseudomonadaceae bacterium. Taxonomy (GTDB): domain Bacteria; phylum Pseudomonadota; class Gammaproteobacteria; order Enterobacterales; family Permianibacteraceae; genus Permianibacter. The sequence continues at coordinate 2,408 of CAZYUS010000188.1, read as the reverse complement.
GTGTGCTACTCACCTATGGAGCCACGCAGATTGGCTTTGCGACGTCGTGGATGAATCCGTTTTCGGTGGCGATTGCGCAAAGTATTGCCAATTTACCGGCGTTATCCGGTGCTGGTTTTCGATTTGTATTGTGGGCGGTGTTTACGGTTATTTATATTGCGTGGTTTATGTGGCGCGGTGCGCGCATTAAATCGCGTCACGCGTCGACACAGGATTTTAGTATTCAGATCGATCACCGCTTTTCGCGCGCCCATTTGCTGGTGGTGCTGTTGGTGTTGGCGACATTGGCGTGGATGATTTATGGCGTGATCGTTCACGGTTATTACTTGCGTGAAATTGCCACACAGTTTTTTATCATGGCGATTGTGGCGACCGCGATAGGCAGCATCGCCAAACTAAATGATGCCGGTTTAAATGATTACGTCGCCGCATTTAAAGAGGGCGCGGCGCAGCTGCTGCCCGCCGCGTTGGTGGTGGGCATTGCCCAAGGCATCGTGTTAATGCTGGGCGGTACGCAGGCGTCGCAAGCGACTGTGTTAAATACCTTATTAAACGGTGCCGCCAATACCCTTGGTGATCACGGTCCGATGGTATCGGCGCAAGGCATGTTGGTTTTTCAAAGCGCGTTTAATTTTTTAGTGACATCTGGTTCGGGGCAGGCGGCGCTTACCATGCCGCTGATGGCACCATTGGCGGATCTGGTGCACGTATCGCGTCAAGTTGCGGTGCTGGCGTTTCAATTAGGTGACGGTCTTGCACATTTGTTTTATCCCACTTCGCCGGCGTTAATGGGAACGCTGGCGATTGCCGGCGTTGATTTTGGTCGCTGGTTAAAAGCCATGTGGCCGCTTTGGATATTGCTCACGTTTATGAGCATGAGCGCGATGGCGATAGCGGTTTTAACCGGATTTTAAGCGAGCGACCTGTACATGATTTATCTCTTAAAAAACTGCGATTGCTACGCACCGGATGCACTTGGAAAACGCACGATCGTTATCGCTGATCAGCGCATAGCGGCGATCGAAAAACAATCCGATATTTACGGCTCGCTGGTGCAAGAAGTGGATGTCAAAAATTGTATCGCGATACCGGGATTGGTCGATACCTTGGCGCATATTACCGGTGGCGGTGGTGAAGGTGGATTTGCTACGCGCACGCCTGAATTGAATGTCGATGATGCGATTCGTGCCGGTGTCACCACGTTAATTGGCGTACTCGGCACTGATGCCGTTACGCGCTCGTTACCGAATTTACTGGCGAAAACTCACGCCATTAACGAAAGCGGTTTAACGTGTTATTGCTACACCGGTTCTTATCAGATCCCAGCGCGCACCATGTTTAGTGATGTGATGGAAGATCTGATGTTGATCGACCAGTTTATCGGTGTCGGTGAAGTGGCGATCGCCGACCATCGTTCATCGCAACCGAGTGTTCACGAACTGAAAGTGTTAGCGGCGCAAGCGCGTGTTGGTGGAATGTTATCGGGCAAGGCTGGTGTGGTGAGCGTACACGTCGGTGCGGCCAAAAGCGGTTTGAAATGGCTCCACGATGTGATCGATAACAGTGATATTCCGATCACGCAGTTTTATCCCACTCATATCAATCGCAATGCTGATTTGCTGGCGCAAGGCATCGCGTATGCCGATCGCGGCGGTTACATTGATTTTACCACCAGCACCACCGCGCAAGAATTAGCGGCGGGTGAGATAAAATGTTCGCAGGCCTTAAAGCAGGTGTTAAATGCTGGTGTGGCGATCGAACAAGTGTCGTTCTCTTCAGATGCCAACGCGTCGCTGCCGTTATTTGATGAATACGGTGTATTTCTGGGCATTGGTATCGGCCGTATCGCCAGCTTGTTTGAAGAAATTCGTGACGCGGTTTTAGTAGAAAAAATCGCGCTGCAAAGCGCGATTCAGGTGGCCACCAAAACGCCGGCCACGATTTTAAAATTGGCTCGCAAAGGCCAGTTGGCGGCTGGGTTTGACGCCGATTTGGTTTTACTGGATCCGGATAATTTAACGATAAGAGCTGTTTTTGCGCGCGGTGTTTGTTTGTGGCAAGACGGTAGTTTTGAGGGGTTGAAAGTGCGGCGATTCAATCCGTTTTTGTTGTCATGATATTGCCGCTATTAAAAAAATGGGCGGATTCATCCGCCCATTTTTTATTAACGGGTTTACCACCAATAGCTGTACAGCAAACACAGAATGGCGATAACGATAACGGAAGCCACGTTAAAGCCCGTGCTGGTCGAATAATCAATATTTTTTAACTCGACATTTACGGCTGTCGTGCGCGGCGCTTGCACCAAGGAGATCACAACCGCGATCGCGATGCAGGATAAAAACACCAATCCAACGCGATCCATAAACGGCAAGCTCGGCAGTAAAAATTTGAACGCCAACGATAAT
>CAZYUS010000187.1:0-4632 GCA_964650615.1 uncultured Pseudomonadaceae bacterium | reverse complement strand
GAAGGTCGAAGAAGCGCTTGCCAAAGGCGATAAGCGTCCAGTCAAAACCTGGTCGCGTCGTTCGATGATTAGCCCGGAAATGGTCGGCATGACCATCGCCGTGCATAACGGCAAGTTGCATGTACCCGTTTACGTCAATGACGAAATGGTTGGCCACAAATTGGGCGAATTCGCGCCGACACGTACCTTCAAAGGTCACGCTGCCGACAAGAAAGCCCCGGCTAAGAAGTAAGGGGTAAACGATGGAAACTGTAGCTATTCATCGCCACGGCCGCAGCTCCGCGCAAAAAGTCCGCCTTGTAGCCGACTTGGTACGCGGTATGCCGGTTGATCGTGCGCTCGAGACGTTGGCTTATCACCCGCGCAAAGCAGCGGTGTTGGTCAAAAAAGTGCTCGAGTCGGCGATCGCTAACGCGGAACACAACGACGGTGCTGACATTGATACTTTGAAAGTATCGACCATCATGGTTGACGAAGGTCCGAGCTTCAAACGCTTGAGCGCGCGTGCCAAAGGCCGTGGCGACCGCATCGTCAAACGCACTTGCCACATCACGGTGAAAGTGTCGGATCGTCGGGGGAGCAAATAATGGGTCAGAAAGTTCATCCAACGGGCCTGCGTCTGGGCATTACCCAGCCGCATCGCTCCACTTGGTTTGCTGAACGCCGCGAGTTTTCCAAGTATTTGTCAGCCGATCACCAAGTTCGTACTTGGTTGAGCAAAGAGCTGGCCAATGCCCAGATCTCGCATATCGACATCGAGCGTCCGGCTAAAACGATGAAAGTAACCATTCACACCGCGCGTCCGGGTGTGGTTATCGGTAAGCAAGGTGCCGACATCGAAAAACTGCGCAGCCAGGTCTCGAAAATTTCTGGTATGCCGACCACATTGAACATCGAGCAAGTGCGTAAGCCTGAAATCGATGCCAAGTTGGTGGCCGACTCGGTGGCCCAGCAGCTCGAAAAACGCGTGATGTTCCGTCGCGCCATGAAACGTGCCGTGCAGAACGCACTGCGCGCTGGCGCTAAAGGCATCAAGATCATGGTCGCCGGTCGTTTGGGCGGTGCTGAAATTGCCCGTACCGAATGGTATCGCGAAGGCCGTGTGCCGTTGCATACCCTGCGTGCTGATATCGACTACGCCACCGGCGAAGCCCACACCACTTACGGCGTCATCGGCGTAAAAGTGTGGATTTTCAAAGGTGAAGTGTTGGGTAATGGCCGTGTGGTCGATGCGCCGACACAAGAAGAACAACCGAAGCGCAAACCGCGCGGCGACCGCAATGATCGCGGTGGTCGTGGTGGCGAGCGTGCTGATCGCGCCCCGCGCGGCGAAAAAGGTGAAAAGTCAGGTGACAAACCGGCTCGTAAACCTGCCGCTCGGCCGAAGAAGTAAGGAGCAGCGTAAATGTTGCAACCGAAACGTACCAAGTACCGCAAGGTACATAAGGGCCGCAATACCGGCGTAGCAACCTCGGGTGCCAAAGTCAGCTTCGGCGAATTCGGGTTGAAGTCACTGGAGCGCGGTCGCTTAACCGCTCGTCAAATCGAAGCCGCCCGTCGTGCGATGGCGCGTGCGATGAAACGTGCTGGTCGTATTTATATCCGTGTTTTCCCCGACAAACCGATTACGCAAAAGCCGTTGGAAGTGCGTATGGGTGGAGGAAAAGGCAGCGTGGAGTATTGGGTTGCGGAAATTCAACCCGGCAAGATGCTCTATGAGGTGGAGGGTATTCCTCCGGAAGTCGTGAAAGAAGCGTTCGAATTGGCGTCGGCCAAATTGCCGCTTAAATGCACGATCGTTCAACGTACGGTGATGTGATGAAAGCGGTGGAACTTCGTAACAAGAGCGTCGCGGATCTCAATACTGAGCTCGACGCACTGCTCAAAGAGCAGTTTAACCTGCGCATGCAGAAAGCTACGGGTCAATTGGCGAAAAGCCACCAGCTGGTTGCCGTGCGTCGCAATATCGCGCGCGTGAAGACCGTGCTGAGTCAGAAGGCAGGTGCCTAATGAACGAGCAAGCAATTAAACGCACGCTGGTTGGCGTTGTCACCAGCAGCAAAATGGATAAGTCGTTTACGGTGGCGGTTGAACGTCAAATTCAACACCCCAAGTACGGCAAGTATTTAAAGCGCACAACCAAGTTGCATGTGCACGATGAAAAGAACGAAGCCCGCGAAGGCGATACCGTTCGTATTCAAGAGTGCGCACCGGTTTCGAAAACGAAATCGTGGACTTTGGTTGAAATCGTGCAACGCGCTTCTTAATCGGGAGTTATGCCAGCATGATTCAGATGCAAAGTGTTTTGGACTGTGCCGATAACAGTGGCGCTAAAAGCGTCATGTGTATCAAAGTCCTTGGTGGTTCACACCGCCGCTACGCGCGCGTCGGCGACATCATTAAAGTGTCGATCCGCGATGCGATCCCGCGTGGCAAAGTGAAAAAAGGCGACGTGATGAACGCCGTCGTTGTGCGTACGCGTTCCGGTGTCCGTCGTCCTGACGGCAGCTTGATTCGGTTCGACAACAACGCTGCGGTGTTGTTGAACGGCCAGTTTCAACCAATCGGCACGCGTATTTTTGGACCGGTGACACGTGAGTTGCGTACTGAGCAATTCATGAAGATCGTGTCGTTGGCACCTGAAGTACTGTAAGGGTTAAAGCCATGGCGAAGATCAAAAAAGGCGACGACGTAGTCGTTCTGACCGGTAAAGACAAAGGCAAACGCGGCAAGATTGTGGCCGTGTTGGGCGATCGTGTACGTGTGGAAGGCATTAATCTTGTCAAGAAACACGTCAAGCCGAATCCAATGACGCAGCAACCAGGCGGCATTGTCGATCGCGAAGCGACCATCCACGCTTCTAACGTTGCGGTGTTTAACAACGCAACGGGCAAAGCGGATCGCGTTGGTTACAAGTTTGAAGATGGCAAGAAAGTGCGCGTGTTCAAGTCGAACGGCGCGCGTATCGACGCCTAACCTGTGGTGAGAACAATGGCGAAACTGCAAGACCATTATCGCAACACGGTGATCAAACAGCTCACGGAGCAGTTTGGTTACACGTCTGTCATGCAAGTCCCGCGTATCACGAAAATCACGCTGAATATGGGCGTGGGTGAAGCCGTCGGTGACAAAAAAATCTTGGATAACGCAGTCAATGATATGACTGCGATTGCTGGTCAAAAACCGGTGATTACCAAGTCGAAAAAATCGATCGCGGGTTTCAAAATCCGTGACAACATGCCGATCGGCTGCAAAGTGACTTTGCGCGGTGAACGTATGTGGGAATTCCTTGAGCGCTTGGTCTGCATCGCATTACCGCGTGTGCGTGACTTTCGTGGTGTGTCGGGCCGCTCGTTTGACGGTCGTGGCAACTACTCGATGGGCGTGAAAGAACAGATCATGTTCCCTGAAATCGAATACGACAAGGTCGATGCGATTCGCGGTATGGATATCACCATTACCACGACTGCACGCACCGATGATGAAGGCCGTGCTTTGTTGCAAGCTTTCAGCTTCCCGTTCCGTAACTAAGGCGAGTTCATTATGGCTAAGACCAGTATGATTAATCGTGAGCTGAAACGTCAGAAGATCGCGAAAAAATACGCCGCCAAACGTGCGGAATTAAAAGCGACTATTGTCGATCCGAAAGCAAGCGACGAAGCCCGTTGGGAAGCAACGCAAGCGCTGCAGAAAATGCCGCGCGATGCCAGCCCCTGTCGTCAAAAGAATCGTTGCAGCATCACCGGTCGTCCGCATGGTTATTTGCGTAAATTCGGTTTAAGCCGGATCAAGTTGCGCGAAGCCGCGATGCGTGGCGAAGTCCCCGGCCTAGTTAAGGCCAGCTGGTAACGAGTGCGGAGAAATAGACGATGAGTATGCAAGATCCCATCGCCGATATGCTGACCCGCATTCGTAATGCGCAGCAAGCAGGCAAGAAAAACGTGGTAATGCCGGGCTCGAAAGTGAAGCTCGCCATTGCCAAAGTCTTGGTCGAAGAAGGTTATGTTGCCGCAGCCGAGCAATCGGTCGTGGACGGCAAAAACACCTTGACCGTGGCGTTGAAATATTTTGAAGGTAAACCAGTTATTGCGCGCCTCGATCGCGTGTCACGTCCTGGTTTGCGCGTTTATAAGGGCATTGCCGATCTGCCGAAAATCATGGGCGGCCTCGGTATTGCGATTGTTTCCACATCGAAAGGTGTGATGAGCGATCGTCAGGCCCGCGCTGCCGGTCACGGCGGCGAAGTTATCGCCTACGTAGCGTAAGGAGCCTAAACATGTCACGTGTAGGTAAAGCTCCGGTCGAACTGCCAAAGGGCGTAGAAATCAGCGTCAACAACGGCGTGATCGCCGTGAAAGGCGCCAAGGGTACGTTGAGCCAAGCCGTTCACCCGGCGGTTGACGTTGCCATTGAAGGTAATGTGGTCAAGTTTTCGCCGAAAGACGGCATCACCAAAGCCAATGTTCAAACCGGTACGCTGCGCGCGCTGGTCAACAACATGGTCAAGGGCGTGTCGGCTGGTTTCGAGCGCAAATTGACGCTGGTTGGCGTGGGCTTTCGTGCCGCAGTGCAAGGTAAAAACTTGAACTTGACGCTGGGCTTCTCGCATCCGGTTAATTTTGAAATTCCGAC
>CAZYUS010000186.1:0-4751 GCA_964650615.1 uncultured Pseudomonadaceae bacterium | reverse complement strand
AACTCGATGCCCAGTGTGAGTGGCTCGCTGGCGTTAAATTTCAATTCACTCATGTTGCGTGTCCTGGTGTAAGTTGATGTGCCTCACCGACCCAACGCAAGGCAAGTGTCATGGCGATTGGCGCGACCAAATGTTGTATGGCAACTAATTGAGAGACCAGTGGTGTGACAGTCGTGTTTAACTCTGGTGCGATCTGTAACACCGAATGTGACATCGAAATCGACAAGGCCGACATCGGCGCCAAACTGATTCCCAGAGCAAAACACTGTTGCGTTGTTAGCAAATGATGTTGACGATAGAGCCAATTGGCGCTCGCGCTGACACTGGCGCGTAATACGATCACCATGGCAACAACGAGTAACATCCATAACTCGCTGCGAAACGACAAGCGCGCACCGGCTAGTACGAATAGGACTAATAAAAAAGGCTGCATAAAAGCATTAAAATCCACTTGTGGTAAGCGATATCGAAATGTTGCGTTACGCGCCAACATGCCTAACCATAGTAACGAAAACGGTACCGATAATTGTAATGTCAACGCAAGACCAACGGAAACCGCCACACCACCCAGAATCAACAGTAATGCGTCACGTTGTTGAATGCCGAGTTGGCGCGCGAGGATAAATTGCACGAAATGAACCAAGAGTGCAATCAACAAGGGAGCAATTAGAAAACGTGCGAAGAGTTCTAACGCTTCAATTATTGACACTTCATTTTTTAGAAATGGCAATGACAATCCCAGTAAACATAAGGCGAGTAAATTATTTAAACCGGTCAAGGTTAACAAACGACGCGTAACGTAACCTTTTGCGTCGATTTGCTGTGTAACCAATAATACGATGGCGGGAGATGTTTGTACGGCAATTATTCCGATCACAAAGCTGGTGCTTGGCGAGAATGAAAAAATCGCTAATGACAGTGAAACCAGTAGACAGGTAAGCCCCCCGTCAAGCAATGTCGTGTAGATCAAACTGCGATCGGCTCGTAACCAGCGCCAATCAATTTGACGACCTAATTCATACACCACCAAGCCCAAACACAAATCAAATAATAGTTGTATATCTTGCCAGTTGCTGTCGCTGAATAAATTAAATCCACTCGTCCCGAACAAAACGCCAGACAATAAATAGCCGGTTAGGGGCGGAACTACGCGCGTTCGTCGACACAGCGCACCGATAAGTGTGCCAAATAACAGCGATGCACCGAACAATAATAATAACTCAACTTTCATTAGACGCTCCAAGCGCAGCGGGAGTGATGTTGCCAGCTCTCCCGTCGAGTTCGTTTATTCATCGAACACAAAATGCGCGGTGTTTTTCTTAAAAGAAAAATATCCTAGCTAGCTCAATGTGTATAGGCAACCATTATTTCCGTGAATAAGAGGAGTGTATAAGTTAATCTACGCATTACCAGCGCGTCCGTTTTCGACGTTCAACGCACGCTGATAAAAACAGATTGAACGCCGAATAACGAAATTTTGACTTTACATCAGCCAATGCAGCGAAATCCAACTTGTCAGTGTTGTGACCAATAGATAGGGCAGCGCCATCCACACCATCTTGCTATAACCAAGTCCAATTTTTCGCGCTAACGGTGCGGTTAACAAAAACAGAAAAGCAGCTTGGCCATTAGGCGTCGCCATACTGGGTATGCCGGTCCCCATGGTGATTGCAACGGCATGCTGCACAAATTGTTCATCGCTTAATAATTGCGCTTGCCATGCTTGTTTTGATTCCGCGATAAAAATGGTGGCAACAAATACGTTATCGCTGATGGCTGATAGCAATCCATTGGTTATAAACATCAGTTGCAACTGCGTCAGACCATCCAATTCCAAAATGCGTTGGATAAAGGGCGCAAATAAATGCTGACTGTGAATCATCGCAACCACCACAAAGAATACCACCAATAGTGATGCGAATGGCATTCCTTCTAAAAAGGCGCGGGACAAGCGATGTTCATCATTGACGCCGTTCATCGACGCACCTAATACCAGCACGGCAAGGCCAAGTAGACCAATTTCTGCTACATGAAACATCAGTCCCAGTATCATCAATATGGCGATGACGATTTGCGCCGTGATTTTCATCCATCTTGCGTTTGTCATGGTTGCCCCAATTTCATCGGCTTGTGCGACCAGTATGACACGCGCATCTTCTGGCAATTGTGCGCCGTAATTAAACCAACGAAGCTTTTCCAACGCAATGCAGGTTAAGATGCCTGCGAAGAATGTTGGAACGCTCACTGGCGCTACCTCAATAAAGAACTGCTGAAAGTTCCAGCCAACTTGGTTGCCAATGATTAAATTTTCTGGCTCACCAATTAATGTGGTTACGCCTCCGTAAGCTGTCGCAACGGCACCATGCATTAAAAAACCACACAAGAAGGCATTAATTTTTTCGGTCGAAATTGCGCTGCCGCTATTATTTGCCGCGTTGCGAAACGTTTCATGAAAACCGCCAGCAATAGTGAGCAGAATCGCCATGATCGTCAGTGCGTCAAGGAATGCCGATAAAACTGCCGTAGCAGAACTGACGCCGACGATTAATCGCAGCGGAGAGCCAAGCCAAACAATCGCGCGGCTGAATAATAAAAACAACATATCACGCAAGAAATGTATGCCGGCCACCATAAATATAACCAAAAAAATCACTGACAGACCGTTTTGCACTTCGACATAGATGCTTTGGGTGTCGGTGAGGCCGAACAAGACAATTTGAATCGCTAATAGTCCTCCCGGCAATAACGGATGACAATATAAACTCAATGCCAATACAACAATAAATTCGATAAGAAAAATCCACGCCAACGCCGTTGCAGGTAGCACGGGCCATAGCGAGGTATTGATCACTAAAAATGCGATAATCAACTTTTTATAAGCACTCGCACTGGTGCCGAGAAAATTGCTAAAGAGTGCGAAACACCATTGCTGTAGTGTCATATTGCCGCGAGGCAAAGCCACGTCGAACCACACTTTCATCATCGTTACTCCAAAAAAGTGCGCCGGAATTGATTCGTCCGGCGCGTTGCTTTAGGCCGCACTCCGGAACGGTGGCGTGTTTTCACTTAGGCGTAACGTCATTGCTCTGACTACAGCGCTCATATCATGATGCTGGCTCCATTGCTGGCGTAACCACGTAGCGGCGTTATATCGCGCGTGAGCGAGTCCTCCCCAATGTTGCAATGTGGATTCAGGAAAAATCGCTTCGTTGTGAAGGTGAAGTTCGCCAATCAGCGCAATAAATGATTCGCTCAAACTAACGTGTCGCTGGCTTTTGGCGTCGATGATTCGTGCGTGAAATCCTTGCTGGGAAGCGTGGAATCGATTGTAAGCGTAAAGGTGGTACAACTCGGCAGGCACTACATTGAAGAGTTCATCATCTAAGCGCGCGATGATCGCTGCCGTTAATTCAACAAGATGAAGCAACGAATCAACGTCGAGTGGCGAATCACAAATTGACAACTCCACACAACCCATCCGGTGATTGGGGCGAAAATCCCACATCAACTCATCACTGTTTTCGATCACTCCAAGTTGCATGAGGTGTTCAATGTGGCGTGACAGATGCTCCCAATCACGAACCGGACCCACGATGCCGCTGTGCGGAAATGCGCTGAGTAATGACAGGCGTGCGCAATCAAAACCGCTGTCGACACCATCTTGAAACGGGGAGCTGGCAGCCATCGCGATTAAGTAAGGTGCGTATTGCATAAATCGTTGCGATAGATACAACGCGTCGTCGCCATCGCGACAACCGATGCGTATAAGCAAACCATTGGTCGCGTTGCGTTTTAATAAAAAGCGATAACGTTGTTCGAGCTTTTCGTTGCGTTCGATGGGGTAAAGTTGGCGTTGTTGCCAGCGTTGAAAAGGGTGTGTGCCACCACCGCTCAACCGTATCTGATGATTATGAGCGTGCAAACATAGCGTGTGTACGGCGTCGTTGAGTACCGTGCGTAATGATGGGCAATCGTCACAGGCCGTTGTGTCCAAGACGATATGTGAATCGGTGAGGCCGGGCTGTACTAACCATTTGTCACCGGCAATCGCGGGTTCACAAAATTTATGCGCTGCAGAGGACAAATCAGCCGAGTGGTGATCGATGATTTGAAGATCCCATTTAACCGATATCCAGCGATGAGGCGATGATTTGAAATGCAACATGATGATTCTCCAATTTTTGGCGGCAACAAAACGCACGCCGGTTGCGAAAGCAAGGCGCGGGCAAAACCGAACCGAAATGCAGAACGATACAAAACGAACGTGTGTCGGCTACAAACGGTTAAACGAATTAAAAAAGAGATGCGTTATCGCGGAGGAAGTACGGCGCGGCGAACGATGCCTAACGAGCAGGCAATGGAGACATTGACGCCGTTGCCGGTCGTCAACATTAAGGGACTGCGACGCAACAGCAATACAGCCACATCACTGAGCTGGCTGCGACGGCGCGAGAATTCACGCAGAAAATGTTGGCTGAATTGAAACATGGTCATCACACATACGACTGTGTGCCAAGGCACTTTGCGACGCCAAATCTTAAACAGGATAATTTGCACTTGGCAAGAAAAACCGATTGCGCGCTCTACGATTTTCACTCTTTGTCAAGACCAAACGGTTTACCTTGTGTGCTTGAGGATGGCCGTTATAATCGCGCGGCGTTTACATTGCGTAATTTTCGCCCATAACAAGAGGTCTATCCCATGGGTATTGAATACATTTTAAAAGTGGCTGGCATCGTGCTGGCCGTGGG
>CAZYUS010000185.1:0-4822 GCA_964650615.1 uncultured Pseudomonadaceae bacterium | reverse complement strand
CAACAAGCGCATTACGCTGATGCGGCCGCGCTAAAAAGTGTGACGGATGAAATTGCCCAACTCCCGCCGCTGGTCACGGAAGCCGAAATCGAATCCCTGCAAAACCATTTAGCCGATGCCGCCATCGGCAAGCGTTTTTTATTGCAAGGCGGCGATTGCGCCGAAAGTTTTGCCGATTGCCGTGCCGATATCATCACCAGCAAATTAAAGATCTTGCTCAAGATGAGTTTGATTTTATTGCACGGCATGAATAAGCCCGTTATTCGCGTCGGCCGCATTGCGGGGCAGTACGCCAAACCGCGTAGCGAAGATCACGAAACGCGCGACGGCGTTACGTTACCCGCCTATCGCGGCGATTTGGTCAACGCCGTCGACTTCAACGCCGAGGCGCGACAACCGCAACCGCAGCGCTTACGCACCGGCTACACGCTGGCCTCATTAACCTTGAATTATTTGCGCGCGCTGACCGAAAGCGGTTTTGGCGACTTATCAGCGGCCGAGCATTGGGATCTGGCGTTTGTGCAACGCAGTCCGCGCGCGCACGACTATCGTCGCATCGTCGAAGATATGCGCCGCGCGCTGCGCTTGATGCAGGCGCTGGACGTACCACACACCCGCTTGGAACGCAGCGAGTTTTTCACCTGCCACGAAGCTCTGCATCTGCATTACGAAGCGGCCTTGACGCGCCGCGCCAGCCACGGACGTTGGTACAACTTTTCGACCCATTTGCCGTGGGTCGGTATGCGCACTGCCGACCTCGGCGGCGGCCACATTGAATACCTGCGCGGCATCGCCAATCCGGTGGCACTAAAAGTCGGGCCGGGATTGACCCGCGAACAACTATTACGGCTATGCGAACGGCTAAATCCGGGTCGTCTGCCCGGTCGCCTGACCTTGATCCACCGCTATGGCCGACCTCGCATCGAGCAATGCCTGCCGGCCCATGTCGAGGCAGTGCGGCAAGAGGGGCATCCGGTGCTATGGTGCTGCGACCCGATGCACGGCAATACCCAAACACTGGCCAGTGGCGTAAAAACGCGCCATTTCGACGACATTCTGGCCGAGTTAGAACGCGCCTTCGATCTTCATCGCACGCTGGGTTCGATCCTAGGAGGCGTGCATTTCGAGCTAACTGGCGATGCCGTCACGGAATGCATTGGCGGCGCGTCCGGTTTGAGCGAGAAAGACCTCGAACGGGCGTATCACAGTCTGGTCGACCCTCGCCTCAACAGCGAACAAGCCTTGGAAATGGCTCTGCTCATCGCTCAAAACGGCAACGGCAGCGAAAACGCCGACGTCACGCCGCTACTTAAGCGGCCACAATAGGTGAATATTGCCGGACAAAAGGTCGTTGATCGCGAACGCCGCGCGGGTAGAATGAGCGCCCTGTTGCTGGGTGTCGAATGGGCCATCGCCATGAAACGTCACATACTGCTGGTAAGCTTCTGCGCTGTCTTAAGCGCCTCCGCGTTGGCCGGTGACGAGCAGTGTCCGGTTAAGCGCGCCAAAGCGCCCGCCCTAACTCGCGACACACCAACACCGCTTTGCGTCGATGCCGAAACCGGCTGCGCCAACACCGAAGTCGGGGTACTCAATTGGCTTACCGATACGCACCGCTCCCCCTCGCTACACTTCATTGATTTTGTCGAAGTGTTTCTGCGTTAATGTCGCCTCTTTTTTAAGAACCGCCGCGCGCGGTTTTTTTATGCCCGGAGTATCTGCCGCATGGATAACCAGCCCCACAACGAATCCGATGACAAGAAACCCACGAATGCCGATCGCGGACCATTAAGCGTGATCCAGAGTGTGGCCGCCGCAGCGTTCGGCGTGCAAAGCGAACAAAAACGCAGCGACGATTTTCAACACGGAAAGCCGACCGATTTCATTTTGTATGGCATCGTATTTCTGATTATTTTCATCGTCACGTTAATTGTTGTGGTCAGCAATATCGTCGATTAGCACGCTTTGTAGGCAATCGTAACGATTCATTAACAAGCCCGTATCGCACGCGTTAAATCGCTACACTCAGCGCACTTTTTTGCCTGCGGAGCCTGTTATGTTGAAATCCCTTTGCGCGGCCGTGACGGTGGCGTTGTCAGCCCAAGTGTTGGCCGACAATTACCCGACACGATTACCCGAAACCGTCACGCCCACTCATTATCAACTCGAACTGACCATTAAACCGGAAACAACGCGTTTCAGCGGTCATGCCGAGATCGCCATTGCACTTAAACAAAACGCCAACGACATTTTGTTGCACGGAAAAGATCTCGCCATCTCGCGCGTTGTAGCACGCAACAAAAAAGGACAAGAAGTCACCGGACAATGGCAAGAAGTCAGTCCCACCGGTCTGGCACAATTGCACTTCGAGCAATCATTAAATGCCGGTCAATGGATGCTGGTGTTCGATTACGACGCGCCGTTTAACGAAGCCTTATCCGGTTTGTATCGCGTTAAGACTGGTGATACCTATCACGCTTACACCCAGTTTGAATCCATTGACGCGCGCCGCGCTTTCCCATCGTTTGATGAGCCGCGATTCAAAGTGCCGTTTGATGTCAGCATCATTGCCGACGCCACTCGCTCGATCATTGCAAACACTTTGCCTCGCAACGAATCGGTGCTTGAAAACGGCATGAAAAAAACGCAATTCAATACCACTAAACCTTTACCGACATATTTGGTTGCGTTTGCAGTGGGCGATTTTGACGTCGTCAATGGCCCGGTGATCCCAGCCAGTTCACTGCGTAAAGAACCGATCCCGTTGCGCGGCGTTGCCGTCAAAGGTCAAGGTGACAAATTAAAATTCGCGCTCGATAACACTCCCGCACTCGTGTTGGGATTAGAAACGTACTTCGGCATTGCCTACCCTTACGGCAAATTGGATCTGCTCGCGGTGCCGGATTTTTCGGCCGGTGCGATGGAAAACGCCGGCGCGATCACGTTTCGCGATACCGCTTTGTTAGCCGACGAAAAAACCTCGCTCGGCACCAAGCGCAATATAATTTCGATTAACGCGCACGAACTGGCACACCAATGGTTCGGTAATTTAGTCACCATGCAATGGTGGAACGATATTTGGTTGAATGAAGCGTTCGCGACGTGGATGGGCGAAAAAATTTCGCGCGAACAATTTCCTGAATACGATTTTTCGCTCGGCATTGTCAGCGGCGCACGCGGCGCCATGGAACAAGACGCGCTCGCTAGCCAACGACCGATCCGCCAAGCCATCGACAACGACGAGCAGATCCAACTGGCATTTGACGGCATCACTTATCAAAAAGGCGGTGGCGTATTAAATATGTTCGAAAGCTATATCGGTGCCGAAAAATTCCGCACCGGTGTCCGTCAGCACATCAAAAATCATGCGTTCAAAAACGCTACCGCCGAAGATTTTATCGCGGCACAAGTGGCCGCCTCCGGTGATCCAAAAATTGCAGACAGCTTTAATAGCTTTCTCACTCAAGCCGGTGTGCCGCTGTTAAAAATCAACAGTGAATGCCAGTCTAAAACGTTGCACGTCAATGTCGAACAGTCGAGATTTTTCCCGCTCGGCATTACCGCCGAACAAAACGCGCTCTGGCATATTCCAGTGTGCATGCACGACGATAAAGGCTCGCAGTCGTGTCATATGATGACAAAAAAACAGGAAACGTGGCGCACACCGTTTGCGTGCGACGCCACACTCACCAGCAACGCAAAGGGAGCCGGTTATTATCGCGTCGCCATGGACGAGGCGCACTGGCGCAGCGCCGTCAACGACATGGCCAAGGCGACACCCGCCGAAGCGTTAAGCATTGCCAGCGATTTTTTTGCCGCTTTTGATGCTGGTAAAATCGACGCCAATTTGGTGTTGGAATTGTTGCCGCATTTCGCATCACACAGCGAACGTCGTGTCATGAGCTGGGCCAATGGTTCAGTGGGATTTATTCACCATCAAATCGCTACTGAAAATGAATTGCCGGCGCTAGAAAGCTACCTTGCTAAATTGTATCGCCAACAACTGGATGCCATCGACTTAGCACCGCTCACTCACGCCAACAGCGCGCAAGTATTTCGCCGTCAAACCATTTACGGTTTACTCGCTTACACCGCCAAACTACCGGAATTACGCCGCGCGTTACAAACCGCCGGCCGCGCGTGGTTAGCCGATCCGAAATCGGTCAATCTTGCTCCCGAATTAATCGGCATGGCGTTAGGCGTCACCACACAAGACAGCGGCGAAAGCGTACTCAATGATTTGCTACAACGATTGCCCAGCGAAAAATCCGGCCAACTGCGCAACTATTACCTGAATGGAATTTTAGCCGTACGCGATCCGGCATTGTTACCGCGTATTCACGCGCTGTATAGCAATCCGAATTTGCGCGTCAATGAAAAAATGGCGCTGTATTTTGCACCCTTGGGTCAAAAAGAAACGCGTCACGCGCAATTTGACTATGTCAGTCAAAATTGGGACACCATCATTGCTGCGCTACCACCTGGTTCCGCCACCGGTTTGGCACAAGTGTTCGGATTTTGCGACGCCACAATGACACCAAAAGTCGAAGCATTCTTAAGCCAACACCGCATCGCTGGCGACGACATGTCGATCGCGCTGATGCGTGAATCCGTCAATTCATGCTTGGCATTAAAAGCCGCGCAAAGCCCCTTAAAGATCCCGACGTTATAGTCATGCAATAACGCATGGTGTCAGTGCAAATAAACCGCGCTGACGCCATGCGCTCTACTGCTTCAACACGCTCATCAAGGACTCATACTTATTTAAATTACCTCCACGAGAAAAATCGCAGACGGGGTCAGGATCTGATGGCTGTACCCC
>CAZYUS010000184.1:0-4824 GCA_964650615.1 uncultured Pseudomonadaceae bacterium | reverse complement strand
GCGTTTTCAACGGAGTTCTGTGTATATGGAGAGGCGTGGTAACCAATCGAATGCAATCGTTGCAGCAATTCAGCTAACGTTGTGCTATCAGCGTTCCATTCGATAAAAGTTCGACGCGCTGACAAATTTGTGGATACGGTGCGTACATTTTTATCTTGGCGCAAACGCCGTTCAATAAGCCACGAACAAGCAGGGCAGGTTAATTCTTCAATAAACAGTGTAACGGATTGGGTTTTTCCGCTAGCGTCGGTTTGAATATGGGATTGAAATAGCTCGTCGTTTAACTGTGGCGGAATAACGTCAAATTGACGAGCCGAAACACTGCGGTGTTGGTAATACGATTCCAGCCCTTGCGCGAAAATCATCTCGGCAACGGCTTGGCATCCGGCGCAGCAAAAAAATCTTTCTTTATTGCCGAGCGTAGAACAAAAGCGAGCGAGTGCTGGTTGATCGCAATGAAAGCAATGATTCATTTTGATCCTGTAAGGTGTATCTCGTCAGCGAAATTTGCATTGCTGCGTAAACGCCACACTTCATCGGGCGGGGTGAGTGTGATATACCAATTTCCACTTTGAAGGTCAGGCGTCAATGCGGCGTCATCGACGTGATACCAACCGTTTTCGCGATGGGATAATTGCCAGTGTCGATCTTGTTGAACGCGCGTCGGGTGTTCGAATTCCAGTTTTAGCTGCGTCGGAAACGGCAAATTTCCGGATAACTGCAGTTCGATCCGATTCGATTGTTGACGAATGGTGGCAGACAGTTGCAGCAATAGCGCGCGCTTATCGGCTTCTACGTTTTGGTTAATGGCTAAACCGTCGCGATAGTAATCGTCACTGATGAGCGGATCAGGGTCATGAAACGCGATCAAAACGGTGGCAATACCGGCTATGACTACCGCCGCTGGCAGTCCCCACACCAGCCATAGATAAGGATTAAATGATTTTTCGCCGGACATTACTTGGCTCTCGAGGCGGGTTTGATAAAGCTGGATTCTTCTTTGATTTGATAATTCACTTCTGCTTGATCTTGAACCACAAAATGAACCGTTGTGGTGTTTTGCTTCATCAAATAAGGATCGACCTCGATACGTACCGGTAAAATTAAAATTTCGCCGGCTGGCTCGGTGATTTCACGTTCTGCCGTCTCATTTGCTTCGGTAGGAACTGATTCCGTTAGTTGATAGCGCCG
The DNA here is from genome assembly GCA_964650615.1 of uncultured Pseudomonadaceae bacterium. Classification (GTDB taxonomy): domain Bacteria; phylum Pseudomonadota; class Gammaproteobacteria; order Enterobacterales; family Permianibacteraceae; genus Permianibacter. The sequence continues at coordinate 3,633 of CAZYUS010000184.1, read as the reverse complement.
ATCGATTTGATCTTTATTCATGATGCGCAGTTGATAAACGTTTTCAATGGTTCCCATCGCCGTGACGTTGTACAGCCGACCACGATCGCGGATGACATCAACGGCAAGCGGTATGCGCATATTGAGTGAAATAATAAATAGAGCAAACAGCGCTAATAACAACGCACCATAAACAACGATTCGAGGACGCAGAATATGTAATTTTCCGCCGGCTTCTTTTTCTTCAGTGGTGTATTGCACTAATCCGCGTGGATACTTCATTTGATCCATGACTTCGTCGCAGGCGTCAATGCACGCGGCGCACGCAATACATTCCATTTGTAACCCATCACGAATATCAATGCCGGTCGGACAAACATGAACACATTGCATGCAATCAATGCAGTCACCTAAAGCTTCTGGTTTATCGCCACGCTTGCGACTGCCACGTGGCTCACCACGTTTTTTGTCATACGAAATAATCAGTGTATCTTTGTCGAACATCGCACTTTGGAAACGCGCATAAGGGCACATATAAATGCATACTTGTTCGCGTAATTTTCCAGCGTTTCCCCAAGTTGCAAAGCCGTAAAACACGATCCAGAACCACGACCAGCCCTCTAATGTTCCCGCCATGATCTCGCCAGACAACTCGCGAATGGGAACAAAATAACCAACAAAGGTGTAACCGGTAAAGGCGGAAAAAATCACCCACATGCTGTGTTTGGTGATTTTGATGCGCCATTTGCGCAGCGACATCGGTTCTTTTTGCAAGCGCATGCGGGCGTTGCGATCACCTTCGGTAATGCGCTCCATCCAGATAAATACTTTCGTCCACACCGTTTGAGGGCAGGCATAGCCACACCACAATCGCCCCGCTAAAGCGGTAAAGAAAAATAGCGACAATGCAGCGAGAATGAGCAACAGGGTGAGATAAACAAAATCTTGCGGCCATAATGTGAGGCCGAACAAATGAAATTTACGGTCTGGCAAATTAAACAGAATCGCTTGGCGTCCATTCCACATTAACCATGGAGCACCGTAATACCAACCCAATAATAACCATGCCGCGAGTAAGCGCAAATTGGCATACAGGCCACCGACATCTTTGGGATGAATTTTCGGCGCTTTGAAATACAGCGACTGGACGACGATTTTTTGCTCAGTCATATTGGGGTGATCCGCGTGTCTGGATATTGCTCTATTTTAACGCAAAATGGCCGCGACGATTGCGAGCGTGCGCGGCCATTTTGGTGTGTGGGAACTAATTATTTTGTTTGCGATAACGAATAAACATAAGCCGCTAAAACGTGTGCCTTTTCTGCGCCCAAAATTTCACTGTGGGCCGGCATACGACCATTGCGACCATTTTTTAAGGTGTCGTCAATGGCACCGTGTGTGCCGCCGTACAACCAAATTCCATCGGTCAAATTTGGCGCACCCATAGCAGTATTTCCTTTTCCTTCTGCGCCATGGCAAGCTGCGCAAACGGTTGAGAAAGTGGCGTCACCCAAGCGCGCAAGATCGGCGTCGTGTTCACGACCACTTAAACTGAGTACGCGGTGTTTAACGGCCTGTCGCGTTTTTTCATCCAACATGGCACCGAAAGCTGGCATCGCGCCTTGGCGTCCATTCAAAATGGATTGCTCGATATTTTCTGGCGCGCCGCCGTATAACCAATCGCTGTCGGTTAAGTTAGGAAATCCGATCGCGCCTTTGGCATCGGAGCCGTGACAGACCGCGCAATTATTGGCGAATAAACGTTGGCCGATGCCATTGGCTTTTTCGTCGCCGGATAACTCGACAATAGATTTGCTCATCAGTTCGGCATAGAGTGGTGCCAATTTAGCATCGCTGGTTTCCACTTCTTTTTTCCATGCGCCTTCTTTCGTCCAGCCTAATGTGCCTTGATAACTGCCTAAGCCCGGATATAAAACGAGATAAACAATCGCAAAAACAATGGTGATATAAAACAAATTCAGCCACCAGCGCGGCAAAGGTTTGTTGTATTCCTCAATGCCGTCATACGCATGTGGCATTTTACCGTCGCTGTTTTCGCCGCCGGTCATGTCTTTCGTCCAGCGCAATAAAACGTAAGATCCGATGATACAAATAGCGACCAGCGAAATAATATAAATGCTGACTAATGTACTCATTCTTGATCGTCCTTATTATTGACCTTGGTCGTTGTTTTTTGATCGGCGAAAGGCAGGTTGGCAGCCTCATCGAATCGCGCTTTGCTGCGCGGATGATAAGCCCACCAGACGATGCCGATAAATGCCACCATCCACACCACCGTCATCACGCCACGTACAGAATTGATGTCCATCATTTACCCCAATTTAACGTTTGGTTTTAATAACGGTACCCAGATCTTGCAGGTAGGAAACCAATGCATCCATCTCGGTTTTTCCCTCGACCAGTGATTTGGCTGAGGCTAAATCGTCATCGCTGTAAGGAACGCCGACGGTGCGCAGGGCCTGCATTTTCTTTGCGGTATCGTCACCCGTTAACATATTGCTGTTCAACCAAGGAAACGAGGGCATATTCGATTCCGGCACGACGTCGCGCGGATTGTTTAAATGAACGCGGTGCCACTCATCCGAGTAACGGCCACCCACACGCGCCAAATCCGGTCCGGTTCGTTTCGAACCCCATAAAAACGGTTGTTCGTAGACAAATTCACCTGCCACGGAATAGTGGCCGTAACGCTCGGTTTCAGCGAGGAAAGGACGGATCATTTGCGTATGACAAACGTGACATCCTTCGCGGATGTAGATATCGCGGCCTTCTAGTGATAACGCATTGAAGGGTTTTAATCCGGCGACCGGTTCGGTGGTTTCTTTGATAAAAAACAACGGAACAATTTCAGCCAGACCACCGAAACTGATTACGATTAAAATAATAATCGCCATTAGTCCGACATTTTTTTCTACTGCTTCATGATTCATCGCGGCCACTCCTTATGCGTTTTTTTCGCCGTCAACGGGGGTTGCGCCAGAAATAGTTTTCGCAACGTTGTACGCCATAATCAACATGCCGCTTAAGAACAACACGCCACCTAACAAGCGAATAATGTAATACGGTTGTTTGGCTTTTAACGCTTCAACAAAGGTGTAGGTTAACGTGCCATCGGCGTTGACTTCGCGCCACATCAATCCTTCCATGATCCCAGCGATCCACAACGCAGTGATATACAACACCACGCCAATGGTAGACACCCAAAAATGGGTGCTGATCAACCGCGTTGAATACATACGGTCTTTCTGGAATGCCATCGGCACTAATGAATACAAACTGCCGATCGAAACCATGGCAACCCAGCCCAGCGCGCCGGCATGAACGTGACCCACGGTCCATTCGGTGTTATGCGAAAGTGCGTTGACCGTTTTAATTGACATCATCGGACCTTCGAACGTCGACATCATGTAAAACGATAACGAAACAATTAAGAAACGGATGATGGGATCGGTGCGTAATTTGTGCCACGCGCCGGACAAGGTCATCACGCCGTTAATGGCACCACCCCAACTCGGCGCTAACAAAATTAACGAAAATACCATGCCCAATGACTGCGCCCAATCGGGCAGGGCGGAGTAGTGCAAATGATGCGGACCGGCCCACATATAAATGGCGATCAAGGCCCAGAAATGC
>CAZYUS010000183.1:0-4863 GCA_964650615.1 uncultured Pseudomonadaceae bacterium | reverse complement strand
GTTGCAATTGTTAAATGAGTTGGTGGCTCAGGGTAAAGACATTCGCGATGAGATATTGATGATTATTTCCGATATCGAAATGCCCGAGATGGATGGTTACACATTGACCGCCGAAATTCGCAATAACCCTAACCTAAAAAATACCTATATCTTGTTGCACACTTCGCTTTCCGGTGTGTTTAATCGCGCCATGGTAGCGAAAGTCGGCGCAGATGATTTCATTCCGAAATTTAATCCCGATGAACTGGCGCAATCGGTGCAAAAAGTGATTCAACTGAGTTCGGAATAACACGGTGGTTACACATAAAATGAAAAAAGGATGCAGCGCGTGAATCTTGGTGCGCCCAATTTTGATAGTGCTGGTGGATACGCGCGGTTTTGCCAGTTTTTGCAGGACCGTAGCGGCATTGTATTAGGTGACAATAAGCAATATCTGGTTACGAGTCGTTTATCGACCTTATTAAAAGACAACCAGATCCGCGATCTCAGTGACTTAGTGGATCGATTGCAACGTGGCCCCAGTCAATTAATGCAGGCCGTTATTGATGCCATGACCACCAATGAAACCATGTGGTTTCGTGATGTGTACCCTTTTGACGCGATCAAAAATTTGGTGTTTAGCCAGCATACCGGAGCCGGCCCCGTTAACATTTGGTGTGCAGCGTGTTCCAGCGGACAAGAGCCGTATTCGATCGCGATGGTGGCGGATGAATTTAAAACCGAAATGCGTGGCAAGTTATTTCCCGGCGTTCGTATTGTCGCGACCGATATCTCCAGCGCCATGCTGGCGGCCTCTAAAGAAGGGGTGTATGAATCGTTGGCGGTTGCTCGTGGATTATCAGAAGAACGCAAGCGGCGGCATTTTCAAGAATTAACCGAAGGTCGTTGGCGGGTCAAAGATCATTTGCGTTCTGGCATCAGCTTTCAATCTATGAATCTTTTGCAGTTTCCTTACACGGTGGGGCCGTTTGACATCATTTTTTGTCGCAACGTGCTGATTTATTTTTCGCCGCAGGTAAAGAACCAAGTGCTTAATGCGCTGACGTCACGCCTGCGTAAAGGCGGCATATTATTTCTCGGCGGCTCCGAATCATTGGGTGAGGTCGGCGAGAAATACGAATTGATTCGTTGCAATCCCGGTATCGCCTATCGCTTGAAGTAAGCGGCACCAGAAAGCGGCGAACATTTGCCGTAATCGTTGTTGCAAGCGCGATTCACGAAACGCCCACAAACCTGCGCAAACAGTAATACTCGGTTCATTCCTGATCTCTTACGTCTTTAATTCCTTCTGCACTCATCTGGCATATATCTTGCCCTGAATTCTTCAATGTATTCAGGAGCATTTATATGGCCATCAACTTCGATAAGCAATTTGGCGTGCATGAAACCGCGTTAAACGTGCATTCCAAGCGACTGGCGTTGTTGTCCAACAACCTCGCCAACGCTGACACTCCAGGCTACAAAGCGCGCGATATTGATTTTCGCGCGGCCATGCAGCAAGCGGTTTCGACGCAGAACACGCGCGCGGCAGGCTTACGCCAAACCAACGAGCAGCATCTTCAATCGCAAGCAAAATATCTGGCTACCGAAGCCGGTTATCGCGTGCCAACGCAGCCAGATACGGGCGATGGAAACACCGTGGATGCGGCGGTCGAAATGGCGCACTACGCGCAAGCCGCGCAGCAATACCAAACCAGTTTGACGTTTTTGAACGGAAAAATTCGTTCACTACTCACCGCCATTAAAGGAGAGTGAGCATGGATCTTTATTCGGTAATGGATATCGCGGGGACGGCACTATCGGCGCAATCTGTGCGACTAAATACTACGGCATCGAATCTCGCTAATGCCGATTCGATTTCGAGCAGCATTAACCAAACCTATAAAGCGCGACACCCAGTTTTTTCGGCGGTGCAAGCGGCAATGGGCAATCAACAAACGCAAGGCGGCGTGCAAGTAAAAGGCATTATCGAAAGTCAAGCCACACCACTGGCGCGTTATCAACCGGATCATCCGATGGCGGATGAAAAGGGATATGTCTATCAACCCAATGTGAATATCGTCGAAGAAATGGCCGACATGATTTCAGCCTCGCGCGCGTATCAAACCAATGTGCAAGTGGCTAATACCGCCAAAACATTGTTGGCACGAACGCTGCAGCTAGGTCAGTAAGGCGATGTGTTAAGCCGCTTTATTGTCAGCAGGGCCTCAGGCCGTTATGGCAATCAAAATGACGCTTTTTTTTACGGTTTAATTAATCTCGAATGTTTAAACGGAGCGCACCATGCCCGTCACCAGTAGCACCACCGATGTGTATTCCGATCTTGGATTGCGCGCGGCCAACAACACCGAAACCGGTCCTAAAAAACAATTAGGTCAGGATGATTTTTTGGCATTGTTGACCACGCAATTACGGTTTCAAGACCCCTTAAAGCCGGTAGATAATCAGGAATTTATCGCGCAGATGGCGCAGTTTTCCAGCCTCGATTCGTTGCAGAATTTGCAAAAAGGATTTGACGCCTTGGCCACTGCGTTAACGTCTAATCAAGCACTGCAAGCGTCGTCGATGGTGGGGCGCAGCGTGCTGGTGCAAAGCGATGAAGGTTTCTTACCCACTGACGGCATGATCAGTGGCAACGTCGAATTAGACAGCAATGTTGATCGCGTCAAAATCGAAATCCGTGATGCCAGCGGTGCGCTGGTTGCCAATTACGATTTAGGCGCGCAGCCGCAAGGCCCACTCAATTTCAACTGGGATGGCAGCACCAACGATGGCACAAAATTGCCGTCCGGCAATTACACGATTGCCGTATTTTCCACCGTGGCCAATAAAACCGAGCAGTTGCCTACCAATATTCGCGCGCGTGTCAGCAGCGTAAATATGAGCAGCAACAACGGTGAAATTGTTTTGAATCTGCAAGGATTGGGGTCGGTTCCCTTATCCGATGTAAAAGAAATTGGCGGTTAATTAACGAGGTAACGCATCATGGCTTTCAACACAGCATTAAGCGGCTTAAACGCCGCCCAGTCCGATCTGTCGGTCACATCCAATAATATCGCCAACGTAAATACGACTGGCTTTAAGGAATCGCGAGCCGAATTTGGTGATATCTATGCCACCTCGGCGTTAGGTAGCGGCCGCACCGCGATAGGTGCAGGTGTTTTGTTGTCGAATGTGGCGCAACAATTTAACCAAGGTAATTTGAATTTCACGTCGAATACTCTGGATTTGGCGGTTAGCGGTGAAGGGTTCTTTGTGTTAGCACCGAATTTGGGAAGTTCTGAGCGCATTTATTCACGCGCGGGCGCATTTGGTGTGGATGAAAATGGCAATGTGGTGAATGCAGCGGGGCAGGTGTTACAGGTGTTTCCCGTTAATACCAATGGAACGGTTACCTCGACATCATTATCCAGCACAATTCCTTTGCAGTTACCGCAAACCGCTGGTTCGCCGGCGACGACTTCAGAAGTCGAAATTGGCGTCAATCTTTCTTCGGCAGCAAGTGGTTTAACGGTGGGATCATTTAATCCTGCACAACCCACGACTTATACCTCTTCTACATCGGTTTCGTTTTTTGATTCATTAGGTCAATCGCACGTCGGAACCTTTTATTTTGTAAAAGATGGCACCACACCGAATACGTGGGCAACGTATTACTACGTCGATGGAACACCAGTTGATATCGCGGGTGGTATCGCCGGAGCAGGTGGACAGTTGTATGGTCGATTGACGTTTAACTCTGCTGGTGCGTTGGTGCCAGCGTCGTCAACAACGAATGGTGTATTTGTGACGGAAGCGTTAGGAGCGACAGGAGCGAATGTGCCGTCGTATTCCAACGGACCTGATCCATTACAAACCTTAACGCTCGATTTCGGTGGCAATGCGCCCACGCAATTTGCGTCGGGATTTGCGGTGACGACGTTGAATCAAAATGGTTACGGTGTCGGTCGCTTAACAGGCTTGGATATTGCCGATACCGGTGTTGTGCGCGCGAATTTTTCTAACGGACAATCGGTGGCACTGGGGAAAATTGCATTAGCGCGTTTTCCCAATAATCAAGGCTTGCAGCAGCTGGGTAATACCAGTTGGGCTGAATCGGTGGATTCTGGTGCGGCGTTGGTGGGCGAGGCTGGTACATCAAGCTTTGGTTACATCAAATCGGGTGCGCTGGAATCGTCGAATGTCGATTTAACGCGTGAGCTCGTGGACCTCATTACCGCGCAGCGAAATTTCCAAGCCAATGCGCGATCGATTGAAACCGCGAATGCGGTGACGCAAACCATTATTCAAATCAGATAGCACAGTGTAGGAGCGCCATTAGGCGCGAAATTTAGCAAATCGTTTTCGCGCCTAAAGGCGCTCCTACTACGGGGATAACCATGGATCGCTTGCTGTATATCGCGATGACCGGAGCCAAAGAAACGACGCTGCAACAAAGCAAAGCGTCAAATAATTTGGCCAATGTGAATGCCACGGCATTTAAAGCCGATTTAGCGCAAGCGCGCGCCATGCCGATATTCGGTGATGGCCATCCGTCGCGTGCCTTTGTGATGACCGAACGGCCCGGCATTGACTGGGACCAAGGCTCACTCATGGCGACTGGAAATAATCTTGACGTCGCCGTCGACGGCAAAGGTTTTTTAGCGATTCAAGATAATAAAGGTAGCGAAGCGTACACGCGATTTGGCGAGTTGAAAGTCACCGAAACCGGCGTCCTGCAAACGGCCACTGGTCACGCCGTTTATGGTAACGGCGGGCTCATTACGCTGCCGCCATTTGAAAAATTGGAGATCGGCGGCGACAGAACCATTTCAATTCGTGAAGTCGGCGCACCACCGAACGAGATTACCGTTGACGAGCTCA
>CAZYUS010000182.1:0-4910 GCA_964650615.1 uncultured Pseudomonadaceae bacterium | reverse complement strand
GGTGAAACCGCTGCTGACGATATCACCGGCAAAGAAATGTCGAATATGCCGGATAAATACAATATTGGTTTCACCGCCACTGGCAATGTCGGTGATGGTAATGTGATCTGGTTTACCAATTTAACCCACGTTGGTAGCAGTGGCGATATCAGCGGATTGGAGGCGGTTAAGATCGGCGGCTACGATTTGGTCAACACGCGCATTAGCTATCGTCCGCTCGATAACGCGATGGAGTGGGCGCTGGATGTCACCAATTTGCTGGATGAAGAATACGTCATCAGTGTCGGTGGTGAAGGCGATGCGCTTGGTTCTCCGCTGTCACGTCGCGGCAAACCGCGTCATGTGCAAATGAGCGTGGCGTATTTCTTCTAATCGGTTCGCGCAAAAAAACGCCTCGCTAAGTGTAATGCTGATCGTTGCGTGAGTTTATTTCATTGCAGGGTGGCCTAAAGGCCGCCCCAAAGAAATAACACACACACTTAACCGACTGGCATTACGCAAAGCGAGGTTTTTTTATTCGATGAATTAGGGGTCTTTCATGTCCAGCGCCGCGCGATAGACTTTTTTATGCGGTAGGCCGGTGATTTGTTCGGTGATCTCGACGACTTGCCGAGTCGATAATTGTTGTGCCATTAAAATGCCGATTATGTTTTGCATCGCAACGTCGTCGGTGGCCAATTCTTCTTCCTTCGCACCTTCGATCAAGATCACCATTTCGCCGCGTTGCTGATCGTGATCGGCTTTTACACGCGCGACAAGTTGTGCCAAGGTGCCGGATAAAAACGTTTCAAACGTTTTGGTTAACTCACGACATAAAACCGCGCGGCGGTCATCAGCAAACGATGCGCACATATCGACTAAACATTCCACAATGCGATGTGGCGCTTCGTAAAACACCAAGGTTTCATGACGCTGTTTTAACGCCTCTAAGCGGGTTCGGCGTGCAGCGGATTTCGGGGGTAAGAAGCCCTCGAAACTGAATCGATCGGTCGCCAATCCGGCGGCGGATAACGCGGTGATGATGGCGCTGGCACCGGGTATCGGCACCACCTTAAGCTGACGCTCGCGCAACTGCTGCACTAACTTGTAGCCGGGATCGGAAATAAGCGGCGTTCCCGCATCCGAAATCAACGCCACGCTGTCGCCTCGCTGCAAGGCGTTCATTACCGAATCAATACGCTGGGTTTCGTTGTGATCATGCAACGCTTGCAACGGCGTGTTAATGCCGTAACTGCTTAATAATTGGCCACTGTGACGCGTGTCTTCGGCAAAAATGGTGGTCACCTCGCGCAATACGGCAAGCGCTCGCAACGTTATGTCATCGCGATGCCCTATTGGGGTCGCGACCACATACAAAACACCGGCTTCTATGGTCATAATGGCAACCTGATTATTGTTGACTCAACGTCCGCTAATGCGGTCCGCACATGATGCCTTACACCACCGCCTTTCGTCCTGCTTACCGCTTTCTGGTCTTGCTCATGGCCTGTGCCTTGCTCACTGCCTGCCCCGGCGGCCCTACTTCCGGCGGACGCGATGCGCCGCTTCGCAATGCCGATTATTTTTTGCAAGCCGCGCAAACCGTACAAGGCGACCGTGCCAATTTGATGCGCTTGTCGGCGGCCGAGTTATTGGTGCAAGAAAAACGAGTGGCCGAAGCGTTGACGGTGCTGGACACATTGCGCGGCGCAAAATTTTCGGCGTCAGATGTCGTGCGTTATGTCTTGGTGCGCGCCGAAACCTTCGTACTAGCGCAGCGCGGCGTCGATGCGCTGCGTGCACTGGATGAGTTCACCGCGCCGCTTTCGTTAGATAAAAATGATTTACGTCGCTATTGGGCATTGCGGGCCGATGCCCACGAACTGGATAGCGATTATTTCGCGGCCGCTAGTGACCTCGTGCAGTTGAATACTTTGCGAAGTGGTGAACCGCCCTTATCCAATAACCGCCGTGTCTGGGAGCTGTTGTCGCGCGTGTCGTTATCGCAGCTGGATCGCTTGCGTTCGACCGAAAATCACAATGTATTTGCCGGTTGGATCGATCTGGCGATGCTGCAAAAACGGTATGCCAATGATCCCGATGCTTTAAAAGGCGCGTTGAATTCTTGGCGTTTGCAAAATCAGCAGCATCCCGCTCACGCGCATTTGCCGGACGAATTAGTGAAGGCGCAGTTGGCCGAACGTATCGCCATGAAACAAATCGCGGTGTTGCTGCCGTTGTCGGGAAAATTAGCGACTTCGGGTCGCGCCATCCGTGATGGCTTGATGGCGTCGTATTATCAAGCACAACGCAGTGGTTTGCGTTTGCGATTCTACGATGCGACCGTGACCGATGTATTGCCGTTGTATCAACAAGCGCTACACGAGGGCGCTGATGCCGTTGTTGGCCCGCTTGGTAAAGAACATTTGCAGCAACTCCTGAGCTTGGGCGATTTGCCGGTGCCGACGTTAAGTTTGAACACCATCGAAAACGCCAAGACATTAAATTTTTATCAATTCGGTTTACCGGTAGAAGATGAAGCCGAGCAAGTCGCCTTACGTGCACTCGCACAATACAAACGCGTGTTGATCATCAGCAACGATGACGCCACTGGCGAGCGCGCCAGCGCCGCATTCACACAAGCGGTGACGACCGGCGGCGGTGAAATCGCCGGCACCATCAAATTGGCGAAAGATGAACATATCGAAGCCAGCGTGACGGCGGCGTTGGGTATCGACAATTCGCGCAAACGTAAAGAACAACTGGCGCAACTGTTAGGTAAAGACGTGCAATTTCAACCGCGTCGTCGTCAAGATGTCGATGTCATTTTGCTGGCCGCCAAACCGTCGTCGGCGCGTCGCGTCAAACCGTTTTTGAATTTCCATTTCGCCAACGATATTCCGGTGCTCGCCACCAGTTATTTATTCAGCGGGGTCCCTTCACCGGCGTTAGACAAAGATTTGAACGGCATCGAATTTTGCGATGCACCATGGTTAATTGATTTTTCCGAAACGCGTCAAGATCTGCGCAAAAGCATCACTGCGACGTTGCCTAACGCGATGGGCGCGCAAGCGCGTTTGTTTGCGCTGGGTTTCGATGCCTTTTTAGTCTTGCCGGAAATTTCGCGTTTGATGGCGTTTCCTGATTATCGTGTCGATGGTTTAAGCGGTCAGTTGCGTGTCAATGACGATGGCCAAATCAAACGTGATTTAAGTTGGGCGCGTTTTCGTGATGGGCGTTTGTGGAATGCGACGCAATCCACCGGCGGTACGAGCGGAGGTCGCTGATGCTGTCGGCCTTGTTGCGCAAACAAAAGGGCGAGCAAGGCGAATGGCAAGCGCAAACCTTGCTCGAACAACAGGGACTGTGCTTGGTGATGAAAAATTTTCGCTGCAAAGTCGGTGAAATTGATTTGGTGATGACGGAACGTGATGTGTTGGTGTTTGTCGAAGTGCGGGTGCGAAAAAATGCCCGTTTCGGCACCGCCGCCGACAGTATTACGGTGCGCAAACAAACACGCGTGATTCGGGCCGCGCAGTTTTTTTTACAAACGCACCGCGAATGGGCGAACGCCGTTTGTCGTTTTGATACCGTGACGATGACGGGCGATCAATCCCCCGAATGGCTTCGTGACGCTTTTCAATGTTCTTAAACAGAGGTTCTTATGATGGATCCGGTTCAGCGCATACGCGATAGTTTTAATGAAAGTATCCAAACCAAAATCGCCGCCGCCGAAACCTTGGCGCAGCCGGTTTCGCGCGCCGGCGAGATGATGGTTCAAAGCCTGTTGAACGGGCATAAAATTCTGAGTTGTGGCAACGGTGGCTCGGCCGGCGATGCGGCGCATTTTTCATCGGAAATGTTGAATCGTTTTGAACGCGAACGTCCCAGTTTACCCGCGATCGCGCTCACCACCGATACGCCAACATTGACGTCGATCGCCAACGATTACAGTTATAACGAAGTGTTCGCTAAACAAGTGCGTGCGCTTGGTCAACCGGGTGATATTTTATTGGCGATCTCGACCAGTGGAAATTCAAAAAATGTGATCGCTGCCATGGAAGCAGCATTAACGCGTGATATGTTGATCGTGGCGCTCACCGGACGCGACGGCGGCAATATGGCCGGTCTTATTGGTCCCAATGATTGCGAGATCCGTGTGCCATCCAATGTCACCGCGCGCATTCAGGAATGTCATTTATTGGTCATCCACTGTTTGTGTGATTACATTGATCGCAAATTATTTCCGACGCCGGGTGAATGAGGCGGTGAGTGCGTGGTTTGTTTTTTTCATTATTGTGGAATCGAGATGTTTAATCGTCATTTTTTAAAATGTGTGTGTTGCTCCGTGGTTATCGCTTCGTTGTCGGGTTGCGTGGGTTTGTTTGCGGTAGGGGCGGGGGCTGGCGTGTCGTCGGCCAATGATTCGCGTTCATTCGGTACGCAACTGGATGATGAAAATATCGAAAGTCGCGCATTATCACGTATACGCGAGCGCGACGACATCAGCACGCAAAGCAGCATCGAAGTGGTCAGTTACAACCGCGTGGTGTTATTGATCGGTCGCACACCTAATAAGGGCTATAAAAACGATGTCGCCGAAATGGTGTCCAACGTGCCGAATGTGCGTAAGGTTTATAACGAAATTACCGTGGGACCGCCGAGCACAACGATGGACGGCGCGCGTGATTCCACCATCACGGCAAAAGTGAAATCTACCTTGCTTACGGAAAGTGGGTTTCCTTCGGCGAAAGTGAAAGTGGTCACGGACAATAGCGTGGTGTATTTGTTTGGTTTAATTACCCGTGAGCAAGCCGCGCACGCCAGCGAATTGGCGCGCCAAGTTCCCGACGTTGAAAAAGTGGTGCAACTTTTCGAGATTGTCGAAGGCTGATTATTGTCGGTGTAAAAAAGGCGTCGTGCGACGCCTT
>CAZYUS010000181.1:0-4945 GCA_964650615.1 uncultured Pseudomonadaceae bacterium | reverse complement strand
TCCGTTTGGCCGCCTATTACTACAAAGCCACCGGACAATCCCTGCCTCTTACTAACGAGATCGCCCGTTTCGATGCGCAGCGTTTTCTTGATCTGGCACCGGTGCAGGAAGAAATGGCCGGTGTCGATGCTATTGGTCTTGGTGCGCGTGACGGTAAAAAAATTCAAATCAAAGGGCGTGTGCAATTTCGCGATAGCAAGGCCAAACAACGCATTGGACAACTGGCGCTCGACGGAAAGTGGGAGAGCGTGGTGTTGGTGTTATTGGATGAAAACTATAACCCGACCGAATTGGTTGAAGTGCAGCGCAGCGCCATCGAAACCGCCTTGCACGGCATTGCGCACAATAAACGCGGTGCGATGACAGTGGGAAAATTTAAAACCTTAGGCGAAGTGGTGTGGGCAGAAACGACCACTTAACAAGGTAACGACGTTCCTTCGACAACACTTCATTTTTTCCGGATTCACATTCAATTATGGCAACTTCAGAAAGTGCGTTTGCGTTAAGCGCGCATGGTCCCTTCGCCGATAAAATTCATCATTTCCAAGTTCGCCAACAGCAACTCGATATGGCTGCTGCGGTGGAGCAATCGATCCGCGATCAAAGCACCTTAGTTGTCGAAGCTGGCACCGGTACCGGCAAAACATTTGCGTATCTGGTTCCGGCGTTATTAGCCGGTGAACGTGTGATCATCAGCACCGGCACAAAAAATTTGCAGGATCAGTTATTTCATCGTGACCTGCCGGCCGTGTGCGAGGTCTTGGACATCAAACCGCGTCGCGCCTTATTAAAGGGCCGCAGCAATTATTTGTGTCAGCATCGACTCGAACAAACCTTGTTAAGCGGTCGACTGCCTACGCGTGAAGCGGCCGCGCGCGTACGCAGTTTGCAATCGTGGTCACGCAGTACCAAAACCGGTGATTTAGCCGAGCATTCGGCCATGATGGACAACGATCCGATCACGCCGATGGTAACCAGCACCAGTGAAAATTGTTTGGGCGGTGATTGTCCTTACTATCAAGAATGTTTCGTGGTGAAAGCGCGACGTCAGGCATTGGAATCCGAGATCGTGGTGGTCAATCATCATTTGTTATTGGCCGATTTAGCACTCAAAGAAGAAGGTTTCGGCGAATTATTACCGGGCGCTAAAGCGGTAATTGTCGATGAAGCGCATCAGTTAGCCGAAACGGCCAGTTCATTTTTCGGAGAAAATTTAAGCAGTCGTCAGGTGCTCGATTTTGCGCGTGATATGGAAGCCGCCGCACTAGCGCACGCACGCGATCAAGCCGACCTTATCGACGGCCTAGCGGGTTTGAAAAAGCCGATTCAGGACCTGCGATTGGCGCTGGGTGACGATAAGCAGCGCGCACCGCTGCAAGCGATATTTTTCAAACCGCAATTACAAGAAGCGTTGCAACAACTCAAAGCTCAATTTGATTTTGTCTACGCGCAACTTGAACTCGCGATGGGGCGTGATGAAGAACTGGACGCCGGCTTGGCGCGCATTGACCTGTTGCGTCATCGTCTTGCCTTGGTGTTGCAACACGACAACGCGCAAACCATACGCTGGTACGAAACCTGGGGGCAGGGCTTTTCGCTTAACAGCACGCCTTTGTCAGTGGCGGAGTCATTCCAAAAACAAATCACTCGATTTAAAAATTCGGCGTGGATTTATACCTCGGCGACATTAGCGGTAAATCGCGGATTTAATCACTTTACCGAAACCTTAGGTTTGGTTGATGCCACCACTTTGCAACTGGATAGCCCGTTCAATTTTGCCGAGCAAAGCCTGTTGTTTGTGCCGCCGGGTTTGCCGGAACCGAATGCGCCACAGTACACCCAATTACTGCTCGAACAATTGGTGCCTTTACTGCAAGCCAGTCGCGGTCGCGCCTTTTTGTTATTCACCAGTTATCGCGCGTTGGAGATTGTGGCCAAACAATTACCGCAACGCATTTCGTATCCAGTATTGGTACACGGCGAAAGTAAATCGCGCTCGCGTTTGCTGGATGAATTTCGTCGTTTAGGCAACGCCGTCTTGTGTGGCACCTCCAGTTTTTGGGAAGGTGTTGATGTACGCGGCGAAGCCCTGTCTTTAGTGGTCATCGATCGGTTGCCCTTTGCAATGCCCGACGATCCTGTATTAAAAGCGCGCATCGACGCACATCGTCGTCGTGGTGGCGATCCGTTTAATGATGTGCAACTGCCACGCGCCGTGATCGCGTTGAAACAGGGTGCGGGGCGTTTGATCCGTGATGTCAGTGACACCGGCGTACTGGTGATTGCCGATCCGCGTTTGTTGAATCAAGCGTACGGAAAAGTGTTTTTGAATAGCTTGCCGTCGATGCCGTTGACGCGACAGCTGGCCGATGTGCAACAGTTTTTCAAAACGCATTAAATGTTGTGGAACGTGTGAAGGTAAATCGTATGAATGTGCTGGCATTTGATACCGCGACCGAAGCGTTTTCGGTGGCCTTAAAAACCGGTGAGCAGTGGCAACATCACGTTGAAATTGCGCCGCGTTTACACGCACAAAAAATTTTGCCGACGATCGATCGTTTGTTAAAAAACGCCGGTATCCCGTTAAGCGCCGTTGATGCGTTTGTTTTTGGTCGCGGTCCGGGTGCCTTCACCGGCGTGCGTACCGCCGTCGGCGTCGTGCAAGGTTTGGCGTATGCGCTCGATAAACCGGTTTATGGTGTTTCAACATTATTGGCGATGGCCGAAGGTGCGCGCCGTGAACGCGGCGAGACGCAGCTTATTTGTGCGATTGATGCGCGCATGGGTGAAGTGTATTGGGCGGCGTTTGCATGGCAGCAAGGACAATGGTCTGAAGTTGTCAACGAATCGGTGGTGGCACCGAGCTGTGTGCAATGGCCGACATGGCAAAACGCGTGTGGCGTTGGCTCCGGCTGGGCGGCGCAACGCCAGCAGCTTTTGGTGCCGCCGTCATTGCAACTGAGCATCGAGACCGAGGTGCGTTATCCGGACGCGCTCGATATGTTGAATTTAGCGTTGCCGGCGTTGCAGCGCGGTGAAGGCGTGACAGCCGAAAACGCCGAGCCAGTGTATTTGCGTGACCATGTGGCGGATAAACCAGCGGCTAAATCCTAAGGGCCGCAACGCCTTCGCGCGCAAAAGGTCCACAGTGCCTAGTACGCTACACTTAGCGGTGCTTTTTACTACGTGGATCGTGTGATGGGCGCAATGGCGTTATCGACGCAAACCGACACCGCAACGGCGTTATCGTTGCGGGCTTATCCTTCGCCCACAACATCATCTGTTATAACGCCTGAAACGTCGGTTAACGATTCATCTACCGGCAGGGTAAACCGATTTCCGATCAATATTCCGAGCGATGCTGACGCGCAACTGGGGCTTCGCCAGCAACGCCGATTTTACCCCCAGAATGATTTGAATTTTAAAACCCGTCACGCCTTGTCGGAGTATCATTTTGCGCAGGATGCACCGCAATTAGATGAGTTAAGCCGTTTAATGGGCGTCAGTGTTTATGTGTGAGCGCAGAAAAAATCGCGTTTCTCAAACACGGTATTGAAATAGCATGTCAACCAATTTTCCTGAATGATGATCGTCAAAAATAAACTGGCCTTGTTGGGCGATTTCATCACCTGAATTTAAAACAGAGTGCGTTTGTTGATAACGTAGATCCAATGCCTTAATGCCTTTTTCAGCTAATCCAATCGTGGTTTGACTGCCATCACTACGTAATTGCACCAAACGTAAAGCGGAAAACAAGCGATCGTGGGCGTCGATCAGGTGATCGTGATTGTCATCAAAGCGAGCCAGTGCTTCAAAACCGTTGCTATCGCCGTGTTGATCACCGAACAATTCGTGGCCATCGTCGATGCGTTGGTTGCCATTGGTATCCACAGCGAGAAAATAATTATCCCCTTCAAGCTGACTTATCCATTCACGTTTGCCGTCGCCGGTGATATCGAATTGAACGCGCTCATTTGCGGCCAACTGAATACCGTCACCGTGTAGATCCAGCACCAGCGGATCGGATTTTTGCGGCGCCGTTGCGGTTGTTTGAGCGAGTGCAATTTTTAATTCGATGTCCACTTGCACATTGATTTGAAATGCGATTTCCGCCGTCGTTTCGACGCTGTCCAATTCAGCGCTGTTATCGCGGTCAACGTCCGCGTTATCCGCGTCGACTATGGTCGCGGATTCTTTGAGCAAAACGCGTTTTACCACTTGATACGTGAGCGAACCTTGCAGCTCTTCATCGAGTTGTTGTTCCCATTCACGCGCCGAGCGTGGCGCAGGGCGGTCAACGTTGTGATGGGGGAATCGTTGTTGCGCTGGCGCAGGTAAAAAACTGCGCGTAAGCGGTAGAGGGTTCAGGGCCATGGTTACAATTCCGGCAATTCTTTGCCGGTTTATCGACAGCAATTTGGAATTGTTCAGCGTAAAATGGGTCCAATTGGTCGTATCAACGGCAATTGTCTAGGCTATTTCGCTATAAGCGGGAGTAACACCATGAAAATGTGGTTTCAGGCAGTGTGTATCAGTCTGACTTTAGTGGCATGCAGCACCGTTCCTAACGATATCGGCGGCAACGTCGATCCCAGCATTACGTTGACGCGAGTACGCGCTGACCAAAGCTTGGCGCAAGGCCAATTAGTGCGTTGGGGCGGGCTTATCGCGCGCGTACAAAATAAAGATGGGCAAACGTGGATCGAAATCGTTGAAAAACCGTTAACGCATTACGGCCAACCCGTCGATGCCAACGTCACCAACGGACGATTTATCGCCATTTTCGATCGCTTTCTTGATCCCATGGTGTTTCAAATTGGTCGCGAGATCACGGTGATGGGATCGTTGCAACCAGCAGTCGAAGGGAAAATTGACGAACAGCCTTATCACTACGCCGTGATCGCTGCGAGCGGATTTCATTTATGGCAGCCGCGCGCCGATCGCC
>CAZYUS010000180.1:0-4973 GCA_964650615.1 uncultured Pseudomonadaceae bacterium | reverse complement strand
CAATAATGAAAACTTCCATCAACGCCTTACTGACTTTCTGTTGCGTCGTTTTTTTAATGGCGTGTGAAAAATCGCCCGCACCGATGGACATCAAGCAATCGAATGAAAAGCCATCGGAAGAAAAACTCCTGCATATTTACAACTGGTCTGATTATATCGACCCCGATGTAATTAAAGCGTTTACCGACGAAACCGGTATCAAAGTCGTTTACGATTCGTTTGATTCTAGCGAAACACTCGAAACGAAATTGTTAGTCGGCAAAACCGGCTACGACATCGTAGTACCTGGCGCACCCTTTTTAGGTCGACAAATTCAAGCTAGCGTTTTCATGACGCTGGATAAATCCAAATTGGACAACTGGCAACATTTGGACCCTGAAATTCTCAAAATCCTTGCGCTGTACGATCACGATAACGCTCACGCTATACCGTATTTATGGGGAACCACCGGACTAGGATTCAATGTCAAGCGCGTTCGCGCCATCGTAGGTGACGACGTTGAACTAAATTCCTTCGATTGGATTTTTAAACCAGAAAACATATCGAAACTCGCCAAATGCGGCGTCGCTTTTGTCGATGCGCCGGGCGAAGTCGAGGGTGCCGCCTTACACTATTTGGGGCTAACACCAGGCAGCTTGAATGAACAAGATTACAACGCTGCCGAAAAATTATTAAGCAGCGTTCGTCCCTATATTCGTTACTTTAATAGCTCGCAGTATGTCAGCGATTTAGCCAACGGTGATATTTGTGTGGCCTTCGGTTGGAACGGCGACATTTTGCAAGCGGCGCGCCGTGCCGAAGAGGCAAACAATGGCGAAGTGATCGAATATTACTTGCCACAACAAGGAACCGAAGTGTGGATCGACACATTGGCCATTCCGCAAGATGCCACTCATCCCAATAACGCGCATGTATTTATAAATTTTTTAATGCGCCCTGAAATGATTGCCAAAATATCTAACTTTGTCGCCTATCCAAACGCTAATTTCAGCTCTTACAAACTCATTGATTCGGCACTGATGGCGAATCCCAACATTTTCCCCAATGCCGCGATGCGCGAAAAGCTGTACGCCGTGCCGGTATTGCCGGAAAACATCGATCGCGTGATCACACGAAGTTGGACAAAAGTAAAAACCGGGCAGTAGTTCACCAACAAAACCACAACAGGAAACATCATGAAAAACAAAATGAAACTTCTTATATGCGCCGCAACCGTGACAATCAGTGCGCAAACACAAGCCGTCGAACTATCCGGCACCGTCACCGCCACCAGCGACTATCTTTATGACGGATTAAGTCAAACCGGAAATGACGCAGCTCTACAAGCGGGCTTAACCATCGCCAACGACACCGGGTTTTATTTCAGCACATGGGCGTCGCAAGTTGATTTTGGCGCTATTTGCGGTGACAACCTCAATCAAAAATGCCAATCGAATATCGAAACCGATTGGTTAGTCGGCTACGGGGGTGGCGACGAGAATTTTTCGTATGACATTGGCTACGCACACTACAAGTACATTTCCTCAGGCGATGGATTTGACTACTCCGAAATTTACGGATCGATTTATTTTTTCGACACCAAGCTTGCGCTCTACCACAGCCGCGATTTCGGTGGCACGGAGGTATCAAATAGTCGTATAAAAATCACGCACACCGTTAACTTGAATGACACATGGAGCGTGCCGATTGAATTTGGTCACGACGCATTTGAAGAAGCGTTCGATTTTGGTGGTGCAATAGATAAGTCGTTCAACTACTACCGCGCTGCGGTGGGTTACACCATCGACAACTGGTATGCCGAAGCAAGTTATACCAAAACGTCGTTGACTGCATTGGATGGATCCAACAAAGACGCTCTGTCGATTGATGGAAATATTGTTTTCAGCGTTACTTACTCGTTTGGCAACGCCGAGTAAGTTCCTCCGACAATAAAAACGACACTCCCCGCTCCTATGATTGCCCGCAGTAAAGCGGGCTTTTTTATTGAACGAATAAGGCGATTCATGAATCGCCCCTACGAAAATAATTTCGGTATTTATGCAACGGGTTGTTGTTGCGTGACGCAATGCACGCCACCGCCACCTTGGTACAAACGATCTAAGTTCAACATTTCAATCGTGCGACCGGGATAAGCATTAGAAAGGGCCTCCTTGGCGGCCGCATCTTTTGTGGTGTCACCAAAATTCGCCGTAATCACTGCGTTATTACAAACATAATAATTCATATACGATTTCAATAAATCGGGAGAATTGATGCGAGTAATAACCGGAAGATCGACAACAATAATCATAAATCGCCGACCTTTAGCATCGGTTGCATTGGATAAAATTTGATACTGCTGACGACTATCCACCGCATACGGTCCCGTATCCGATGTTGGTGATACGTGCATCATAATCACACCAGGACGAACAAAACGCGTGTTCCCGTCAATATGATCGTCGGTAATATCCAAACCAGCGACACCTGGAACCCAAATCATTTTTTGCGCGCCATACGCTTTAAGTAACGCGACTTCAATTTGTGCTTTGCTCAAACCGGGATTACGATTGGCATTAATGATGCTGCTTTCCGTCGCCAGCAACGTTCCGTCACCATCGCATTCCACCGCGCCGGGTTCGAAAACAATATCCGCATTGGTATTCGTTATACCTAAATACGCCGCCATTTTTTCCGCAACGTAGCGATCTTTGGTGGCCGTTTGTTTGCCGCCCCAGCCGTTAAATTTACCCGCTACGGCATCGAGCTTTCCGCTGCCATCGCGACGAAATAATGCCCCAGTATCACGCATCCAACAATCGTTGACAGGAATACTGCTGATCACGTTTACACTGGTACCGCATTTTGATCTCGCGGTGCTGGCATTACTGCTGCCGTCGGCGCACATGATCACCGGTTCATATTTCGCAATGGTTTTAGCCAACAGGGCAATGTCGTTTTGTACTCCCGACAACAACGACCCCCAGATATAACTGCTTGATGGCCACGCCATCCACGTGCGTGTGTGACTGACACCTTCATCCGGTGCGATAAAAGGCGGATTGTTGCACGCATCAGCAGCAACTCCGCGCGTCGCTACACTGCCTAAAACACTGCCGGCCAATCCTAAACTGCTTAATTTTATAAAATGCCGACGAGCCATCGAGTGCTGAGTTATATCATTCATGTTGCCCTTCTCCGCGTGAACTCGCGGACCACAGGAGCCATTTCAATGGCTTGTCCGCCCATAAAGTCTTACGGTTTACGCGAGGGTTTCCCAGCGACATTTTTTGTGGCGACCGATTAAACTTGCTCATATCACAACGATGACAATAACTGCGACAACTGTGCACGACCGCATTCGCGCCGCTCAGGGTATTTTTTTCGCAGTTCATCAAATGTGGCACATCGATCCGTACTGAGACTCAAGGCATGTCGAAGACGAATATCATCGTTTCGAATATCATAAAAATAACGGGCGATTGCGGCGATACGTGCGTTTTTTTTCGTCGGCAAATCACCGCTGAACAATGGTGCCGATATTTTTTTTACCTCACTATCGGTCAGAAAATTAAAATGGCGACAAAATGCTTCGTACACCATAAAACTGCCATTGAGTTTTCCTTCGAGGCTGTAACCCGCAATATGTGGCGTGGCTAATCTAATACGCGACAGCAAGGATGCTTCGACCATGGGCTCATTTTCCCACACATCCAATATTGCACAGTTTTCATCATGAGCATCCAGCCACTGCGCTAATGCGGCATTATCAACCACACCGCCACGGCAAGCATTGATGATGATTTGTCGATGCATTTTTTCCAATTCATTGCGCGTCAGCCAATGCCATGTTGGCCACGGTCCTTGAACGATTTGTGGGGTGTGCAACGAAATCACTTTGCAGCGCAGAAGGGTTTCTTTATCAACGAATTTCGGATGTTTAAACCCTTGGTGTTGCAACGGTGGATCGTTGATTAAGTACGGCCAATTCAAGACATCCAGCAACTGTGCCAGACATTTGCCAACATTACCGTAACCAACAATGCCTATCGTATCGCGTTGTGGATCAAAACGACGCTCGTCAATCATTACCAGCAACGCCGATAACACGTATTCGGCGACTGCTTGCGCATTACAACCAGGGGCATTGGCAAAAGCGATACCGCGCGCGTTCAATAACAGTTGATCGACATGATCAGTACCGATGGTGGCACTGCCGACGAATTGTAATTGACTATCGGCGAGTAATGTCGCGTCAACCCGAGTCACCGAACGCACCAGCAATGCATCGGCATCCTTTAAATCAGCGGCGCTGATCTGGCGGCCCGGCCGCACGATCACCTCACCAAACGGTGAAAAAAGCGCCTGAACCAATGGCATATTTTCATCAGCTACGATCCGCATGACAGGTTTCCCGTATAAGCAGTGAATCCGGATGGCCGAATCGGCTATGATCCGCCCCGACTAATGATACGGAATTTTGCCATGAGTGCTGACCACGTCACAGAACAAATCGCTGAACATTATCGCCAGATCTTAAATTTATTGGGTGAAAACACCGAACGTGACGGGCTACGCGACACGCCAATGCGCGCCGCCAAAGCGATGCAGTTTTTAACGCGCGGCTACACGCAAAATATTGAAGAAGTGGTCAATAACGCGGTGTTCGAATCTGAATCCGACGAAATGGTTATTGTGAAAGACATCGAACTGTATTCTATGTGTGAACACCATTTACTGCCCTTCGTCGGGCGCGCGCACGTCGCCTATATGCCGAACGGCCATGTCGTCGGTTTATCAAAAATTGCCCGCATCGTGGATATGTTTGGTCGGCGCTTGCAAATACAAGAAAATTTAACCAAACAAATCGCAGAAGCCGTTATGGACGTCACACAATCCAAAGGTGTCGGTGTCGTTATCGAAGCCAAACATATGTGCATGATGATGCGCGGGGTAGAAAAGCAAAACTCAGTGATGACCACATCCGTCATGCT
>CAZYUS010000179.1:0-5013 GCA_964650615.1 uncultured Pseudomonadaceae bacterium | reverse complement strand
GGTGCTCTATCCAGATGAGCTACGGGCGCCGATTCAGACCGAGAGCTGGCAATACGCTTGCGCCTACCGCCCTTTAATTGGTCGGGGAAGAGGGATTCGAACCCACGACCCTCTGGTCCCAAACCAGATGCGCTACCAAGCTGCGCTATTCCCCGTGTTCGCGTTGCGGCGTGTTGATTGTGCCGAAAAGCGAGCGCGGCATGATACGGATCGAACCCGCTTACGTCAATTTGCGTGACCACTCTTTTTTATCTGGGCGCGATGAATACGCTTTCAGCTGAATCGAGCGGCGCTGATCGCTAGAATACCGCTCCCTTTTCTCGCCGAAAAAATCACCATGACTGCTCGCCTTATTGACGGTAAAGCCGTTGCCGAACAATTAAAAAACGATATTGCCGCTCGCGTCAGCGCGCGCGTGGCAACAGGCAAACGTCCACCCGGTTTGGCGGTGATCTTGGTTGGCAATGACCCAGCGTCAGAAGTGTATGTCGGCAATAAACGCCGTTCGTGCAAAGCGGCCGGTTTTCATTCGCTGGAGTTCAATTTGCCCGCCGACGCGGCGCAAGATGAGGTGCTGAAGTTAATCGATCAATTAAACGCCGACGACAGCGTGGATGGCATTCTGGTGCAGTTACCGCTGCCCAAACAAATTGATGGCGATACCGTGTTGGAACGCATCAAACCAGATAAAGACGTCGATGGATTTCACCCTTATAACTTTGGTCGTCTCGCACAAAAACGTCCGTTGTTGCGTCCGTGTACGCCGTATGGCGTGATGACGCTATTAAAAGCAACCGGCGTCAATTTGCGCGGGTTAAAAGCGTGCGTAGTTGGTGCGTCCAATATTGTCGGTCGTCCACAAGCTTTGGAATTATTGCTCGCCGATTGCACCGTCACGATCTGCAATTCGAAAACACAAAATCTGGCTGAGGAAGTCGGTCGTGCCGATTTAGTGGTGGTGGGTGTCGGCAAGCCAAATTTTGTAAAAGGCGAATGGATCAAGCAAGGCGCGATCGTGATCGATGTCGGCATCAATCGTTTGGATAACGGCAAATTGTGCGGCGATGTCGAATTTGACGCGGCAGCGGCCCGCGCCGGATTTATCACGCCAGTCCCCGGCGGCGTCGGCCCGATGACCGTCGCCACTTTGTTAGAAAACACGCTCTACGCGTGCGAGCAATTGCACGATTAAGTGTGTCCCGCGCTTCGTCTTGTCGACTGGCAAGATGAAGCCGCGCCAAACCATTCCTTTTGTACGACGTCATTTTTTTAACCGACGATTAGAGCCCCGATTTGCCATTCTGAAATGCTTTCCGTGTTCGTAAACGTAAAGGCGGATCGCGCACGAATTCGTATTCAAATACCGCACTATATTGATCCTCGTGCTGGGCAGCGTTGCGGGCTTAAGCTAAATTGACAGGCTGAAAAAATGAGGGAAATGAAATGACCACTCGTCGTACCAAAATTATCGCCACATTAGGCCCCGCCTCCACCACTGAAACCGTTTTGCGTGACATGGTTAAAGCCGGCGTCGATGTGGTACGCATGAATATGTCACATGGCGCGCCCGAAGAGCACGCCGAGCGTGTCGCGCTGGTGCGCCACTTAGCGCAAGAAGCGGGACGCTTTATTGCGATTCTGGTCGATCTGCAAGGCCCGAAAATTCGCGTTGCTCGTTTCAAAAATAAAAAAGTGAATTTGAAAGAAGGCGCCATTTTTTATCTCGATTCGGCGCTCGGTAACGAAGACGGCGACGAAACCCAAGTGGGTATTGATTACAAAGAATTACCTCGCGATGTGCGTGCCGGTGACACGTTGTTATTGGATGACGGACGCATTGTGTTCACGGTGAAATCTGTCAACGGCACTCGCATCGAATGCGTCGTCGCCGTCGGCGGTGATTTGTCGAATAACAAGGGCATTAATCGTCAAGGCGGAGGCTTATCCGCCAAAGCACTGACCGATAAAGACAAGCGCGATATTCAAGTGGCCGCGCAAGTCAATGCCGATTACGTTGCCATGAGTTTTCCGCGCAGTGCGTCCGATATCGAAGAATGCCGCACGCTACTCGCTGAAGCCGGATCGCAAGCGGCAATCGTCGCTAAAATCGAGCGTGTTGAAGCGATCGAAAATATCGACGAAATTATTTTGGCGTCAGATGTGGTGATGGTGGCACGCGGTGATTTAGGTGTCGAAATGGGTGATGCCGAGTTACCGGCGATTCAAAAACACATGGTGCATCGCGCACGCCATTTGAATCGCGGCGTCATCGTCGCCACGCAAATGATGGAAAGCATGATTCAAAATGCGATCCCGACGCGCGCAGAAGTGTTCGACGTTGCGAACGCGGTGCTTGATGGCACCGATGCGGTGATGTTGTCGGGCGAAACGGCGGTCGGCGTCGATCCGGCCAATGTCATTCGCGCCATGTCACGCGTGTGTCTGGGTGCCGAAAAAGATAAAAAATCGCGACTGTCACGCCATCGCATCGACGATACATTCCATTCAACGGAAGAAGGCATTGCGATGAGCGCGATGTATTTGGGCAATCATATGCCGATCCGCGCCATTATCGCGCTCACCGAATCGGGCCGCACTCCGCTACTGATGTCGCGAATTCGTTCCGGCATTCCCATTTTTGCCGTATCACGTCGATTGGAAACGTGCCGCCGCATGGCCATGTATCGCGGCGTTTATCCGCATCATTTCGATTTTTATAAATTGCCTTATGAGCGCGTCAATAAAGAAGTGATCAATTATCTGCGCGATCATCATTTTCTTGACGATGGCGATTTGGTGATTATCACTAAAGGCGACGTGATCGGCGAAGGCGGCGGCACCAACGTATTAAAAGTGCTGCGCGTTGGTGAAGTGCTAAATTCAAAAGATTCGTGATCACGACGTTCGTCACGTTTTCCTAGGCCGCTTCGGCGGCGCGCCATAAATACCAGCTGGCGACCGAGCGATACGGTCGCCAGATCTCGGCCATGCCGATAAACACGTTGTCGTTCGGCGATTGTTCCAGTTGGTAAGCAATGTGCGCGCCACGACGCAATCCCCAATCACCCAGACTCAAAATATCGCCGTGGCCGTAGGCGAAAATCATCAACATTTCGGCGGTCCATTTGCCGACGCCTTTTAATTGCGTGAGTTGTTTGATGACGTCGACCGCATCGGCTTCACGCAGTTTTTTTAAGTTGATTTGTCGGTGCTGCACCGCTGCGGCGATACCCAACACATAGCGCGCCTTGGCTCCACTTAATCCGCAGGCGCGCAATGCGTCTTCGTCAAGCGCGGTTAATTTGGCCGCGCTAAAGCGTCCACCACGGCCGCCTAATTTCAGCGCACGTTGATTGATGGCGTCAGCGGCTTTATTCGAAATCTGCTGCGAAATAATCGAACGAATTAAGGCGCTAAACGGTTCCGACAACCACGGTGTTATGCGACATTCACCGTACTCACGAATAAGCTCGGCCATCACCTTATCGCGCGACGCCACATACGCCGTCGCCGCACGCACATCGCTTTCATCGCGCAAAATCGTCATCGCTTTATTATTCCGTTTTGGTTTTCATCAAGGCAGTGAAATCGTTTTCCCAGTCGCTGATTTCATTTTGCAGGTGCGCGCGCTGTTTCGCGCTCAATGACGAAAATAATGCGATCTGCATTTGATAACGAAGCGTCCGCTCTTGCTCAAGGTAGGCCATGTAATCGCTGTCGCGCAAACTGTCGGGTTGCTCGATGAGGCGCGACAATTGTGCGCGTAAATAGGTTTTGTCATGACGTTTCAACAACGACTCACTGATGAGTTGTTGCCAGCGCTCACGAGTCGCCTTGCTTACCGTAAATGCGTCTTGGCGCTGCATCGAAAATGAACGGATCAATTCTTTTTGCGTGGTATTCAAACGACCGACCAAATCACTCATATCATCCAGCGTGTTGTCGAAGCGTTTTTCAGCGCGTTCTTCCGCGTTACCTTCGGTGTAATCTTGTTCATCTTCGGCGGCTTCCTCCTGTTGTTTTTTAAGTAAGTTATCGACCTGCTTATCACTTAACCCACTAAATAATTCAACGCCATCATCTAAAAACGATCGCATCAAATCGAGATACAGTTGCCGCGATTCGTCTTCGAGTTCACGCAGCATGGGTTCATCCAGATGATCGCCTTGAAGAACAGTTTGCAGTTTGCGCGTGTAGTCGACATAACGGGGCAGCGCTTTTCGACGGTGTTCGCGCAAATGGTGGTGTAAACGCGCCTCTAACCAGTCTTCTTGTTCGTCATCGAGGTCCAGATAGCTGTCCAGTTGCCAACCGATCAAAAACGGCAGGCGCGGATAAATCATTTGAAACGCGCACGCACTCAGCAGCAAGAGCAGGGCTGCGCAAAAGGTCATTTTATAAGCAAGTCGTGCGTTCATTTCGTATAATCCTGCCCCCTTTGTCGGGCTGTCCCCACCGGTGGATGGTTCCTGTTGTTGATCTGAAAAGCGTCGAAGTGTCCCATGTCTGAATTGAATCATAGCGAGTCCCCGCGTCAAATGTTGAGCCGTAAAGACCTTTATCAAATGAATAAGTTGCAAAAACGGTTGCGCCACGCGGTCGGCGATGCGATCCGCGATTTCGGCATGATCGAAGAGGGCGACAAGATCATGGTGTGCTTGTCCGGAGGAAAAGACTCGTACACCTTGTTGGATATGTTGATCTCGATGCAAAAATCAGCACCCATCCATTTCGATTTGGTGGCCGTGAATCTGGATCAGAAACAACCGGGATTTCCGGCGGACGTATTGCCACGCTACCTGCAAGAGATCGGCATGACGTTCGACATACTCAACGAAGATACTTACAGCATCGTGAAGCGCTTGGTACCGGAAGGCAAAACCACGTGTTCACTCTGTTCGCGTTTACGGCGCGGCATTTTATACAGTTATGCGCAAAAAAACGGCATCACCAAAATTGCCTTGGGTCATCATCGTGATGACATGTTAGAGACGTTTTTCCTGAATATGTTTT
>CAZYUS010000178.1:0-5058 GCA_964650615.1 uncultured Pseudomonadaceae bacterium | reverse complement strand
ACGGTCATAACTTAAACCCGGACACAACACGAAATTACGCGAATCCAATCCGGTATTGGGTGAGGGCGAAAATAATTCGACGTGATCGATCAGTGCGCCGTCTTTGCCGCGAATATTGTGGCGCTCTAGCGCCTGCCGAATACGCACACTGACATCGGTTAACGCGGCCACCTGATTGAAGTGCAGATCTTGCTGGTGGTCATCGACCAGAAAAAACCAGTTACCGCCCCACGCAATATCACCGTGCACGACACCAAGGCCATCAACCGCTAAAGCGATCTTTTTTGCGAAACGATAGCTTTCGACATTGCGCACCGAAACGCGATTAGCGTCGTGCAAAACGGTATCCACCACACCCACCGGCGTTTCGATTTTGTGTTCACCTAATTGAATTTTTCCGGCGTGATACAAGGAAACCAAGGTGCCGATGGTGCCGTGGCCGCACATACCCAAAAACCCCACATTATTAAAAAAAATCACCCCGGCCGCATAATTCGCCATCGTCGGTGTCAGCAGCACCGCGCCCACCATCACATCGGAACCGCGCGGCTCGTTTACCACCGCCGAACGAATGTGATCGAACTCGCGTGCAAATTGTTCGCGTCGCTGTGCGATGTCGCCGTTGCCAAGTGCCGGACCACCGGCAACGATTAAACGCGTTGGCTCGCCGCCGGTGTGTGAATCAATAACCGAAAGGGTTGTGCGTGTTGGCGTCACCGACATCTGATTGCTCCTCAATGTAATCGTCTTCAGTGTAGTGCGCGTAACGTCGCGTTTCTTGTCACTTCGCACGCGCGGCGCAAGGCTTATTTCATTATCACCATCGTTAAGCGAAAGAGCCTCGCGCGAACAGCTCGGTGAACACCTGTGTTGTCGAGGTGCGATTGCGCACGCCGGTGGCATACCTTGTGTCCGGCTTTTGCACGATATGACGTGTGTGTTTTGCATGATTGCCGTTCACGCCAAAGGGAATTTGCGCAAGATCGTGACCAGTGTATGTCAGATACTATGCCCGAACGAAGGTGAAATAGTTGAAATGATTGCGTTAAAACCGCCGTTATTGATGGTACTTAGCCGCTCTAAGGACAAACGATGAAACGATGCGCTACGCCGATTATTGCGGCCGCGTTGGGGCAGTGTTAGTGCATGGCGGCACCGATGCAGGCGATTGATCGCTGGCGGCAGCATTTTTTTTCACAGCTGGAGTCGTATCGCGCGCTGGAGTCATTGTTTGATCATGTGCCGACCATCGTGTTCGCGATCAAAGATCATCTCGGTCGCTATATCAACATCAGCGAAGGCTGTGTCGATCGTTGCCACCTGCAAAGTAAAGCGCAGGCTGTTGGTAAAACGGTATTCGAATTATTTCCACGTCCGATGGCGCAACGCTATCACCAACAGGATGAACTGCTATTCACCACCGGCCGCCCTTTGTTCGACAGTTTGGACATGACCCTATTTGGTGATCGCAGTATTGGTTGGTGCTTAACCCATAAATTGCCGCTGTATGACAAACGCCGTCGCATCGTTGGACTTGCTTGTCTATCAATGGATTTAATTGAACCCAGTCGTGAACGCTATGTGGATCAACAACTGGCCGATATGCTGGACTATGTGCGCACACATCTGTCGCATTCTGTGCGTGTCGAAGAAATGAGCGAGCGTGCGCAACTCTCGGTGTCGCAACTCGAGCGGCGAATGAAAAAAATATTCCAGCTGACGCCAGCGCAATATCTATTGAAAACACGAATCGAAACCGCGACCTATCTATTACAAACATCATCGAATGCTATTGCCGAAATTGCGTTGCAAGTGGGTTTTTGCGATCAAAGCGCGTTGACGCGGCCGTTCAAAATGCTCACGGGGATGACGCCAAAACAGTACCGCGAGTTGTTAAGTTCTTCGCGCTGAGTACAACGACAAGCTTGCGATCTTAGCGTAGGCGACAATGGTCTGCGCCCCCCAAAAAAAATCCCCGACACAAGGTCGGGGATTATTTGTTTAATATTGTGTCGTTACCGTAATGCCACTGAAATCGGTGACGCCATATAACGAAATATAAACGTAACCTGATGGCGGACTTTGAATCGTGATCGATTCGTTATTACCGGCCGTGGCGGCGTAATACTGATAATTGGATTGGGTAGCCCATCCACTCGTCGATACATACAGATCGGCATTACCGACGCCGCCCGCAGTGGTGATCTTCAATTGCGCCACGCCGGTGGGTAATGCCAGATACATATAGTTGTAATTACCGGCGGTGCCAGAACGGTTGCTGCGTTTGCAGTTTTTGCCCAACACGCGCGTATCGCTGCTCGAACATTCCGTAATCGTCGGAGCCGAACCGACGGTCACCGATTTGGTAACGCTATTGGTCGCACCAAGATTGTCCGTCACTGTTAATGACACCGAATACGTACCGGCCGTCGCGTACGTTTTGCTCGGATTGGCAACCGTTGATGTGCTGCCGTCGCCAAAATTCCACGCACGACTCGCAATCGAACCATTGCTATCGGTTGACGTGTCGGTGAACGTTACGGTTAAACCGCTAATCGTATTGTTAAAGCTTGCCACCGGTGCGGTGTTGGTGCCAGAGCCACTGGTAAAACTGCCGGTTAATGACACGGCAGAAAACGCACTGTAAGCGCGTAACATGACGTAATACGTGCCGACTTGTGCGTTTGTTATCGTGCACGTTTCAGCGTTGCCACTTAAATACGGACGACAATCATACGTTGACGTGGTGGGAGCGGCACCAAAACGCACATACATATCGGCATCACCGCTGCCGCCACTGATGACAAATTTCAAATTAGTCGCGCCACTTGGCACTGCCATCGTAAAGTTCAATGTCGCGTTTGCGGCGGCACTTAAACCGGTTTTGGCGACCCCATTAGTTAACACGGTTCCGCTATTACCACCATCTATGACGGTGACGGATTTGGTGACGCTATTGCTGGCACCTTGATTGTCGGTGACGGTTAATACCACGGAATACGTACCGGCCGACGAATACGTTTTGCTCGGATTGGTAGTCGTTGATGTGGTGCCATCGCCAAAATTCCAGGTGCGATTGGTGATGGTACCGTCACTGTCGCTCGAACTGTCCGTAAAATTCACTGACAAACCCGACACGCTGCTACTGAAATTCGCAGTTGGAGTTTGATTACTGGTGGTGCCGGATAACACCCCCTGTAACCACGTTTGAAACTCAACGTCATAACGCGAGCCGATGGTATTCAACAAATAACTATCGTAGCTCGTGTATTGGCCATTGCGAAAATAACTTAACATCGTTCGCACGTCGTTCATATGGCGTTCGAACATAAAACGAACCGCGACATAACCCCAGCGATAAACCCGATCGGTGCCACTGTTATAGGTGTTACGAAAAATCGTTGAAAGCGGCACGTGAGTGGCGTTGCGAATCACATCAAGCGCCGTTGGATTGTTGTTTACAAATGCAACATATTCCGCCAATCCCTCAATCCACCAAATGGTGTTTGCGGTTAAATACGTGCCGAAATCGCCTTGCATATCAAAGCGACCATCGAGATAGTGATTGGATTCATGTTCGAGATTCCACACTTTGAATGCAGGCAATAACCACTCAGCTTCATACGCAATAAATCGTGCTTGATTACCGCTTTGAGTGGGCGATCCTTCGAGGTACATACCGCCATTATTGGTATCAATGCCGTATAAGGCACCGGCATACGTACCGTAATCGGTTGAGCTATTCCAGATCACCAATTCGAGATTGCTGTTCAGATCGCCTGTAACGGGCGTGTAATTCGTTTCCAGCATGGTGTGAAAACGCGAAGTCGAGGTGGCCAGATCATTGCAAATTCCGCTTAACTGCGTGCTGGTGACTGCTTGCGCGCGCACGCGTAATGTACTGCTACAGGTATGCGTCACCGTCAACACTTCAGTGTTGATACGATTTTTGTAATCACACACGTTGCCGTAATAAGAGCAATTGGCGTTGTCGTAATAATCGACCATGTCGGCCAATCCCACCCAAATAGGCGCCGTTGACCCGGTGATATTACTTTGTGTAATCGCTTGACGAACCAAGGGCTGTGCCTTGGTTTTTGGCGTGCCGGTGTATTGTAAAAAACGGCCCACTTCACGGGCGGCGTTAGTGACCAAATAATCCTTATCCGTACCCAGCAGAGACGTCCAACGGTTATAAAAATTATACAACGAATCGATCAAGCTCTGATCCGATTGAATCAGCGTTTTAAAATCGGCATTTTGATGCGCACGAAAGGTAACGGTAAAGACATTATTAACGGCGCTATTCATGTACCACGATGCCTGCCAACTGGAATCATAGCGATTCAAAATATCTTTAATTTTGTAAACATAGCGTGCATTTTCAGTAGCGGAATCAATCAAGGTGATCGTTTCACTGAGCACTTCGCCGTTGGCATCATTGACGACCATCGAATTGCCACTGGCGAAGTAAGCATCAAGGCCAGATTGGATCGCGGTTTTCAATGTTGTACCGTAGTTGCCGACGCTACTCGAGTTGTAAAACTGTACATAATAACCTGCACGCAAAAACGTCACTAATTGTAGCGTTTGTGTGGAGTTATTACCGGGGTAGCTATTTCCGTTATCGCGTAAAGCATAGGCAATGGTCGACATTTTCGATTCATTGAATATATTGTAAGCCTGCGATCCTGAAACACTGTAAAGCTCATTTAAACAACTGATGTCGGCGTTTTTTACAAGAGTGGTTAATGCGCTGCCAGTGGCTGCGGCAAACTGGGCGATATCACAAACAGCGGCGGCCGCCAGTGGCGCAGCGGCACCATTTTGTGCGCGCGTGGATTTAATTTTTGCGGTGTTCTTTAGTGCTTTGATAGGCGCACGTTTGGCAAACGCCTGTTGTTTTTCGACGCCATGTTCGTGACGTAATTCGCCATGACGAATATCGTTGTGACGAACCGCCGATGGCGGCGTTACCGTCACTCGTTCCTTGACCAGCGGATGCTCGGCCTCGCGTGCCTGAGTCGCCACCCTTGGCAGCAGCACGGTGATCGCTAA
>CAZYUS010000177.1:0-5098 GCA_964650615.1 uncultured Pseudomonadaceae bacterium | reverse complement strand
TCTGGCCACCATGAGTCATGAAATTCGCACGCCGATGAACGGTGTACTCGGGATGGCCAGTTTATTAAGCGAAACACCGTTATCCGATGAACAACGTGAATACACTGAAGTGATCCAGCGCAGCGGTGAAGCGTTATTAAGCATCATCAACGACATTCTGGATTTATCCAAAATTGAAGCCGGTCGTTTAACCCTCGAATGGCGACCAATGGATCTGTTTGATTGCATCGAAGATGTGCTGGTGTTATTTGCCAAAGCGGCGCAAGAAAAATCGCTGGAAATAGTGATCGATATTGACGCTTCGACGCCCTCGCATATCGTCGGTGACGTCACCCGTTTGCGCCAGGTATTAATCAATTTGGTTGGCAATGCCATTAAATTTACCGACAGCGGCGATGTGGTACTTCAGGTCTACGCCAAACGTTCGAGTGAGCGCGAAGTCGATTTGCATTTTTCTGTGCGCGACAGTGGTATTGGCATTCAAGCCGACAAAATTTCGCATTTATTCGAACCGTTTCGTCAAGCCGATTCATCGACCACGCGCCGCTTTGGCGGCACCGGTTTAGGCTTGTCGATTTGCAAGCGATTGATCGAAGCCATGGGTGGTGACATTCATGTGATCTCGACAGTGGGGCAGGGGGCCGATTTTCGTTTTCATTTACCGGTCGTCACGGTGGCGAGCGAGTACCCTTCACTGCGTAGCGTTTTGCGTGAAAAAAACATTTTATTAATGGTGCAAAACAATGCGCTGCGATTAGCGATGACGCATCGCCTCACCGCTTTTGGCGCAAAGGTTGAAATCGCGTTGGCGTTGAATGATATCAACCCACTGCGAACACCGGACTTCGTGTTGCTCGATCAGGCGTTACCCGATGGCGACGATGTGGTCGCACGTTTTCAAGCGTTACACCCGTACTGGCAAGCGCCGATCGTTTTGTTGTGCCAACACGTGCCGCGCGTCATGACCGTAGCCCCAGCGGCGTACGTGCAAAAACCGGTGCGCGATTCGCTTTTGTTGGAGGCGTTTCAACGCGCGCAAGCGCGCGCCATCCATCTCGATGATGCGCCATCGCCTGCACAACAATCGGCCACCGCCGTGACGAGTTCGTGGCGCGTGTTATTAGCCGAAGACAATTTGACCAACCAATTAATCGCCACGCGAATGTTGGAAAAAGCCGGTTGCCAAGTAACACTCGCCAATAACGGCGTTGAAGCCGTGCAAGCCGCACGCGAAAACGAATTCGATTTTATTTTAATGGACATGCAAATGCCGTTGATGGATGGCTTGGAAGCCACGCGTTTGATCATCGCGGAGCAGCCAGTTGCGCATCCACCAATCATTGCGCTAACCGCCAATGCCATGAGTGAAGACCGCGATCGCTGTCTTGATGCGGGGATGCAGGATTTTCTGGCCAAACCGATCCGCTTGCCGGATCTGCAACGTGTCATCACCAAATGGTGCGAGCGCGGTATCGACAAATCATCCAACTCGTTAAACTGACCTTCCACCACAACACCGACAAAGTGATCATGAATTCCTCCGAACCGGATTGGCGGCAACACCTTGCGTTATTGGTTGATAGCTTTTCGGCCAAGACACCGTTTCATCAAGTGATTGGCCTGCACTTCGAACAAGTGGATGAAAATATATGTTGCGTCAGTTTTGACTCACGCGCCGAATTAATAGGAAATTATGTGCAACATATTTTGCACGGCGGCGTCATCGCAACGGTATTGGATGTGGCGGGCGGTACCATCGCGGCGGTCAGCTTGATTCAGCGTCATCATCATTTAGGGCCGAACGAAATTGCTTCGCGTATGGCCAAGTTAGGCACTATCGACTTGCGTATTGATTATTTACGCCCTGGCCGAGGTCAACGCTTTACCGCGACGGCGGTGTTATTGCGTGGCGGCAATAAAGTGGCCGTCGCGCGCATGGAATTGCACAACGAAAATCGCGATTTAATCGCGGTCGGTACCGGCACATATTTAGTCGGTTAATTAAAAGGGTAGAGATACGGATGACCAAAGAATATCGCAAGGGTTTAATGATGGCCCTTGCTGCCTATTTAATGTGGGGATTAGTGCCAATCTATTTCAAAGCCTTGGCGTCAGTGCCAGCGCTTGAAATGATTGCCCACCGCATTATCTGGTCGGTGCCATTTATTTTTTTATTGCTGGCCGTGATGCGTCAAGCAGGGCAGTGGCAGCAGATCATTAAAACGCCGGCGCTGCTGAAATATTTAGTCTTATCGGCGCTATTGGTGAGCGCTAATTGGTTGATTTTTGTGTGGGCTGTCGCTGCTGGACGCATACTCGAAACCAGTCTCGGTTATTTTATTAATCCATTGATCACGATTTCATTGGGTGTTTTGGTGTTGGGTGAAAAATTAAATCGCTGGCAGTGGACGGCGGTGTCGCTGGCGCTTTGCGGCGTCGTTTGGCAAATCGTTATGCGCGGCTATTTACCGTGGGTTTCGCTGGGGCTCGCGTTGACGTTTGGGTTGTATGGTCTTATCCGCAAACGCACACCGGTTCCGGCGCTCGACGGTTTGTTGGTCGAAACCGGATTATTATTGCCATTGGCGTTGGGCTATTTGGCGAGCGTTCATCACGGCGGTGGTGGTGCTTTTGGCCACGATCCATCGCTGACGATTTTGTTGTTAATCGCCGGCGTGGTCACGTCGGTGCCGTTGGCACTTTTTGCCGCCGGTGCGCGTCGCATCCCGCTATCGACCATGGGCTTTTTGCAATACACCTCGCCGACCTGCACGTTTTTCCTCGCGATTTTTGTTTACGACGAAGTGATGGACCATCATAAGCTCGTGAGTTTTATTTTTATCTGGATCGGATTGGCTCTGCTTACCGTCGATAGTTTTCGTCGCCGCTAAATTGTCGGGTAATCGGGGCAACGGTTAGTTGGGCCTGCAACGTTCATTTGGCTGTGGGCTACACTATGACCATAAGGAGAAACCGTCATGCAAATTATTCCGGGCCTTGAGTTACGCAATGGTGTAATTGCTTACCCGAATCCGGTTCACGACGACGATGAACCGTTGATTTATTTAGATCCGCGTGAAACCGTACAACGCTTTGTCGAACAGGGGGCAACGCGCATCCATTTAATTGACGCCGACGGTGCCTCGCACACCGAACCGTATAACACTGGCGTCGTGGAATCCTTGCGTAAATTCTTTCCGCAATTGCAAATCGAAGTAACGGGCGGAATTCGTAAACGTGAACACGCCGAAATGTGGCTGGATGTCGGCGCGACGTATGTCATTGTTGGTTGGAAAATGTTGCGCAATCCCGATACTACCGTGGAGTTATGTGCCGAATACCCGCACCGCATTATTGTTTCATTAGAAGGCAACCATGGTCGTGTGCAAACCGGAGCTGAACAATTTGTTGATGCGATCGAATTAGGGCGGCGTTATAGCGAAGAAGGCGTGAATCAAATTTTTTATACCGAATTACACGCCGCCGGTGAACACACCGATCCGCTGCCACAAGCGGCGGGTTTGGCCAAAAAAATTGATCTACCGGTGATCTGTAATGGCGGCGTACATAACCTCGACACCGTTGCGCGTTTGCGTCAATCGCCGCTGTCAGCACTTGGTGGCGTGGTCATCGGTCGCGCCTTATTAAACGGCGGCTTGGATTACGCGCAAGTGTTACGCGCGCTGAAATAAACGGGAACAGTGGGTGATCCATGCGCGAATCACCCAAACGAATAACGTGAGTTATTTATCTTTCACTTCAATTGACGTCGCCATCATTTTGTATTTGATGGTGACTTTGCTGCCCACTTTAATGTCGCCACCTTTAACCGCTGTAGCGGCGTCTTTGGCAATTTCCCATTTTTCGTTGTCTTTTTGTACCACAATGGTTTTTTCGTTAACGCTTAATACCGGGCCGGTTACTTGATAGCTGTCGGCAGCAAAAGCCGAAAACGAGGCCGCGCTGGCGGCCAGTAAAACAATCGCGTTCAATTTCATTTTTCTCTCCTTAATGTTAGGAAAACCATTATTCAGCATTGGCTTACATTTTTCTATTTACTGTTTCGCGAAACGCTAAATACGCCGCCCAAACGGCGGGTGCCGATTCCAGTTGTGGATAATGACCAATGGCAGGTAGAACGGTTAAACCGGCGTGCGGTAATAATTCACGGTAGCGACGAATCATCCCTGCACCGGCGATGGGATCGGCATCGCCGATGATGGCGTGCAATGGCAGCGACGTGCGCCGTAATGCGCCAACCCAGCGTTCGCGGTGACGTCGCCGTTCATGCACATAGCGCACGGTTCGCGCCGTGGCCGCTTTGCCGTTATCTCGTGTCAGCAAATGCCAATACTCGTCAATATGCAATGCCGACAGCGGTGTGCGGGGGCCGAAAATACGTTGCATTGAACGCGTAAATAAACGCTTGGAACTGAATGTCGCGAAAAGTGGACCGACGCCGCTGGCGAGTAATTTTTGCACCAGCAGCGGGCGCGCGGCCTCGACGAAAATACCGCCATTTAATAAACACAAGGAGTGCAAAAAGGGGGCGGCGCTAAAGTCGAGTTGACGGGCTAATAATTCTTGCGCCACGGTGTCGCCGTAATCGTGGGCCAAGACATGATAATCGCGGACCGAAAAATGTTTTAACACCTGTAAACACAGGTCGGCTTGATCGAAGGTATGGTAGGCATACTGCTTTGGTTTGGCTGAAAATCCGAAGCCGATTAAATCGAGCGTGATGACAAAATAATGTTCGCTCAATGTCGGCCACAACGCTTGCCAATCCCACGATGACGTGGGAAAGCCGTGCAACAGCAACAACGCCGGATGCGTTTCGTTGCCACCGTGACGAACAAACACGCGCTGCCCGCGATACGCAATAAATTGTCCACCGGTTTGCCAGTCTTGCAAAGTAATCATGCCGTCGCGCTTCTTATTCGGTGCAGAAGCGCAGCATAAAACCTTAAGTGAAAAATTGAAATCGCTATGCCGTTGAATGGCGGGCAAAACCTGTCGCTTAGGAAAAATACATTGCTTATTGTTTGACGACGACACCGCCCTTTATCACCACGGCGACGTTTTCTAATACGGTAAT
>CAZYUS010000176.1:4855-5124 GCA_964650615.1 uncultured Pseudomonadaceae bacterium | reverse complement strand
GGATCGTCACTGCGCACGGACGCCATAAGCAGACTACCGGCGCTTTCAATTTTAAAACTGCCTGCGCAATCGTAGGGTTGGTCGAGCGCTAAGTAATGTTGAATCTGGTTATCGGTCAACGGACTAAGCGTGACTGCCGTAGTGACGCAATCTTGCCCATGATAGCCGTCGTAGACCAGCGCGATGGCGCTGTGAAAATGCACGGTGTTGCCGGCCATGGCGCGCAACTGCGTCACGGCGGCGTCGTGGTTGCCGGGTTTATGCAACAG
>CAZYUS010000176.1:0-4845 GCA_964650615.1 uncultured Pseudomonadaceae bacterium | reverse complement strand
CGACGGCGTTAGGATGGCGCGCCGCGACCGAGCGAGCCTTATACAGTGCTAAACGGATGGCACAGTCGCGCGGTGATTCACTCTTTAACGGGCTTTCGTCGATAGCGGGCGCTATCGACTCAAAGCGCAGCCCGAGGTTTGCCAACTGTTGTTGGCGGTAGCGCGAACCCGACGCCAGGATTAATTGTCGCACCGTGAATTCCTCTGGAAGTTTGCCGGTTAGGTGGCTACAATCGCGCCCCTCATGCGAGACCGCCATCCCCCCGAGCTTCTGGCTGTACGTAAATTTGCCTTATCACAAGGGCAAATTGAAGGTATTTGGCCGGTGGCACAGTTTGCCCGACTCACTCCGCAATTACTGCATTGCGAAGGTGATGTGGCGTGCAAATTTGTCGGTGAGGTGGACGTGGTCGGACGCCCGTTATTGCATATAACGGTGCAGACGCAATTAAGCGTGCAATGCCAAACCTGTTTACACGCGATGCCGATTGATGTCGACAGCGTGTTTACTCTGCAACTGGTGTTGCGCGAAGATCAAATTGATGAAGACGGTGAGTTTGATCCACTGTTAGTCGGCGATGAAGAGATCTCGCTGCGCGATTTGGTCGAAGATGAATTGATTTTGTCGTTACCGGTGGTGGCCAACCACGAACCCGGCGAATGCAAAGTTAATGCTGCCGTATTCACGCAAGACGAATCGCAGCACCAAGACGTTAACGATGTTGCACCACGCGAAAATCCTTTTGCGGTGTTGGCATCAATCAAGAAAACCGGAAAGTCGTAAGGAGCTAAATTATGGCTGTTCAACAAAACAAAAAATCGCGTTCACGTCGCGATATGCGTCGCAGTCACGACAAATTGTCGGGACCAACTTTGTCCGTCGATAAAGTGAGTGGCGAAACTCACTTGCGTCACAACCTGACCAAAGACGGCTACTATCGCGGCCGTAAAGTTATCTAATCACCATTCGGTTGCTTATCCACCATGATTCATTGTCAATTATGAATCAGGTTACGCTCGCAATCGATTGCATGGGGGGCGATCACGGCCCCTCAGTCACAGTCCCCGCCGCTGTCAACGTTCTTCGTCGTCACGATCAACTAGTTTTAGTGTTGGTCGGCGACGAAGCGCGCGTAATGTCTTTTTTGCACAAAGAAGGCGTTGCGTCCCATCCTCGCATCCGCGTCAAGCACACCACCGAAATCGTTGAAATGGACGATAAACCGTCGGTTGCTCTGCGTTCGAAAAAAGATTCATCTTTGCGAGTGGCGTTGCAGCAAGTGCGTGACGGTGAAGCGCAAGCCTGTGTTTCCGCTGGCAATACCGGCGCTTTAATGGCGTTGGCACGTTTTGTTGTCAAAATGTTGCCCGGTATTGACCGTCCTGCTATTTGCACAAAATTACCGACACGCAAAGGTCATTGCCACGTTCTGGATCTGGGGGCCAATGTTGATTGCGATGCCGAGGCGTTATTTCAATTTGCTGTCATGGGTTCTGTCGTCGCGAAAGCGGTGGACGGCGGTAATCCAACCGTCGGTTTGCTCAACGTCGGCGAAGAAGAAATCAAAGGTAATGAACAAGTCAAAGCGGCCGCTGTTATTTTAAGTGCGACGCCCGCGATTAATTACATTGGTTACGTTGAAGGCGATGATATTTACAAAGGCAAATCCGATGTTGTTGTGTGTGACGGATTTGTCGGTAACGCGGTATTAAAAGCCAGTGAAGGCATCGCTAAAATGATCGCTGATCAATTGCGTGCCGAATTCAAACGTAATTGGCTTAGTAAGTTGTGCGGTTTAATGGCGATGCCGGTTCTAAATCGTTTTCGCACAAATATGAACCCTGACCAGTACAACGGAGCCAGTCTGGTAGGCTTATCCGGCATTGTGATCAAGAGTCATGGTGGCGCGAAACAATATGCGTATGAATGCGCACTCGAAGAAGCAATAAAAGAAGTCGAGTTTAACGTGCCACAGAAAATTCGTAGCGAAATTGAATCGCTACTCGCGAGCAGGGTTTCCTAAGTGATTAACAGCAAAATTCTTGGCACCGGTTCTTACTTGCCGGAAAAAATCGTCACCAATGATGATTTGGCAAAATTGGTGGACACTTCAGATGATTGGATCGCCGAACGTACTGGTATTCGTCGTCGTCACATTGCCGGTGATCATGAATCGGTTGCTTTTATGGCCACCGAAGCGGCCAAACGTGCGCTGGAAATGGCGGGCGTCGATGTAAAAGAAATTGATTTAATTATCATCGGTACCGCTACCTCCGATCGTTTGTTTCCCAGCACCGCCTGTTTAGTGCAAGCGAAATTGGGCTTGCCCGGCATTACGGCTTTCGATGTCACCGCCGCTTGTTCGGGTTTTGTTTATGCGCTGTCGGTTGCCGATAAATTTATTAAAACCGGAGCCGCGAAAAAAGCGCTGGTGATTGGTGCCGAAGCGTTATCGCGCATTGTGGATTGGACCGATCGTACAACGTGCATTTTGTTCGGTGATGGTGCGGGCGCGGTGGTTTTGGGGGCCAGCGAAGAAAAAGGGGTGTTGTCTACCCACATTCACGCCGATGGTTCTTACGAAGAATTATTATTCTGCCCGAATCCGTTGCCGAACGGCCCGCACAAACACGAAAAACAACATATTCAGATGCGCGGTAATGAAACGTTTAAAGTCGCGGTTCGCACGCTGTCAGCCATTGTTGACACCACGCTCGAAGCCAACGGCATGAACAAAAAAGATATTGATTGGTTAGTGCCGCATCAAGCCAATATGCGCATCATTTCAGCGACGGCGCAAAAATTGGATATGCCGATGGAGCGCGTAATTGTCACCATTCACGACACCGGTAACACTTCCGGAGCGTCCATTCCGATCGCTTTTGATAAAGGCGTACGTGAAGGCAAAATCAAGCGTGGACAATTGCTGTTGTTAGAAGCGTTTGGTGGTGGTTTCACGTGGGGCTCGGCATTAATTCGTTTTTAATTTTCGGTTCGGACGGTTAGCACAATTATGACAACTGTTTTTGTTTTTCCCGGTCAAGGTTCGCAATCCGTCGGTATGCTGGCCTCGTTCGCTGACAACGCGATTGTGCGCGATACGTTTGCCGAAGCCAGTAAAGCGTTGGG
This sequence comes from uncultured Pseudomonadaceae bacterium, assembly GCA_964650615.1. Lineage (GTDB taxonomy): Bacteria > Pseudomonadota > Gammaproteobacteria > Enterobacterales > Permianibacteraceae > Permianibacter. The sequence continues at coordinate 1,715 of CAZYUS010000176.1, read as the reverse complement.
CTACGATATGTGGGCCTTGTGTCAGAGTGGACCGGAAGCGGACCTGAACGCAACGCATCGCACGCAACCGGCGTTGTTAACGGCGAGTGTGGCGTTGTTTCGTTTGTGGCAAGCGCGGGCTGGTGTTACGCCCTTAGCGTTATCTGGCCACAGTTTGGGTGAATATTCGGCGCTGGTTTGTGCCGGAGTATTGTCCTTTACCGACGCCGTTAAATTAGTTGAAGCGCGTGGCCGCTTCATGCAAGAAGCGGTACCCGAAGGTGAAGGTAAAATGGCCGCTATTTTGGGCCTAGACGATGCCGATATTCGTGCGGCATGTGACGAATCGGCACAAGGTCAAGTGGTTGCACCGGTTAATTTCAATTCGCCCGGACAAGTGGTGATCGCAGGCAATGCCGCCGCCGTCGAACGGGCGATGGAAGCGTGCAAAGCTAAAGGTGCTAAACGCGCACTACCGTTAAATGTTTCGGCACCATCGCATTGCGCCCTAATGAAACCGGCCGCTGATCGCTTGGCGCAATTATTGACGCAAATTGAATTCAAATCGCCAACGCTTCCCGTGATTAACAACGTTGATGTAGTCGCAGAAAATGATCCCAACAAAATTCGCGAGGCATTGGTGCGCCAGTTGTACTGTCCAGTGCGTTGGACCGAATGCGTGCAAGCCTTGGCCGCACGCGGTGGAAGTCGCTTTATAGAATGCGGATCGGGGGCGGTACTGGCGGGATTAATTAAACGTATTAATAAAGAGTTAACCGCCAGCAGCATCCAAGATTTAACGGCGTTTGAAGCGGGCTTGGTCGGCTAGATCGCGTAGGGCGATTCACGAATCGTCCGCTCTGTAATGAGTTCGGTGAAGGATATGAAGATGAATTTGGATTTAAACGGCAAATTAGCGCTCGTGACCGGTGCCAGTCGTGGCATCGGCAAAGCCATCGCGTTGCAACTTGGCAAACAAGGGGCCACGGTAGCCGGTACGGCGACCAGCGAAGCGGGCGCAGAGGCGATCAGTCAAGCGTTTGCCGAGGCCGGTATCAAAGGCAAAGGCTTTTTCGTTAATGTTGCCGACAGCGCTTCCATTGATGCGGTTTTAGCTGCGATTGAAAAAGAATTTGCCAAAGCGCCCGACGTGTTGGTCAATAACGCCGGTATCACGCGTGACAATTTATTGATGCGCATGAAAGATGACGAATGGGATGCGATTATCCAAACCAATCTGGCGTCGGTTTATCGTTTATCGAAAGCCTTGCTACGTGGCATGATGAAAGCTCGCTGGGGCCGTATCATCACCATCGGCTCGGTGGTTGGCACGATGGGCAACGGTGGCCAAACCAACTACGCCGCCGCGAAAGCGGGTGTGATCGGATTTAGCAAATCGTTGGCGCGCGAAGTCGGTTCGCGCAACATCACGGTGAATGTGGTGGCTCCGGGGTTCATCGAAACCGACATGACTCATGCATTGACGGACGATCAAAAAGCCAAGCTTGGCGAACAGATCCCGTTAGCCCGATTGGGCCAAGCGCAGGACATTGCCAACGCCGTTGGATTTTTAGCCTCCGATGCCGGTGCCTATATTACGGGCGAGACGCTGCATGTAAACGGCGGCATGAATATGGCCTGATAAGGTTAATCGGTCATGAATTTGACGCGAACAGCCTTTAACGTGTAGCGAAAAAATCAGATTCATGTAACACTGGATTGTGGTCGAACCAGGC
>CAZYUS010000175.1:1147-5161 GCA_964650615.1 uncultured Pseudomonadaceae bacterium | reverse complement strand
GCGATTCCGGCTGAGTTGGGTTACGGCGATCGCGCTACCGGCAGTATTCCGCCCGGCGCAACATTGTTGTTCGACGTCGAATTGCTCGAAGTGAAAAAAGCCGGTAAATAATCGACCTTAATCACTTTAAAAAAAACGCGCCTTAGTTTGGCGCGTTTTTTTCATCAATGATCTCACGCGGCTTTTTCATCTGGATCGAACAAGGCGTGAATCAAGGCATCTTCCATTTCGAATCGTTCTTCGAGTATTTGACCAACGTGAGACAATTCGAGATCAAAATCAGTCGATAAACTCTCGTCAGCATGATCGCCATATTTGTCACTGAAATTTAAAATCGTGTCGGTACCTTGCGCGATACGGGGAAATAATTTTTTGGCCAATTGCGTCGCCTCAGCACTACGATTTTCGGCGCAATCCAATAATTGCTCATAAATTTCAAAATGCCCAGCCGAGACATAATCGACCAAGGCATTACACAGTTGGCTGATTTCACCAGTACCTGGCAAGGCCTCGCGGCGATTCGGTACGACGGATAATTTACAGTACAGCACCAACAGATCCTTGCGACTGGCTAACCAGTGATCAAGCGCATCAAAGCGACCACCAAATCGTGAGCGCAAATTTTCGACATTCGACAGCAATGGCATTGCAATAGACTCCCATCCCTTTAGCGCATCCTTTTTAACACAGCTGTGCTATTGATCGGAAGGCTTTGAAAATTTCGCCACAAGGAACTACGCTCACAGTTTAGTTCGTTGCCCGCCTGTTTACGCCCGTGAACCTGTTTCAATCCCGACTTCGCCGCTTGCAACCGTGGTCCGTCTTGCTACTGATCGTGTTGTGCGCCGCTACGGTATTTAGCGCACTGCTGTTGGTATTGTTGTATTGGCAACCACAAAATATGCGCCCACAACCGTGGCCATTCTGGACCGTGATGGCGGCCGGTTTCGGTGTGTTGATCGCACTGATTATCGCGGCAGTGGTGATCTATCGATCGCGGGTAATGTTGACCTCACTAGAAAGCAACTTTCTTGAATTTATGAACGTCGCCGCCGACATGATGTTGGTGAGTAATTTAGACGGAAAAATTATTGATGCCAGTCGCCGCAGTGCCGAGTTATTGGGCTATCCGCACGACGCACTGTTAACCAAAACGGTATGGGATATCGACGTCGAAAGTTATTTGCGCCGTCACCCGAAATTGCGCCTCGAAATGGAACGCGGCCACACCATTACTTATGAAACCTTGTACCGCAAATTCGACGGCTCACGCTTGCCAGTTGAAACGCGTTCGCGCAAAGCGTTTTGGATGGGACAGCCGGTGTATATCGAAATCGCGCGCGATATTACCTCACGACGTTTAGCCGAAGATGCTTTGCTCGAATCAAAAGCGGCGGTTGAGCGCGCGCGCAATTTACTTGAGTCGCGGATGGTCGAACGCACCGAAGAATTGCACAAACGCATCGAAGAACGTAATCAGGCGCAACGCCATGCGCAAGAGTTATCCGGTATGTTGGAAGATATGATCGATTGTATGCCGTCGATCATCATTACGGTCGATGCATCGCGGCGTGTGCGTCATTGGAATCAACAAGCCGTGCAACTCACCGGCATTACCGCACAACAAGCGGGCGGTAAATTTTTGAAAACACTGTTGCCGCAATTTGATCAGCAAATCGAAGCCGTCACTGAGGCCACGGCTTACGGCCGCCGCCAACATTCGGCGCGCGTACACGCCCGTCTAAACGAGCGTCCTTATTTATTCGATGTGGTGGTCTACCCTTTATCCGGTCGTGCCAAGGGCGTGGTGATCCGCGTCGACGACGTGACTGAAAAAGTGCGCATTGAACAAACGCTGGTGCAAACCGAAAAAATGCTATCGCTCGGCGGTTTAGCCGCTGGCATGGCACATGAAATCAATAATCCTTTGGGGGCTATTTTACAAAGCACGCAAAATGTCGAGCGGCGCTTATCCGCCGATTGGCCACGCAACGCCAGCGTCGCCGAAGCGTTTAATCTCGATATGCAGGCACTGCGTGGCTATCTGGATAAACAACGCATTCCGGAATTTTTATCCGGCATCCGCGACGCCGGTGAACGCGCAGCGGCCATCGTCGCCGATATGTTGTCGTTTGCACGACAATCGAGCAGCGAATTAGTGGCGGTGGATTTAGCGGCGGCGTTGGACGCGGCAGTACGGTTAGCCAGTGCCGATTACAATCAAAAAAACCAATTTGATTTTCGCCACATCGCAATCGAACGCGACTTCGATCACGAGCTGCCACGTGTGCGCGCACAAAAAAATCAATTGGAACAAGTATTCCTGAATTTATTGCTCAATGCCGCCCACGCCTTAGGCAGCCAGAATAACGCCGCCCCGCAGATCACGCTGCGATTAAGTCGGCAAGATGACAACGCGTTGATCGAAGTGATGGATAACGGCCCGGGCATGGATGAAAACGTCAAACGTCGCGTGTTCGAACCGTTTTTTACGACCAAAGAAGAAGGACACGGCACCGGCCTTGGTTTATCGGTAAGTTATTTTATTATTACCGAGCAATTAAAAGGTCATATCGAAGTCGATAGCGCCACCGGCGAAGGCACCTGCTTTCGCATCCGTTTACCGTTTAGTGATAAACATCCGGCCTTGCCAATGAGCACACGCACGCAAATTGAATTACCGCTTTAAAAATTAATTGTCGGCGACATAAACAAATCGCGGTTGCGCTCGTCCGTCGATCGTGATGGATTCGGTAAACATCGACAGCGGTCGCACCCACAAATCAAAACGATCATAAAGCGTGCGATACACCACCAAGGCTTCACCGCTTTCCGAGTGCGTCGCCACACCAATGACCTGATAGTCTTTTCCTTTGTAATGACGATAACGCCCGGGTTTTAATTCACTGCCATCACGCATCATCAACGCAACCACCATTGCACTATTTTGTCCATGCGCGCCACGCGCTAAATAACATCATCAGTGTAAAAAACACCAGTGTGTATTGCGGCATCGAAAAACCAAACATGGTCCAATCGACTTTTGCGCATTCGCCCGAACCGCTGAATAATTCTTTTAATAACTCGGTGCCACTAAACACATCCAGCATATAGTCCAGACTTGGTCCGCAGGCTGGCACTTGATCCGGCGGCAATTGTTGTAACCACACTTGACGACCGGCCACCACCACGCCCCCCAAAGCGGTGAGCGCGGCAAACAGATTGATCACGCGATTAAACCATCCGCCTTTTTTAGCATGAGTTATTCCTAAAACAAAAAACCATAATGCCAATCCGACAACAACAAATCGTTGAACGATGCACAAAGGACAAGGATTGAGTCCTTTAACGTATTGAAAATAAAAGGCAACGATGAGCAATTCGTGGCAAATAAACGCCAAGATCAAATTAAGTGCTCGCGAATGCATGGAAGAAATCTCACACGGTCAGCAGAAATTGCTCGTCACTCTAACGGCTTATGGCGAGATTGCAAACCCGCGCTCCGGTGCTATACCTAACAACGCGGCAGGATGCCGTAGGAATGTCGCGTGTCAACCAGCGGCAGCGACCAAGATGAGCACAACCCGAGGAGCGGATGATGAATTTGCCAAAACCCGTTTATGAAACCTTACCGTATGCGTATTTGGTGATGGGCTTGTTGTCGCTCAGTTTGCTGGACGGATCCATGCGCTATATTCCCGGCATTATTTTATGCGTGGCGGGTGTCACCGTGATCCATTGGCGCATCAGTTATCGCCATGCGCAAGCGCAAGATTATCGACGCCATACCAGCAGCAGTTCGCGCAGTAAAAAAATGAAGGCCTGAGCAGTTTTTCTGCGCACCAATAAAAAAGCCCCTTTTTACAGGGGCTTCGGAAGTTTTCCAGTCTGCTGAGACCCAGTGTCCTCTGGGCTTCTTTATGTTCGCGAGGCGATTTATAGCACCGGCTTTTTGTGACACACAAGCTTTTTCTCGGGCGTGAAATGTCCCTTCCGGTTTGTTCGATTAACGTA
>CAZYUS010000175.1:0-1137 GCA_964650615.1 uncultured Pseudomonadaceae bacterium | reverse complement strand
CTTCTTGCAGCAGCGCACCTAATCCACCGACTGCCGCTTTCGGAGCCGCCGACGCCGTTCGACTCACGTTCTTGGGCGCGCCCGCCGCAGATTTAACCGCGCCAGTGGCCACGCCGACGCCACCGTCACTGCGCATGGACAAGGCCACGCGATTACGCGCCACATCCACTTCGACAACGGTCACTTTCACAATGTCGCCGGCTTTGACCACTTCACGCGGATCTTTGATAAAGCGATCAGCCAGTTGCGAAATATGCACCAATCCGTCCTGATGCACCCCGACATCCACGAACGCGCCGAAATCGGTGACATTCGTGATAACACCTTCCAGTTTCATTCCCGGCGTCAAGTCGCTGACTTTTTCGACACCGTCTTTGAATTCGGCGGTCTTGAATTCGCCGCGCGGATCGCGCCCGGGCTTATCCAATTCACTTAAAATATCGTTGACTGTCGGCGCACCGAATTTTTCATCGGTGTAATCGTGTGCCTTGAGTGATTTCAAAAATACCGTGTTGCCTAAAATGGCCTTAATCGACTCTTGCGCATTTTTGGCCAGAATACGTTCGACCACCGGATAGGCTTCAGGGTGAACGGCAGAAGTATCCAGTGGATTGTCACCGCCAATCACGCGCAAAAAGCCCGCCGCTTGTTCAAACGTGCGCTCGCCAAGACGCTCGACCTTACGCAAATCGTCGCGTGATTTAAAGCGACCATTCTTATCGCGAAAGGCCACGATATTACCCGCCAAGGTGCGATTCAAACCGGACACCCGCGACAACAATTGCACCGATGCCGTGTTCACATCGACGCCGACGCCGTTAACGCAATCTTCGACAATGGCGTCCAGCGTGCGCGCCAATTGCACTTGATTAACATCATGCTGATATTGACCGACACCGATGGATTTGGGATCGATTTTCACTAACTCAGCCATCGGATCTTGCAAACGACGCGCGATCGATACTGCGCCACGGAATGACACATCCAGATTTGGAAATTCTTGTGCCGCCATTTCTGACGCTGAATACACCGACGCACCGGCTTCGCTAACCACCACTTTAGTGATCGCGCGGTCGGGCATTAATTTAATTATTTCTTGCGCTAATTTATCGGTTTCGCGCGACGCGGTGCCGTTGC
>CAZYUS010000174.1:0-5381 GCA_964650615.1 uncultured Pseudomonadaceae bacterium | reverse complement strand
AAACACGCCGTACCTGCTGCCAACGCCAACGAACTGCAATTAAACGGTTGACGAACACGATTCATAAAACCGGCGGCATCAGCATTTGATAACGCATATCCCAAACGCAACGCCGCTAACCCATACGCTTTTGAAAAAGTACGCAACACAATTAAATTGGCGTATTGCTGCAACAATTTAATGGCATTGGGATAACCCGACGTGCCATCGGCGTATTCGAAATACGCTTCGTCGTACACCACGATCACATCAGACGGTACAGCATCAAGAAATGCGCGTAATTCGTTTTCGTTAATCCAGTTACCGGTTGGATTATTCGGGTTCACCACATAAACCATTTTAGTTTTTGGCGTTATCGCTTTTTGCATGGCAACCAGATCGTGACCGTAATCCTTGGCGGCCACCGTCACAATACGCGCGCCTTGCGCCTGCGCACTGATTGGAAAAGCGATGAAACAATATTGCGAACACACTACCTCGTCGCCACAACCGACGAACGTACGCACCGCAATATCCATGGCATCATTAGAGCCATTGCCTAACGTAATTTGATTGAGTTGCAAATCGAATTTTTTGGCCAGCGCTTCTTTGACGTAGTAGCCGTTGGCATCCGGATATAACGTTATTTCGGCTAATTCTTTTTGAATAGCGGCCACTGCTTTCGGTGACGGTCCTAAGGGATTTTCATTGGAAGCCAATTTGATGATGTTGCTGATCCCCAATTCACGCTCCAATTCTGAAATGGGTTTGCCGGCTTGGTAAGGATTTAACGTGCGTACGCCGTCAGTGGCTTTTTGTGAAAAATTGATTGTCATTGTTGCCTCTAGTTTCTTTACTCTGTCATTCCCGCGTAGGTGGCGACAAAAACAATGAATCGTTTTGGCACCGCTGTGCTGCCCGCATGGATGTGGCTAACGTATCCAGTGACTTAAATTTTGAATTTGTTCTGCAACAAGCCTCCTTGCGACACCGTTCGGCCTGCTCATCCGTGTTTACGCGCGAAATCCGACATAAACTGAATCAAGGCATTCACCCCTTCCATCGGCATGGCATTGTACAAACTGGCACGCATTCCGCCGACTGAACGATGTCCTGCCAACGCCAATAAACCCGCCGCTTCCGACTCTTTCAAAAACACGTCGTTTAACGATTCATCTTTAAGACGGAAAGGGACGTTCATCCGCGAACGGTATTGTGGAGCAATCGGATTCATATAGAAATCGCCATTGTCGATAAAGCGGTACAACTTTTGCGATTTTTCGGCGTTGCGTTTGGCCATTTCAGTCACACCGCCCTGCTCATCAATCCAATCGAAAACCAGATCGGCCAAATACCACGCCCATGTAGGTGGGGTGTTGTACATACTGTCGTTATCCGCCATCACTTTATAATCAAACAATGTCGGGGTATTGGGCGCAACGTGGCCCAATAAATCCTTACGTACGATGACGATCGTCATACCAGCTGGGCCGATATTTTTTTGCGCACCCGCGTAAATTAAACCGTAGTCACTAACATTAATCGGTTGCGACAAAATACATGACGACATATCCGCAACCACATTCGGATGACGCAAGGGCAGTTCCTGAAATTCAACACCGCCAATAGTTTCGTTAGGACAAAAATGCACATACGAAGCGTCGTTGCTTAACGCCCACTGTGATGGCGACGCGACGGTGAATAAACCGTCTTGTTGCACCAGCGCTTTGATCTCATTGACGTTACCAAAACGGCGCGCTTCTTTGGTGGCTTTATCCGACCACATTCCGGTATTGATGTAGTCAGCCGTTTTGCCTGCGCGCGCTAAGTTCATCGGGATCATCGCGAATTGATGCGTGGCACTGCCGTGGCAAAATAACACGGCGTAATGATCGGGAATCGCCATCAACGCACGCAGCTTTTTCTCGGCCTTCGCAGCTAATTCGACGTACACATCGGAACGGTGCGAAATTTCCATCACCGACGCACCGGTATTATTCCAATTTAATAATTCGGCTTGTGCGCGCAATAAAACCGATTCAGGCATTGCCGCAGGACCGGCGCAAAAATTGTAAGGACGTTGGGTCATTGTTGGGCTCTATTTAAATAAATTGCCCGGAAAAATCCGGGCAATTGTAGGAGCGGCTTTGGCCGCGAACCGCTTAAAAACGTCGCGGCCAAAGCCGCTCCTACCGATCAATCTTCATCGTCATTCAACGGCTCAGAACTGATGTCTTCCGGCTCTTCATGCAGCAGCGCCGTGGTTTCTTCGGTGTCATCATCGCCAACATGGACGATACTTTCCAGTCCGGCCAGTTTTTCGTTTTCTTGCATACGCATCAAACGAACGCCTTGAGTATTACGGCCCATCACGCGCACTTCGTCAGCGCGCGAGCGGATCAAGGTGCCTTGATCTGAAATCAACATAATGTGATCGCCAGATTTCACCGCCACCGCACCGATCACTTTGCCGTTTCGTTCACTCACTTGAATCGAAAGCACACCTTGGATACCACGACCTTTAACCGGATACTCACTCATGGCCGTGCGTTTGCCGTACCCGTTTTCCGTAGAGGTTAAAATTTCACCTCCTTCTTGCGCGACAACAAGCGACACCACGCGACCGCCTTCGGGCAAACGAATGCCACGCACGCCACGCGCCAAACGCCCCATTTCGCGCACTTCGTCTTCTTTAAAACGCACCACGCGACCAGCGTCCGAGAACAACATCACTTCGTCACTGCCATTGGTGATATCAGCACCGATCAATGCGTCGTTTTCATCGAGATCCACCGCGATAATACCGGCGGTACGCGGGCGCGAGAAATTCTCCAGACTGGTGCGTTTTACCACACCATTTTGTGTCGCCATAAACACTTGTTTTTCCGCATTGTATTCACGTACTGGCAACATACTGGTAATGCGTTCATTGGCTTCCAGCGACAGCATATTTACGATCGGTTTACCACGCGCATTACGTCCGGCTTCGGGCAGCTCATACACTTTGAGCCAATACAATTTGCCACGCGTCGAGAAGCACAACAACGTGTCATGGGTTTGACAAACCAACAACTTATGAACGAAATCCTCGTCTTTTAGATCGGTCGCCGATTTACCACGACCACCGCGACGCTGTGCTTCGTAAGTGGTAAGCGGCTGATATTTGACGTAACCGGCATTGGACAGCGTGACGACCACCGGTTCATCGGCAATTAAATCTTCGATATTGATGTCTTCTGCCGTGGTCGTAATTTCGGTGCGACGCTCATCGCCGTATTCTTCGCGAATGGCTTCCAGCTCACCACGTATCACTTGCATCAGACGATCGTTGCTTCCCAAAATATCCAGATATTCGGCAATTTCGAGCAATAATTGCTTAAATTCTTCCAGAATTTTTTCGTGTTCTAATCCGGTCAATTTTTGCAAACGCAGGTCCAGAATCGCTTGCGCTTGCGCCGGTGACAAGCGATAAGTGGCACCGTGCAATCCGAACTCCGCCTCAAGCGTTTCAGGACGTGAAGAATCGGCCCCTGTGCGCGACAACAAATCGATAACTTGTCCCGGACGCCATTCATGCGCAATCAACGATTCCCGCGCTTCTTGTGGCGTCGGGCTCTTTTTAATCATCGCGATAATTTCGTCAATATTGGCTAACGCAACCGTTAAACCTTCTAACACGTGCGCTTTTTTACGCGCCTCGCGTAACTCGAAAACGGTACGGCGCGTGACCACTTCGCGGCGATGATTAACAAAACACTCCAGAATTTCTTTTAAACCCAACGTCTTCGGTTGTCCATCCACCAACGCCACCATATTGATGCCGAAAGTGGATTGCAGTTGGGTCTTTTGAAACAGATTATTCATCACAACATCGGGTAATTCGCCACGACGCAATTCGATCACGATGCGCATACCGTCTTTGTCGGATTCGTCACGCAATGCGGTGATGCCTTCAATTTCCTTGTCTTTAACTAACTCGGCAATCTTTTCGATGACGCGCGCTTTGTTTACCTGAAAGGGGATCTCGGTGATGATGATGCTTTGTTTCTCGCCTTTTTCGGCATCTTCAACATCCCAACGTGCACGCATCACGCAACGACCACGCCCGTGCTTATATGCTTCAACAATGCCGGCTCGTCCACAGATCAAACCGGCGGTGGGAAAATCAGGTGCCGGGATGTAATCCATTAAACCATTGATATCAATTTCAGGATTATCAATAACCGCCAATACGCCATTGACGACTTCACGCAAATTGTGCGGCGGAATATTGGTCGCCATCCCCACCGCAATACCGGCTGAACCGTTAATTAAAAGATTAGGGACGCGCGTTGGTAACACACTCGGTTCTTGTTCGCTGCCATCGTAGTTATCAACGAAATCGACGGTTTCTTTTTCGAGATCGGCCAATAATTCGTGGGACAATTTAGTCATACGAACTTCGGTATAACGCATCGCCGCCGCATTATCGCCATCAATCGAACCGAAATTGCCTTGACCATCCACTAACACGTAGCGCAACGAAAACGGTTGCGCCATACGAACGATCGTGTCGTACACTGCCATGTCACCGTGCGGATGATATTTACCGATCACATCACCGACCACGCGCGCCGATTTTTTATAGGCCTTGTTGTAGTCATTGCCAAGCACATTCATCGCGTACAAAACACGACGATGAACCGGCTTCAAACCGTCACGCACGTCGGGCAAAGCACGTCCCACAATCACACTCATCGCATAGTCCAGATACGAGGTGCGCAACTCGTCTTCGATACTGACGGCGAGGATTTCTTTGGCGAATTCGGTCATTGAATCTAAGTTCCTGATTTCGTTATTTTTTTGAGGCCAAAACACAGCCCCTAAAAGGCGCGCAAGAATAGCACGGACGGGGGGGAAGCGCCTACCGAGAATTGACATTGGCAGCGCCTATTTTTCACGGCGGCGGCCATCGTCTGCGCCGGTTTGCGGCCGCACCATCACCACCGTTCGTTACTTGAAAATTCAACTGACTAAATTTTATCCAGCGATTCCTTGCGTCGTCGTTCCGGCGATTTTTTGTACACGCTTTTTATGTGCCTTCTGCTCATTCGAAGTTAACGTAAAGACGTTACGACGTATTGAGCAAGTGCATCGACCTTGGCGACAGGCCAGCGATTTACTCGGTTGATCGTTATACTGCGCTCGTCAGTCGAGGGTCGTAATGAAAACAGTCGATTTAATCGTTAGCGCACGCTGGATCATCCCAATCGAACCGCATCTATCGGTGATCGAACACGGTGCCATGGCGGTTAGCAACGGGCGCATTGTTGCGGTCGATTCGCGCGCTCAAATTGAACAAGCATTCATCAGCGAACATTGTCAGCATTTCGCCAATCACGTGATCATGCCGGGTTTAGTAA
>CAZYUS010000173.1:0-5406 GCA_964650615.1 uncultured Pseudomonadaceae bacterium | reverse complement strand
TATGTGGTCAACAGTAAGGCGTTTCCGTTTAACGAATTATTGGCCTTGGTCGGGCTTAAATTTGAAATTGATGTGGCCAAAGACGCTGACGTAAAAACCGAATTATGGTCGGGTATTAAAATTAAAGAAGACAGTGATCCCTCGCGCTTGGTACAAATTGCCGAAGTCGAAGCCGATACACCGGCGTGGCAAGCCGGTTTAGTGGCCGGTGACCTTATTGTGGCCTTGGATGGTTTACGCGTCAGCGGAAAAGAGTTCAATGAACGCTTAAGTTCGCTTGAAAAAAGCGAGGTGAATGTGTCGTATTTTCGCCGCGATGAATTGCGCACGGTGGTGTTAAAACAACTCACGCGCCCCAAGGGTAAGGCCAAAATCAAAACGATAGAGAACGCTGCTAAAGATCAAAAAGCGTTATTTGTATCGTGGTTAGGCAGTGAGTGGCCGGAGAAAAAATGATCACCGTTTTTGACCAACACGGCAGTCATACGCTGGACGTCGACGATGTGAATGCCGACAGCTTTCATGGTGCGCGCTGGATTGATTTATCCATGCCCACGCGCGCCGAAGAAACGTGTATTGAAAATGTGTTGGAATTGGAGATTCCCACTCGCGAAGAAATGCAAGAAATCGAGATCTCCAGTCGTTTGTATCACGAATCGGGCGCGCTATTTATGACCGCCACCGTGGTGGCGTATGCCGATTCGGGCTCACCGCTGTCTACGCCGGTCACCTTTATATTGCGTCGTGATTGTTTAATCACGGTGCGTTACGCCGAACCAAGCTCGATTAAAATGGCGGCGGCTAATTACACACAAAAGCCGTCGCTTTATCCCAACTCATCGCGTGTTTTGTTGTTGTTATTGGAGGCGCTTACGGACCGGCTGGCGGATTTATTGGAACACGTCAACGATGGGTTGGATGGTGTTTCGGCCACCATTTTCAGCGCCGCGCAAACGCGTCAAACCAAGTCGTCGGTTAATTTTAAACAGGTATTAATCACCATCGGTAAACACGGCGATTTGGTGGCCCGCATTCGCGAGTCACTGACCAGTATTACACGACTGTATTCTTATGTCGGTGAGGCCGAGCGGCTACCCGAGTTTAGTCAGTGTCGCGAAGAATTAGCCGCCATTAAAACGGATTTGTTGTCGCTCACTGACCACGCTGGATTCTTAACCAATAAGATCAGTTTTTTACTCGATGCTACATTAGGCATGGTGAATATTGAGCAAAACGAAATCATCAAGGTGATGTCGGTGGCGGCCACCGTTTTTCTGCCGCCAACACTGATTGCGAGCGCTTACGGAATGAATTTCGATTTTATGCCGGAGCTGCATTGGCACTGGGCATATCCCATTATTCTGGGGTTGATGGTGTTATCCGGCGTGCTACCGTATTGGTTTTTCAAAAGAAAAGGTTGGATTTGATTAACGAATAAAACGAGATTTCGTAGGGGCGATTCAAGCATCGCCCGCAACGGAAAATTAAAATACGTTAACGTCGTTTGGCGGTTTTTTGCTGATTCTCTTCGCACTTTCCGATGATGGGCAGATAACGGAATATGTCCATGTTCGGGTCAACGATAATGTGATCGCCTTTTTGAATGGCGATGGTGGTATGACCGTTACTCATGTCCACTGATTGAATGCTGCCGTTAATACTCAACGGTACCGGCATCGGGAAAGGTTTGTTATGCGGCACGCTCCACGTTAACGTAATTTCCTTATCATTTTGCGTGACAACTAATTCCGGCAAGTCGGCTTCACGCATATAAACATCGAACAACCAATTAAAATCTTTGCCACTGTAGCGATTGACCAACGCGATAAAATCATCGGTAGTGCGATACACGCTGGTGATCGGATAACGCAATGAGGTGGTCTCTGCTGTGCCGTACAATAATTCGCGTGTCGCCTTCCAGAAGGCTTCTTCGCCAATCAGAAAACGCAGTGTGTGCAGTGTCCAACCGCCTTTAAAATAAATATCACCATTAAACGCCTGCTCTGACGTTGGTGTGCCGTCCAGCACAATTTCTGTGCAGTTTTGCAGGCGTAAATAATTGTTATACATCGCGGCGCGATACGCGGCGTCGCCGAAACGATAACGCGAATACGCTGGTTGCATATATTGTCCAAATCCTTCGTGCAGCCACGCGTGATTCAGTGTTTTGTGCGTCATTAAATTACCGAACCATTCGTGTGACAATTCGTGTTGCAGCAACCAGTCAAAGCCATTGCTGTCGCGTTCATAACCTTTTCCGTAAGCATTGATGGTTTGATGTTCCATGCCCAAATGCGGTGTTTCAACGAATCCCATTTTTTCGTTGCCCCACGGATAGGGACCGAGCATTTTTTCAAAAAATTCAATTTGCGCGCGCAAATCGTTGGCGATTAAGTCACGGGCTTTTTTCTCATTTTGTTGTAAGGTCCAGAATTCAATCGGGACATCGACACCGTTTATGCTGCGATATGTTTCTTCAATGCGCACAAATGGACCGATGTTTAACGCAATGTTGTAATCGCTCGCGGGTACGTCCATTTGCCAATGAAATTGGCGACGACCTTTGCCTTGGTCGCTGATGGCGATGAGATGACCATTCATGGCCACGCTTAATGCTGTCGGCACCGTTATTTTCATGCTGACGTGTTCGGGTTTGTCGCCAAAATGATCTTTACACGGCCACCATAAATCACAGCCTTCACCTTGCACGGCGGTGGCGATCCAATCTTGACCAGTGTCGGTTTTACTCCACACGAAGCCACCGGACCACGGCGCACGTAGCGCGATGTGTGGTTTACCGGAATAAAAAAGAGTCACGGTAGCACGTTGCGAAGACGCCAATGTATGTGGCAAATAAATGTTAACGATGCCACCGTGGCGTTCAAAACGGCTGGCCTGATTATCAACCAGCGCCGAGGTGATTGCGAAACGATGGTCTAATTTCAGCTCGATATGATCGATATTTTTTAACGCTAAAACGGTGGCACTGCCGCTGCCGGAAATGGATTGTTGCGCCGGAAACACTTCAAGATCCAGCGCGTAAGATTGCACATCAAACGATTGCGCATTGGGCGACAATGGTTGACCGGTGTCACCAACTACCGGATCAAGCGGCGCTGGCGCGAACAGCGAACAAGCAGATAAAGCGAAAATCAACGTGATAGCGGCGATGCCGTGACGAGCGTTCATGGCGGCTCCTTTTTTTTAAGTGGCGAAAAGTATGGCACAGCGATACCGGGTTGACTTGTTGGCGGTGCGCTCAAATGTGGTTATATAAACCAAGCTCGTAAGGGTGCGGCGAAAAATACAATTGTTCGCGCAAATACGCGACTGGGTGGCGGCGCAAATGGTGTTGGAACAAAGTAATGGGAACCGATAACGGCACACGCCCTAAACGGTAATCATCAATACGCGTGGCCAGTTCCTGACGATCGTCATCATCGAGGTGTTCGCGAAAATAACCTAATGCGTGTTGCAATACATTGGTGTGGCGTTTGGCGGTGCTGGGGCGCGCGAGAGCGGCCATGCCTTGCACGATATAATCGTTTAAATAGCTGGCGTTAAGAGGCGTCGGCATCTGCGCAATTACGCGTCCGAGGCGGCGATAAGCGGCCTCATTGTGTGCGAGCAAAATTAGCTTGTGGCGGGTGTGAAAGGCCAACAACGCGGCTTTGCGAAGTGGCGCATTTAGCAAACGACGCCAGCGTGCATAAACCAGCACACGTGTGACAAAATTTTCACGCAAACGGGCGTCATGAAGGCGGCCTTCCTCTTCGAACGGCAGTGCCGGAAATTGTTGCATCATTTTTTCGGTAAACGCACCGGCGCGATGTGGCCCGCTACGCGCATCGGCCTGATGGATTTTTACCCGCGTCATACCGCAGCTTGGTGATTTGCTTTTAACGATGTAACCGTCTAATTGCGCGCCGGTGTCGTGGTGTTTCAAGGCCGCGTTATACAAGGCGTCGGTGTGATCGTGTTCGGGGTCTTTGACGCCACACACCCGCACGTCACCGTGCAAATTGATCCAATGTATCGGTGGACGCGGCACGCCTAAGCCGATACTCATTTCAGGACAAAAGGGTTTGAAGTCGGCTAGCGTTGCTAATACGTCGCAGATAAAACTGTCGCGTTTATGTCCGCCGTCGTAACGCACTTCGCTGCCCAGCAAGCAACTGCTGACGCCCAGTGTCAAACGCGGATAATCATCGTATTCGTTCATGACGTTTTATACGTGTGACGTTGGATTTTCGATCACAAGCGTGAGAATTTTGGTCGCCCCGATAACAATCGCTGCTCGGCGGCTTCCACCGACTCCGGCGGCCCCATCAACACCAGCAAGTCGCCGCTTTGCAGTTGTTCTTCGCTATGCGGAAACTGGATATCGTGATGCGCGCGCGTGATTTGGCGGACTTCGATATGCAATTCTTCCAATTTTAACGAGGCGATGGTTTTGCCCACGCTGATGCAATTTTCCGTCAACGTGACGGCATGTAATTGTTGTTTGGCTTTGGTCGAGGCTTGCGACACGTCGGCGGCGGAGCCGAAGAAAAAGCCTTTTAATTGGCGATAGCGATCGCGCCGCGCGCGCTGAACACGTTGCAATACTTTGGTCACCGGAACGCCCAACATCACCATGACGTGCGACACCAACATCAAACTGCCTTCTAATACTTCTGGCACGATTTCAGTGGCACCGCTTTCGCGCAAAGCATCGGCGTGGGTGTCGTCTTGCGTGCGCACCAGAATCGGAATGTCGGCATTGAGAGCGCGCGCACGTTGCGTGATCAACGTCGAGCGTTCGACGCGATCGACGCACACCACCAACATTTTGGCACGCTCGATGCCGGCGGCTTTTAAGACTTCGCTGCGCGCGGCGTCGCCAAAACACACACTAAGGCCAGCGCTGGTTGCTTCTTGCACGCGATGCGCATCGCGATCGAGTGCGATAACGGAATACTCTTCCGCTAATGTAAAACGATGCACCAACTGACCGACACGGCCATAACCGGCCACGATAATGTGATCTACCATGGTTTCAGTTGCCGATTCAATTTGATGCAGCGGATCGCCCTCTTCATCGTGTTTGTAATGTTTTCGCAATAACAAATCGGCCAAATTCGCGGCGTGACGAATGAGCAGTGGCGTCAACATCATGGTAGCAATGGCAATCGCCAAGACAATCGACACGATATCGCGTGTCAACAAACGATTATCAGCGGCTAACGCTATCAATGCCAAACCGAATTCGCCAATTTGCGACAACATCAAACCGGCTTGAATGGCCTCGACACGACGCACGCGCAATCGTCGGCAAAGGGCGATGATGACAACGGCTTTCAAAATAAAAACCAACGGCAAAAAGATCAGCAACCAATGAATGCTGCGCCACAAATTATCCAGCAA
>CAZYUS010000172.1:0-5443 GCA_964650615.1 uncultured Pseudomonadaceae bacterium | reverse complement strand
GGCGCCAATAAAATCCAGAACGCCGCGTTTGATTTGCGACACCATGGTATCGGGCGAGGTAAATCGTCCGACACCGACCACCGGTTTGCTGGTGGTTTTTTTGACAAAATCAATAAACGGTTCTTGCGCGCCTTCGCGTGCAAAACGCGACGGGATCGAATCGTTGTACCACGCGGCGACATTCACATCCCACAAATCTGGGATCTCGGCCAGCATCGCGACAATATCTTTGGCCTCGTTTAATTCAACACCGCCCTGCCCCAATAATTCTTCGGTAGCAAAACGCAACGCCACCGCGCAGGTATCACCGACGGCTTCTTTGGTGTCGATTAATACCTCGCGTAGTAAACGCACGCGATTTTCTAAACCGCCGCCGTATTCATCGTTGCGGTGATTACGCCGTCGTTGCAAAAAATGCATCGCCAGCGATAAATCGTGCGCCGCATAAACATAAATAATATCCATGCCGGCTTTTTTACCGCGCAAGGCCGCGTTGCGATGCCAGCGTCGATACTCGGCGATATCGTGTTTAGTCATGGCGCGCGCTTGCGCCGGATACCCGTATTTACTGGGTTGATGTGATGGGGCCAGCATCACTTCACGCGAATACAAATTCGATGACGTCGGTCCGTTGTGCGTTAACTCCACGGCCGCCAGCGCGCCATAGGCGTGCACTTTGTCGCACATTAAGGCCAGCGCAGGAATGTCTTTGTCATCCCACAAACGCGCTTCGACATACGGCGACACATCGCCGCTGGGATGGATCTCGCACTCTTCGGTCGAAATCACCGCCCAACCACCTTCGGCTTTCACCTCGCGCATGGCGGCGTGTGATAGCGGTTGAGCGTGTCCCATGCCATTGCAATGCGGCACCTGAAAAAAGCGATTCTTGGCCGTGACGGGGCCAATTTTTAACGGTTCGAACAAAATATCGTAACGTGGATCGCGGGACATGGGATGACCTCAATAATAAAACGCCGAGTATGCTACTCCCCCAAATCGGTGATGAAAGTACGCTGAGGGCAAGCGAAGAAAATGTTCGTGCAATGAACGCGTTGACGCCATCAACGCGGTTGAACACCTTCCAGATCATTCTATACTGGGATTTCCCCACGTCGTCGATGAGTTAAACCATGCCGAGTTTTGCCAACCTAAAACTAAAAAACAAATTTATAACGGCATTCGGATTGCTCACGGTGGTGGTTATCGTATTTGCTGTTCTGGCGCTTAACCGCATGGCAGCGATTAATGACGCCACGCACGTTATAGCGGAGCACCGTTTAGCCGAGCAGCGGTTGGCCGCCGATATGCGTCTGTTGGTTGCCTTACTAAGACTCAATACGGCGCAACACATCAGCGCCGAAGACGAAAACGAAATGCAGCGCTTCGAAACCGAAGCGGATGAACTGTATGAAAAATTAGAGCAAGCGACGCAATCGTTACGCGTTGTTTTAAACGAGGCCGATAGCGAATCCCTAACTCGATTACTACAGCATACCGAGCTTGCTCTCGGTGAGTGGCGACAAGAGCGCGACAGCGCGGTGGCGAGTTCGCGAAAAAATGACAAATCGGCGGCCAAGCAAGCGATAAGTGGCGCGGTCAAAGAAAAATTTATTCGGCTACAGCAGCAATTAATTGCACTGAGCCAAAAAAGTGATGACTTGGTGGCCACGACGCTAAAAGAAGCCGCCAGCACCTACCGCGAGGCGAGGTCGCTCGCCATATTCATCGCGATATTTATTGTCGTCGTGGTACAGATCCTCCTGAACTTATTGCTTAAATCCATACGTGAACCGATTGTGCGCGTAAACAAAATCGCGCAAGAAATCGCGCAAGGTAATTTAACAATCGCGATCGATGAGCAAAATATTAACAACGACGAAGTCGGCGATTTGGTCCGCGCGTTTGTGCAAATGCAAAAATCATTACGCGATCTGCTCAATCAAATCAGCGTCACCGTATCGCACGTCGGTACGGCCGCCGAAGAGGTGAGTACCGTTGCCAAGCAAAACAGTGTTGGCGTTAAACGCCAACAAGATGAAGTCATGCAATTAGCCACCGCGATGAATGAAATGGCGGCGACGGTAGCGGATGTGGCACGTAATACCGTCCAAACGGCGCAAGCGGCCAAGGCCGCCAAATCCGAAACCGATGCAGGCGAACACGAAGTCAGTGAAACCGTCAATAACATCCATTCGTTACTCCATGATTCGAAAGAAGCCAACCAAGTGGTACAAGAATTAGAAAACGACAGTGCCAGCATTACGGTGGTACTTGACGTTATTCGCAATATTGCAGACCAAACCAATTTATTGGCCCTGAATGCCGCGATCGAAGCGGCGCGTGCCGGTGAACAAGGACGAGGATTTGCCGTCGTCGCCGATGAAGTGCGCACACTGGCGCAGCGTACGCAACATTCCACACAAGAGATCAATAAAATTATCGAAGTGCTGCAAAATCGTTCGCGCCAAGCCGCGCGCGTAATGGAACAAAGCCAGCAAAAAACCCATGACGCCACCAAGCAAGCGCAAGCCGCCGGCGAGGCGTTGATCAATATTGATAAAGCGATCGCTCATATTTCAGACATGACGACGCAAATCGCCAGCGCCGCCGAAGAACAAAGCGTCGTTGCCGAAGCGTTGAATAAAAACGTGATTTCAATTAATCAAATCGCCGAAGAAACCGCCGCCGGTGCGTCGCAAACATCGGCCGCCTGTGAAGAACTCAATCAACTCGCACAACAACTCAATCTGGCGGCACAGAAATTCAGATTATAAAGGCGAAATTCTGTTTGTCGTGCTAAATAAGTTGTAGGCCGCCATGTCGGTATATTATTTTGAATAAAATACGCTCACGAAAGTGCCGTCGCACTGGCTGCGTTGATTTTGTTTTTACGGCGCATGATCCAAAACACCACGACGCCGCTTAAACATAACAGCAATGCCACCCAAAACGATTCGCCGCCCATGCCGTAAAATGCCCACAAGGAATACACGCTGGCCAGCGTGGCACACGTCAACAATAACCACGGTTTTTGATGAACGATCTGCCCGCGTTTAAATAATTTGATCATCGCGATACCGCCAATTAAATACAGTGGCAAATTGGCAGCGGTAACGGTGTTGCTGAAAAACGTAAAGGCGTCGGTGAACGATTTGGAATAACTCATCAACACCATGATGCTGGCCAGTGTGCCACTTAATAGCAACGCTTTGGTCGGCGCACCGTGCGCATTGGGTGTCGCAAACGATGCCGGAAATACGCCGTTATTGGCAAATGAAGTGGTCACTTCACCGGCGATCATGGTCCAGCCATTGAGTGCGCCCAAGCCGCTGACTAACACAAAAAGCGCCAACACCAACGCACTATTGCCACCGAGATAACGATTGAATAATTCCACAAACGGCGCGCTCGATTGTGCCAATACGTCTTGTGGGATCAAAAACATCGGAATCGCCGAAATCGCAATATAAACGACGGCAATGATCAAGGTGCCGATCAAGGTAGCGCGTGGCAAGGTGAGGTGTGGCTGCTCCACTTTTCCGGCCGGCACCGTGGCGCACTCGACGCCTAGCATGGCGTATAACGCGATCGTGCTGGACGCCGCGATGGCCTCAAATCTGAACGGTGTCGTGGGCAGTTGCGCACGGTATACAGCGGGTTCACTTAGCAATAAATACAGTCCCAAAATAATGACGGCAATCATCGGCAACAATTTCAGCGCCGTGGTCAACATTTGAAAGCGCCCCGAGGTTTTAGCGCCGCGCAAGTTGATAAGCACAAATAGCCAAATTAACGTGATGGCCAACAACGGTTGTAGCCACAAGTGTTCACGCAATAACGGAACGATGGCCATTAAATAACCGACGATACCCACCGCCAACGTGGTGTTGGTGATCCACACCGAGATCCAGTAACACCACATAATAAAAAAAGCGGTGCCGTTGCCAAAGGCGCGCCGAGTGTACCCATAAGGTCCGTCTTCTTGCGGCAAGCTGCGCGCGAAATTGGCAAACACATGGGCGATAAAAAGACAGCCGATGACGGTGATACTCCAACCGACGAACGCATTTAAACCATAAGGCGCTAACGACGCTGGTAAGGTAAAAATTCCCATGCCGATAACATTACCGACCACCAGTGCGGTGCACATCCAAAATCCGAGCGGTTTTTCGTTTTTCATTATTTTCTCGCTTTAGCGTTTAGTTTGTTTCGCTGCTATAAGCACGGCGCAATAAATTATGAAAATGCCACACGCCGCTTTCGCGTTTGGGGTTTAATCGCCCGGCTTCATACGCACCGGAACACAAGCCTTTTTGCACATGTTCACAAATGGCGATGTCTTCTTCTTGCACTTCATGGGCAAAGGCTTGTTCGTTTTGAATGCGCGCACGAGTGGCCTCATCATCGCTGTAATAATGATCGAATTCGACCAAACAGCGGTGATGGCCGACGGGAATAATGCGATTGGTTTGCAAACGGCCCGGCAAAATATTGAGCATAATATTGGGGTAAATAAAATAATAATAGGCGTTGCCATCGCCATATAAACCGTCGTTATTGCGCAGCGGCGAATGTTGCAGCGAATACCAGTCGAATAACTCGGTGTCGTAGACGCGGTAATCCAATACTTTGGATAAACCGGGGTGTACAAAAGGTAAATGGTAGCCTTCCAGAAAATTATCGACATACACTTTCCAGTTGCAGGCGATGTCATACACGACGCGATTGAAATAGGTCATGGTGTTGATGTCGATCGGTTTAATGCGCTCACTGATGCCAGAAAAAACCGCGTCAAACGACGGCGCGTGATCGGTGAGTGCGACAAACACCAGACCTTGCCATTCGCGCACGTTGACGGCATTCAAACGAATGTCGGCGACATTAAAATCGCACGCGTCGTGCATTTCGACCGCCGCGCGTAATTGTCCATCTAATTGATAGGTCCAGCCATGATAACGGCAATGCAAGGCTTTGGCGGCTTTGCCATTGCACGTTGCTAACGGTCCGGCACGATGTTGACACACGTTGTAAAACGCTTTTAATTCGCCGCTGGTTTGGCGCACCACGATAATCGGTTTGCCGGCGATATCGCCTTTCACATGATCGCCCACTTCACGTAGCGCGCCGCTGTGGCTGAATAATTGCCAACTGTTAGCGAACACCGCTTGCTGTTCGACGGCTAACCATTTTTCATCGCGATAAAATTGCGCGTGCAACGCGCTAGCCGATGTAAGCGGTAATTGTTCGCTATGTGTACGCATCAAGTGACCCGTTTGAATTCGGTTTCGGACTGTGCTGAACTCTAACGCGTGCTTGCGCTTAACGAGAATGGTTCGTGCGAAAAATCATTTTATTCTGTTTAAGTTTGCCGCTGTGCGCACAAGAACCGCGTGCGCGCGATTTAGGTATTCCGTTTGATGGACAAAACGGGCGCTGGAAC
>CAZYUS010000171.1:0-5539 GCA_964650615.1 uncultured Pseudomonadaceae bacterium | reverse complement strand
GTTCACGCACGACATTTTTTTGCACCAACTCATGTGACCGTGCAATAAAAAACAACAGCGTAACCAGTAATGCCGTCGTAAGCAGATAAAAATACTGACGCGCCAGCGGTGCCATCTCGCTGGAAAATTCCACGCCATTAAGTGAAAGAACCATTAATACCAGTAAGTAAAATAATACGACGCCCAACCATAACAACCCTGCCCGTCCCCCCATCAACAACACCGCCAGCACCGGACAAATAGCCATGAATCCGATGCCGCCAAATTCCGGTCCGCCATTTAATCCGATCACAATAGCGGTGTTGGTAAATTGACTCCCAATTAAAATCAAACCCGACTGATGGAGATTATGAGTGCGCGAAAAATACCACGCGCTAAACGGCGTCGCTAACACCGCAAAGAAACTGGAGATCGCGCTTAACGGCGCACCCAGCCACCACAAGGCCACCATCAAAACCGGCCCGAAAAAAAGAGAATGAACACCGAACACCACCAACAACTTGGCGGCGACTTTTTGCGGATGAGTAGTGTCGGCAAATTGGGCGGGGATCCAATGCCGGATCAGTGATCTCAACATATCAACAACCCATGTAGAACGTTGAGCATAGCCCAAAGTAAAAAGGGCGTCCAAAACGCCCTTTTTTACCTTGTCATCTTCGTTAAACGGATGGTTAGTTGTGTTGTAACTGCGCCATCAAGAAGCGGTTCATGCGCGCGACGGCGGCGGCCGGTTCAGTCAACTGCCCGCCTTCGGCCAATACCGCCTGATCGAGCAAAATATGCAGCAATTCGCTGAAGCGGGCTTCATCTTGCTGCTGATCCAGATATTGGATCAGCGCGTGTTCAACATTGATTTCGAAATGCGGTTTCATTTCCGGCACTTCTTGACCAGCTTGTCGCAGCAAACGCGCCATGTGCGACGCCATTTCCTGTTTTTCACCCACCACGCAACAAGGTGAATCGGTTAATCGCGTTGACACGCGCACGTCTTTGACTTTTTCGCCCAACGCCGTTTTTATACGCGTAATTAAACCACCGTGTTGCTCGGCAATTTTCTTATTAATTTCTTTTTCTGAATCCGATTCCAATTCGCCTAAATCCAGATCGCCACGGGTGATCGAGATCAGTTGCTTGCCATCAAACTCGGTCAAATAGCTCAACATCCATTCATCGACGCGATCACTTAACAGCAATACCTCGACGCCTTTTTTGCGCAACACCTCAAGGTGCGGGCTATTGCGCGCGGCAGTCCACGATTCCGCCGATAAATAATAAATGCCTTTTTGTCCGGCCTTCATCCGCTCAACGTAGGCCGACAGGGCTACATTCTGATCACCATTGTCGTTGTGTGTGCTGGCAAAGCGCAGCAACTTGGCAATGCTCTCACGATTAGAAAAATCTTCGCCTAGGCCTTCTTTCAAACACTGACCAAATTCATTCCAGAATTGTTGATACTGCGACGGGTCTTTAGCGGCCAAGTCTTCTAACATACCCAACACACGTTTAACCGACGCTTTGCGCAGTGATTCCGTAACATGGCTGTCTTGCAATATTTCGCGGGAAACATTGAGTGGCAAATCATTGGAATCCAATAAGCCACGCACAAATCGCAAATACACCGGCAAAAATTGTTCGGCGTCGTCCATAATGAAAACGCGTTTCACATACAGCTTGACACCGCGTGCGCGGTCGCGATTCCACATATCAAACGGCGAACGTTTAGGAATGTAAAACAACGACGTGTATTCGAGCTTTCCTTCGACACGATTGTGCGACCACACCAACGGGTCTTCAAAATCGTGCGAAAGGTGTTTATAAAACTCGTTGTATTCGGCGTCACTGATGTCCGATTTCGAGCGAGTCCACAACGCGGTGGCTTTGTTAATCGACTCGAATTCGCTGGTCGGTTCGCCTTTGTCATCGGTCTTGGGCAGTTGTACCGCGATGGCGATGTGATCCGAATATTTGTGGATGAGATTTTGCAAACGCCAGACATCCAGAAAATCTTTGTCCGCTTCTTTTAGATGCAAAATAACATCGGTGCCACGCTCGGCTCGGCTAACCTGTTCGATCGAAAATTCACCATCACCGGCTGACGACCATTTGACAGCCTCGTGTTCGCCCGCACCGGCTGCGCGCGAAACAACCGTAATACGATCAGAAACGATAAAACCTGAATAAAAACCGACGCCGAATTGACCAATTAAATTGGCATCTTTCTTTTGATCACCTGATAACTGCTGCAAAAATTCCGCCGTGCCAGAACGCGCTATCGTGCCTAAATTTTTGATCGCATCTTCGCGCGTCATACCGATACCGTTATCGCGAATCGTTAACGTACCGGCCGCTTTGTCAGGAATAATTTGTACCGCCAGCGCGTTATCAGAGCCGAGTAAATCCGGTTGCGCGAGTGCACGGAAACGCAATTTATCGGCTGCGTCTGCGGCGTTGGAAATCAACTCACGCAAAAAGATTTCTTTATTGGAATACAACGAATGCACCATGAGGTGCAACAGTTGTTTGACTTCGGTTTGAAAACTTAAGGTTTCAGCTGCAGACATTGTTCGACTCCCGGGCAGGTGAAAAGAAAGACGCTCCGAAATCTGGGGTTAGGTCGATCGTTTTCAAGGGGCATCGAGTCGAAATTCAACACGAATAACGCCAAATAAGGCGAGCTGGATAGGCAACTATTTAAACGGACGACGCCCGCTTAGAGCTTGCGTGAGCGTACCGCCATCGACGTATTCCAACTCACCACCGACGGGAACGCCGTGAGCAATACGCGAAATCGCTAACGGCAAATGTTGGCACAGATCGCGTAAATAATGCGCAGTTGCATCACCTTCTGCGGTGGGATTGGTGGCCAGAATCAACTCCTGAATCTGACCTTGCTTCAAGCGCTTGAGCAGCTGCTCGAAACCGAGTTTGTCAGGACCGATGCCATCGAGCGGTGACAAATGTCCGCGCAACACAAAATACCGTCCACGATAACCAGAGGTATTTTCGATCGCTTGTACATCGGCCGGTGTTTCGACCACACAAAGTTGTGAGCCATCACGACGCGGATCGACACAAATGGAACATTGCTCATGATCACTAAACGTGCGACAAGAAAGGCAATCGCGAACACCGTCCATGGCCGTCAACAACGCATGCGATAATTTTCGTCCACCGTCGCGATTGCGATCGAGTAAATGATAAGCCATGCGTTGCGCCGATTTCTGCCCGACGCCGGGCAAAACGCGCAACGCATCAGTGAGTTGTTTGATTAATTGACTACTTTCCATCCCGCTATGCCGCGATCAAAAGGGCATTTTGAATCCGGGTGGCAATGGCATACCCGCTGTGACTGCATTCATTTTTGCTTGCGATGTGCTCTCGACTTTGCGTACTGCGTCATTGACAGCAGCCGCCAATAAATCTTCCAGCATTTCTTTTTCTTCTTGCATCAGACTGTCGGCTAATTCGACCCGTTTTACATCGTGTTTTCCGGTCATGGTCACTTTAACCATTCCGGCACCGGATTCGCCCACCACTTCAATTGACGCGATTTCTGCTTGCACGCGCTGCATACGTGTTTGCATTTCTTGGGCTTGCTTCATCAAATTGCCCAGACCACCTTTCATCACCATAACTCCTTAACGTTAGTGAAGTGAACGCAACGATTCTTCAATCACCGAAGCGTTCGTGCTCGCGATTAACTCGCGGAAAACCGGATCGTTTTGCAGTGACGCTCGCGCATCAGCTAATTTACGTGCCTTGATTTCATTTTCAATCATGGCCGGTGTCTGCGCCTCACACGGAACACCGTCTTGCATTTTAACGACAATGGACTGCCCCGATAACTGTTGCAAACGTTGTTGCAATTCGTAAACGCGGGGCGCTGTCCACTGTGAATAACGATCCGAATCGGTGGCCACCGTCCACGTCGAACCGGATTTATCGACCAATACCGTATGCTGAATCAAACTGCTTAACAAACCGGTTAGCGCGAGCTGTTTCGCGGTTTCGTGCCAGAACAACGCGGTCGCTTCGATCGCTAAAGCAGGTTCACTTTTAGGCTCGGACGATACACTTGAGGCCGCTGCTGATAACGCACTCGACGCTGAAGTGGACGAATGTTGCATTTTTGCTTTTTGCCGGTTCGCCGGATGGGTTAAATGGCCGAAAGGCCAACATCCGCAACAAGGTCATTTCAAACCCTTCTTTAGCGCTGGGTGCCAATGGCAAATCGCGCCGCCCCAGTAATCCGGTTTGATAGTAAAGTTGAATATCGGCGGCCGTTAACGCGTTAGCCAAGTTGACACACAATTCATTATCTTTATAAAGCGATGAGGGAATTTGTTGCAGCACGGCCGCACCGTGTAAGAGCGATAATATTTCGGCTAACACACTGCTGTAATCCGGAACAAACTGTTCCATCGCACGAGCGGCCGCCATCAACGCCGCAACATCATGTTCGCTAATCGCTGCGATTAACGCATTCAAATTCGTCGGTGCAACAAAACCCAACATATCGCGCACATCATTTTCACGAAGTGCGCCTTGACCGTGCGCGATCGCTTGGTCAAGCAAACTTAAGGCATCACGCAAACTACCATCGGCGGCGCGAGCGAGCAGCACCAAACTGTTTTCGTCAAACAGCAAGGATTCCTGCATCATTACATACCGCAATCGTTCGGTGATTTGTTCGATGGTTAACGCTTTTAAATGAAACTGTAAACAACGCGACAGCACCGTGATCGGTAATTTTTGCGGATCGGTCGTGGCCAATAAAAATTTAACGTGCGGCGGCGGCTCTTCCAGCGTTTTTAACAAGGCGTTAAAGCTGCTGGTAGACAGCATATGAACTTCATCGATCAAGTAAATTTTGTAGCGCCCGCGTGTCGGCGCGTATTGCACGTTTTCGAGTAAATCGCGCGTATCTTCGACTTTGGTTCGTGACGCGGCATCAACTTCTATGAGATCGATAAACCGACCGCTATCCACTTCAATACACGCACTGCATTGTCCACATGGCGTTGCGCTGACACCGTTTTCGCAATTCAAACTCTTGGCAAATATTCTTGCCACCGTCGTCTTACCGACACCGCGTGTACCGGTAAACAAATAGGCGTGATGTAATCGTTGTTGAGATAAAGCAGATGTTAACGCCTTTAATACGTGTGATTGACCGACCATGTCGGCAAATGCACGCGGACGCCATTTTCGTGCTAACGCGAGGTAACTCATTATGCCGGTGTTTAAACTGGGATTTCGGGGTGCGAAATGCTAACACACGACTGCGTTACCCGCTTTTTCAATTTGAGTGAGTGCCGCGAATACATGAGGAACTTTAGGTGGCTACCTGCAGAGCACTTTCACGGCGCATGCATCAATGACTACCGTTGCTCCCTTCCGGGCCTAGCGGGGTTTGCCATCTAGCATCGCGTGACTACCCTGCAGGCGGCCATTGACGGGACAGTGATCAGACAAAAAGCGCTGACCACGTAAGATCTGGCGGAGAGAGAGGGATTCGAACCCTCGATACGGGTATAAG